>NZ_JBEYWW010000029.1:0-78518 GCF_040644635.1 Microbispora sp. NPDC046933 | reverse complement strand
CGCTCACATCCGCCGTCTTCCCTCGTCGCTCGTCCCTCGCTCCTCAGTCCAGACTGGCGGCGCGTCCCTCCAGATCGCTCAGGGAGCGTTTCCCGCTTCACCATCGGGACGCTCACATCCGCCGTCTTCCCTCGTCGCTCGTCCCTCGCTCCTCAGTCCAGACTGGCGGCGCGTCCCTCCAGATCGCTCAGGGAGCGTTTCCCGCTTCACCATCGGGACGCTCACATCCGCTCGGTCGTGCCGAAGGCGGCGCGCTCAGCCCTCGATGGGCTCGGAGGTGAGCAGGCCCTCGGAGACCTCGCGCAGGGCGATGGACAGCGGCTTCTCCTGGGCGTGGGTCTCCACGAGGGGTCCCACGTACTCCAGCAGGCCCTCGCCGAGCTGAGAGTAGTAGGCGTTGATCTGGCGCGCCCGCTTCGCACCCATGATCACAAGGCTGTACTTGCTGTCGACGATGTCGAGAAGCGCGTCGATCGACGGGTTGGTGATGCCTTCCGCGTAGGCGGAGCTGCTTGCCACGTCAGTGATTCCCCTAGCTAGGTGAGTTTCCCATCAAGGTTATCAGCCGGTGGCACACGCCCTTGACGGACGTGTTGACGATCGTGAGGTCGAACTCCTTCTCCGCCGCCAGCTCGATCCGGCCCGCCTCCAGGCGGCGGGCGATCACGTCGGGAGGCTCCGTGCCGCGGCCGCGCAGCCGCCGCTCCAGCTCCTCCCAGCTCGGCGGGGCCAGGAACACCAGCAGGGCCTCGGGCATCGTCGTGCGCACCTGCCTGGCGCCCTGCAGGTCGATCTCCAGCAGAGTGGGGACGCCTGCCGCCAGCTTCTCCAGCACGGGCCGCCTGGGCGTGCCGTACCGGTTGCCGGCGAACTCGGCCCACTCCAGAAGCTCGCCGGAGGCGATGAGCTCGTCGAACTCGTCGTTGCCGGCGAAGAAGTACTCCACGCCGTGCCGCTCCCCCGGGCGGGGCTTCCGGGTTGTCACCGAGACCGACAGCCACACCTCCGGGTGTGACCGCCGGAGCTCGGCGACGACCGTGGACTTCCCCACACCCGACGGACCGGACAGGACCGTCAGGCGCGGGCGAGGCATGGAGTCACCGCCGCGTGTCCGGAACTCGCTGGTCGCGACTGCCTCTTGGGCCCGATCTCCAGCGGACCGGGACGTGTCGGTCACTCCGTACCCCCGTGAAACTCGCTCGTACGCCGCCGAGATCAGCTCTCGGCGCCGCCGAACTCGCGCTCCAGGGAGGCGCGCTGGTTGGCGCCGAGACCCCGCACGCGGCGGGATTCGGCGATACCAAGGCGCTCCATGAGCTGCTTGGCGCGGACCTTGCCGACGCCAGGGAGCGACTCCAGCAGAGCCGAGACCT
The DNA here is from genome assembly GCF_040644635.1 of Microbispora sp. NPDC046933. Classification (NCBI taxonomy): domain Bacteria; kingdom Bacillati; phylum Actinomycetota; class Actinomycetes; order Streptosporangiales; family Streptosporangiaceae; genus Microbispora; species Microbispora sp. NPDC046933. Next base: position 77,145 of record NZ_JBEYWW010000029.1, on the reverse strand, counting down.
TCATCTTGCCGATGACGTCGTCGGTCTGCCCATCCTTCAGCACCTCAGCCAGAGAAACCGCGCCGTGCTTGAGCCGGTTCTTGACCTCGGCACGCTCCTTGCGTGCCTTGGCAGCCTTCTCAAGAGCTGCGGCGCGCTGCTCGGGGGTCAGGGGAGGAAGAGCCACGCCGGGTCACCTCGAATTTCTTGTCGATGTACTCGGACGGGAGGGGAAACTAGCTGGTCTTGGCCGTAACGGCAACGTCAAGGGCGGTTTCTCGGACTACAAAATTGATTTTACTACTTTTGGTATTGGAAAAGTTACTCTTCGTAGATCAAAACCGCCTCAGCAGGCCCGGAGCGGGATGACGCATGGTGACGGCCCCCGAGCCCGCCGGTCGCTGTCTCAGGGGCTCACGCGGCGCAGCGCGGCGGCGATCCCGGCGGCCGCCGCGCCCGGGTCGGGCGCCCCGGTGATGGGCCGTCCGATCACGAGGAGGTCGGCCCCCTGGGCGATGGCGTCCTCCGGAGTGGCCACCCGCGCCTGGTCCTGGGTGTCGGCACCGGCGGGCCGCACGCCGGGAGTGATCAATGTCACGTCCGGGCCGACCTCCGCGCGTACGGCGGCGACCTCCCGGGGCGAGCAGACGAGGGCCTGGGCGCCCGCTCCGACGGCCACGGCGGCCATACGGCGCACGACGTCCTCAGGGGGTCCCTGGATACCGATCTCGCGGAGATCGGCCTCGGAAAGCGACGTCAGGAGCGTCACGGCCGCGATCTGGGTGTTGGGGGCCGCCTCGACGGCCGCCCTGACCATCGCCGGGCCCCCCGCGGCGTGCACGGTCAGGTACGTCGGCTTGAGCCGCGCGACCGCCCGCGCGGCGGCGCCGACGGTGTTCGGGATGTCGTGCAGCTTGAGGTCCAGGAAGACCTGCACGCCGCTCGCGCCGCGCACCGAGGCGATCACGTCGGGCCCGTACCGCAGGTAGAGCTCCAGCCCCACCTTCACCGTGGAGACGTGCGGGGTGACCAGGCCGGCCCAGCGGGCCGCGGTCTCCAGGTCGGGCGCGTCCAGGGCGACGGCGATGGGAGCGGGCGTGGTCAAAGCGAACTCTCCTCGAGATCTGATCGCGAACGTGGTTGCGCGCCCGCCGGCCGGTGGGCCAGGCCCACGGCGTCGGCGAGCCGGTCGAACCCGCGCTCCTGCAGAAGCTCCTCAAGCTCCCTCAGGACGCGCGGGCAGGCGTAGGGGTCGTGGAACAGCGCCGTGCCCACCGCGACGGCGCAGGCGCCCGCCAGGACGAGCTCAAGGGCGTCCCTGCCGGTCGTCACGCCGCCCATGCCCACGATCGGCACCCCGGGCAGCGCCGCGTGGACCTGCCAGACGCAGCGCACCGCCAGGGGCCGTACGGCGGGACCCGACAGGCCGCCGGTGCCGGCCGCGAGCGAGGGGCGCATCGTGTCCACGTCGATGCTCATGCCGACCGGGTTGTTGATCATCGCGAGGGCGTCGGCGCCGCCGTCCACGCACGCCCGTGCGACCGCGACGATGTCCGCCACGTCAGGGGACAGCTTGGCGATCACCGGCACCTCGTACGGCGTGGCCGCGCGCACCGAGGCCACGACCTCCGCCGCGGCGGCCCCGTCGCGGGCGAACACCCTCCCGCGGTCCTCGACGTTGGGGCACGACAGGTTGATCTCCACGGCGGTGATGCCGGCGACGCCGGCCAGGCGCCGCGCCAGCGCGGTGTACTCGGTCACCGTGCCGCCGCCGATCGACACGACCGTGCGGGCCCCGCGCTCGGCCAGCCAGGGCAGCTCGCGCTCCAGGAACGCCTCGACGCCCGGGCCCTGCAGGCCCACGGCGTTCAGCAGCCCGGAGGGGGTCTCGGCCATCCGCGGCGTCGGCCGTCCCGCGCGGGGGGCCATCGTGATCGACCGGGTGACGAACGCGCCCAGCCGGTGGACGTCGGAGAACTGGGCCAGCTCGCGGCCGGTCCCGCCGCAGCCGGAGGCGTTCAGCACCGGGTTGGGCAGCTCCACATGGGCCAGGTAGGTGCGCAGGTCGGCGGTCACGGCCGCCTCCCCCGCCCCGGCTCAGGCATGCCGTCCGCCGGGCGCGCCGAGCGCGTCGAACGGGATCGTCCCGACGTCGTCGAACCGCACCCGCTCGCCCCGGAACACCGGCCCCTCGGTGCAGGCGCGGACCATGCGGGTCACGCCGTCGTCGCCGATGACCGGCACCACGCACGTCATGCAGACGCCGATGCCGCAGGCCATGGACTCCTCCACGGCGACCTGCACGGGGATGTCGAACTCGACGGCGACCGCCGTGACGCCGCGCAGCGTCTCCATCGGGCCGCACGCGTAGACCGCGTCGGCCCGCGCGTCGGCGATCACGCCGGGCAGCACGTCGGTCACCTTGCCGCGCATGCCCAGCGAGCCGTCCTCGGTCGTCAGCGTGGTCGTCTCGCCCATCCGGCGGGCCCGCAGCGCCCCGAAGACCCGGTCGGCCGACGGCGCCCCCAGCACGAAGTCGATGCGGCAGCCCCGCTGCTGCAGCGCGTCCCCCAGCGCGAACAGCGCCGCCGCGCCGTGCTCGTCGCCGACCAGTACGCACGTGCAGGGATCGCGGGGCAGGGGGAAGGGACGGCCGAGCGGGCCGACCAGGTCGAGCGTGTCGCGCGCCCGCAGGTCGGCGAGCCAGGCCGTCCCCGCGCCGCGCACGCCGAAGACGAGCTCCACCGTGCCACCGTAGTCCGGCTTCACGTCATGGATCGTGAAGGCCCGCCGGGTGAGCATCGAGGAGTCGCGGCCACCGACGGCGACCGTGACGAAGTGACCGGGCCGGAACCGGTCGGCGATGCCCGGCGCGACGACGGTGAGCGCATGGTAGGCGTCCACGCGGCGCGTCGTCAGCACCGTGCCCGTGACCTGAACCGGACTACCGGCCACTCCCTGCTCCTTTGCGCTCGCTCCGCTCGCGCGGCTCCGGGCGCCTGAGCTGGCGAGGTCGTGCCGGAAGCGCGCGGTGTGTCCAGCCCTCGTCGCTCCGGGTCGCTCGTGCCTCGCTCCCCCTCACTCCTCAGTCCAGACTGCCAGCGCGCCCTCCCTGCTCATGGCGCTCGCTCCGCTCACGCGGCTACGGGCGCCTGAGCTGACATCTTCCCTCGTCGCTCCGGGTCGCTCGTGCCTCGCTCCCCCTCACTCCTCAGTCCAGACTGCCAGCGCGCCCTCCGCGCTCCATGGTGCCCTCCGTGGTCCTGGGGCTAGCTTCGCAGCCTCCTGGCGTGTTCCTGGAGAGAACACACGTCGATGTCGCCCCTGACGATGTGCTGGATGCCCTGCACGGCGGCCGCCAGGCCCTGGACGGTCGTGATGCAGGCGATGCCGCGGTTGACGGCGGCGGTGCGGATCTCGTACCCGTCCAGGCGCGGCCCGGACTGGCCGGGGCTGCCGAACGGAGTGTTCACGATGAGGTCCACCTCCCCGTCGAGGATGCGCCGCACGATCGTCGACTCGCCGTCGGGACCGGTGCCGTCGCTGTGCTTGCGCACGATCTTGGCACGTACGCCGTTGCGGCGCAGCACCTCGGCGGTGCCCTCCGTGGCCAGGATCTCGAAGCCGAGGTCCGCCAGCGCCTTCACGGGGAAGATCATGGCCCGCTTGTCCTTGTTCGCCACCGAGACGAACGCCCGTCCCTTGGTCGGCAGCGCGCCGTAGGCCGCCGACTGCGACTTGGCGAAGGCCGTGCCGAAGAACTCGTCGATGCCCATGACCTCGCCGGTCGAGCGCATCTCGGGCCCGAGGACGGTGTCCACGCCGCGGAACCGGTTGAACGGCAGCACCGCCTCCTTGACCGCGACCGGCGCGTCCAGCGGCAGCGTGCCGCCGTCGTAGTCGGCCGGGAGCATGCCCTCGGCACGCAGCTCGGCGATCGTCGCGCCCAGCATCAGCCGCGCCGCCGCCTTCGCCAGCGGCACCGCCGTGGCCTTGGACACGAACGGCACCGTACGGCTGGCCCTGGGGTTGGCCTCCAGGACGTACAGCACGTTGGCCGCCATCGCGTACTGGACGTTCAGCAGGCCGCGCACGCCCACGCCGCGGGCGATGGCCTCGGTGGCCGCCCGGATCCGCTTGATGTCGAAGCCGCCCAGCGTGATCGGCGGCAGGGCGCACGCCGAGTCGCCGGAGTGGATGCCGGCCTCCTCGATGTGCTCCATGACGCCGCCGAGGTACAGCTCCTCGCCGTCGAACAGCGCGTCCACGTCGATCTCGATGGCGTCGTCGAGGAACCGGTCGATCAGCACCGGGTGCTCCGAGGCCGCCCTCTCCATGTACGCCGCGAGGGTGTCCTCGTCGTACACGATGGCCATGCCGGCCCCGCCGAGCACGTAGGACGGCCGCACGAGCACCGGGTAGCCGATCTCCTCGGCGACCGCCCGCGCCTCCTCCACGGTCGTCGCGGTGCCGTGCCTGGGCGCGGGCAGCCCGGCCTCGGCGAGGACCTGCCCGAACGCGCCCCGGTCCTCGGCGAGGTGGATCGACTCGGGCGAGGTGCCGACCACGGGCACCCCCGCGTCCTTGAGCGCCTGGGCGAGCCCGAGCGGCGTCTGGCCGCCGAGCTGCACGATGACGCCGACGACCGGTCCGGTCTCCTGCTCGGCGTGCACGACCTCCAGGACGTCCTCCAGCGTGAGCGGCTCGAAGTAGAGCCGGTCGGAGGTGTCGTAGTCGGTCGAGACGGTCTCGGGGTTGCAGTTGACCATCACGGTCTCGTAGCCGGCCTTGGCCAGCTCGAACGACGCGTGCACGCACGCGTAGTCGAACTCGATGCCCTGGCCGATGCGGTTGGGCCCGCTGCCCAGGATGATCACCTTGGGCCGGTCCCCCACCGGCACCTCGGTCTCCTCGTCGTACGTCGAGTAGAGGTACGGCGTGCGCGCGGCGAACTCGGCGGCGCAGGTGTCCACGGTGTTGTAGACGGGCCTGATGCCGAGCTCGTGGCGCTTGGCCCGCACCTCGGCCTCCGCCACGCCCAGGATCTCGGCGATCTGCGCGTCGCTGAAGCCGTGCCGCTTGGCCAGGTCGAGGGTGGGCCGGTCGAGCGCGGTGATCGACCGGGCGACCTCGTCGATCGCGAAGAGCTGGTCGACGAACCACGGGTCGACCGACGTGGCCTCGTGGACCTGCTCGGGGGTCGCGCCCGCCCTGATGGCCTGCTGCATCGTGCGCAGCCGCCCGTCGTGCGGCTTGCGGCAGGCCTCCAGGAGCTCGTCCAGGTCGCCGGGCTCGCCCGCCCAGCCGAACGACGAGCCCTTCTTCTCCAGCGACCGCAGCGCCTTCTGCAGCGCCTCCGGGAAGGAGCGACCGATCGCCATCGCCTCGCCGACCGACTTCATGTGGGTGGTCAGCGTCTCGTCGGCCCCGGCGAACTTCTCGAACGCGAACCTCGGCACCTTGACCACGATGTAGTCGAGCGACGGCTCGAACGACGCCGGGGTCTCCTTGGTGATGTCGTTGGGGATCTCGTCGAGCGTGTAGCCGATGGCGAGCTTGGCGGCGATCTTGGCGATCGGGAAGCCGGTGGCCTTGGACGCCAGCGCCGACGACCGCGACACGCGCGGGTTCATCTCGATGACGATCATCCGCCCGGTCTGCGGGTCGACCGCGAACTGGATGTTGCAGCCGCCGGTGTCGACGCCGACCTCGCGGATGACCGCGATCGCGACGTCGCGCATGTTCTGGTACTCGCGGTCGGTCAGCGTCAGCGCGGGCGCCACCGTCACGCTGTCGCCGGTGTGGACGCCCATCGGGTCGATGTTCTCGATGGAGCACACGATGACCACGTTGTCGTTGCGGTCCCGCATGACCTCCAGCTCGTACTCCTTCCAGCCGAGGATCGACTCCTCCAGGAGCACCTCGGTGGTCGGGGACGCGTCGAGGCCGGCGCCGGCGATGCGGCGCAGCTCCTGCTCGTCGTGGGCGAAGCCGGAGCCGGCGCCGCCCATGGTGAAGCTCGGGCGGACGACGAGCGGGTAGCCCAGCTCGCCGGCCGCGCGCAGGCACTCGTCCATGGTGTGGCAGATCACGCTGCGCGCCGACTCGGCGTTGAGGCCGTGCTCGGCGGCGACCTTGGCGACGATCTCCTTGAACCGCTCGCGGTTCTCCCCCGCCTGGATGGCGTCGATGTCGGCGCCGATCAGCTCGACGCCGTACTTGTCGAGCACGCCCGCCTCGTGCAGCGCCACGGCGGTGTTGAGCGCCGTCTGGCCGCCCAGCGTGGGCAGCAGCGCGTCGGGCCGCTCCTTGGCGATGATCTTCTCGACGATGTCCGGCGTGATCGGCTCGACGTAGGTGGCGTCGGCGAACTCCGGGTCCGTCATGATCGTGGCGGGGTTGCTGTTGACCAGGATGACCCGGAAACCCTCGCTGCGCAGGACGCGGCAGGCCTGGGTGCCGGAGTAGTCGAACTCGCACGCCTGTCCGATGACGATCGGGCCGGAGCCGATCACCATGACGGACCTGATGTCCGTACGCTTAGGCACCCTTGGCCCCCTTCTTGTCCATCAGCTCGCAGAACTCGTCGAACAGGTAGGCGGCGTCGTGCGGGCCCGCGGCCGCCTCGGGGTGGTACTGCACGCTGAACGCCGGGCGGTCCAGCAGGCGCAGCCCCTCCACGCAGTCGTCGTTGAGGTTGACGTGGCTCACCTCCGCCGCGCCGTACGGCGTCTCGAAGGGCCCGTCCAGCGGCGCGCGCACGGCGAAGCCGTGGTTGTGCGCGGAGATCTCGACCTTGCCGGTCCTGCGGTCCTGCACCGGCTGGTTCACCCCGCGGTGGCCGTACCGCAGCTTGTAGGTGCCGAGGCCGAGCGCCCGGCCGAGGATCTGGTTGCCGAAGCAGATGCCGAAGAACGGCACGCTCTCGTCCAGCACCTCCCGCAGCGACTCGACCGCGTATCCGGCCGCGGCGGGGTCGCCGGGGCCGTTGGAGAAGAAGACGCCGTCGGGGTCGAGGGCGAGGATGTCGGCCGCCTTGGCGGTCGCCGGCAGCACGTGCACCTCGCAGCCCCGCTCGGACATCCGCTGCGGGGTCATGGCCTTGATGCCGAGGTCGACCGCGGCGACGGTGAAGCGCTTGCGCCCGATCGCCGGCACGACGTACGGCTCGGGCGTGCTGACCTCGCGGGCCAGGTCGGCGCCCTCCATGCCGGGCGAGCGCCGCACCCGTTCGACCAGCTCGGCGATCTCGCCGCCCTCGCTGAAGACGCCCGCGCGCATCGCGCCGCGCTCGCGCAGGTGGCGGGTGAGGGCGCGGGTGCCGGGCATCGCGATTCCGACCACGCCCTGGTCGCGCAGGTAGTCGTCGAGCGTCCTGCGGGAGCGCCAGTTCGACGGGATCCGCGACGGCTCGCGCACCACGTAGCCCGCGACCCAGACCCTGCGCGACTCGGGGTCCTCGTCGTTGACACCGGTGTTGCCGATGTGCGGGGCGGTCATCGCCACGATCTGGCGGTGGTAGGAGGGGTCGGTGAGCGTCTCCTGGTAGCCGGTCATGCCGGTGTTGAAGACCATCTCGCCGAACGTCTCGCCCACGGCGCCGTACGGCGTTCCCTCGAAGACGCGTCCGTCCTCGAGCACGAGCAGGGCTGTCATACGAGCTTCCCTTCGAGAACGGTGGGACGGCCGCGCAGGAACGTGGCGACGACGCGGCCGGGCAGGGTCAGCCCCTCGTAGGGGGTGTTGCGGCTCTTCGACGCCATCGCGGCAGGGTCCACGGGCTGCCGGACCGACGGGTCGTACAGCGTGATGTTGGCGGGGGCGCCCGGCTCGATCGGGCGGCCGTGCCCGGCCAGGCGGCCGATCCTGGCCGGCCGGGCGGACATGCGGTCGGCGACGCCGGCCCAGTCGAGCAGCCCGGTCTCGACCATGGCCTCCTGGACCACGGACAGGGCCGTCTCCAGGCCGATCATGCCCATGGCCGCCGCGGCCCACTCGGTCTCCTTGTCCTCGACCGGGTGGGGCGCGTGGTCGGTGGCCACGCAGTCGATCGTGCCGTCGGCCAGCGCCTCGCGCAGCGCCCGCACGTCCTCGGCGGTGCGCAGCGGCGGGTTGACCTTGTAGATCGGGTTGTACGGGCCGAGCGGCGACCTCTCCGCGCAGGAGTCGGTCAGCAGCAGGTGATGGGGGGTGACCTCGGCGGTCACGTCCCAGCCCTTCGACTTGGCCCAGCGGATGATCTCGACGGAGCCCGCAGTGGAGACGTGGCAGACGTGCAGCCGGGAGCCGACGTGCGCGGCGAGCAGGCAGTCGCGCGCGATGATCGCCTCCTCGGCGACCGCCGGCCAGCCGGTCAGGCCGAGCCTGGCCGACACCTCGCCCTCGTTGAGCTGGGCGCCCTCGGTCAGCCTGGGCTCCTGGGCGTGCTGGGCGACGACCCCGTCGAACGCCTTGACGTACTCCAGCGCCCGGCGCATCAGCACCGCGTCGGACACGCACTTGCCGTCGTCGGAGAAGACCCGCACACGGGCCGCGGAGTCGGCCATGGCGCCGAGCTCGGCGAGCTGGCGGCCCTCGAGGCCGGAGGTCACCGCGCCCACGGGCTGCACGTCGCAGTGGCCGTATTCCTGGCCGAGCCGCCAGACCTGCTCCACCACGCCGGCGGTGTCGGCCACCGGGGAGGTGTTGGCCATCGCGTGGACGGCGGTGTACCCGCCGCGCGCCGCGGCCTGGGTGCCGGTCTCGACGGTCTCGGCGTCCTCCCGGCCGGGTTCGCGCAGGTGGGTGTGCAGGTCGACCAGGCCGGGCAGGGCGACCAGCCCGTCGGCGTCGACCGTCTGGTCCGCCTTCGCTCCGCCGAGGTCGCCGGTCTCCGCCACGGCGCCGTCGCGCAGCAGGATGTCGCTCGGGGCGCCGCCCAGGATCCGGGCGCCCCTGATGAGGATGGTGGTCACAGTCCCCTCGTGAAGGTCGTACGTGCTCATTCGGCGCCTCCGATCGCGGGCTCGGAACCGCCGAGCAGCAGGTAGAGGACGGCCATCCGGACCGTCACGCCATTGGCGACCTGCTCGACGATCGTCGAGCGCGGAGAGTCGGCGACCTCCGCGGAGATCTCCATGCCGCGGTTCATCGGGCCGGGGTGCATGACGATGGCGTCGTCGTGCAGGCGGGCGAAGCGGTCGCGGTCGAGGCCGTAGCGGCGGCTGTACTCCCGCGCCGAGGGGAAGTAGGCCGCGTTCATTCGTTCGAGCTGGACCCGAAGCATCATCACGACGTCCGACTTGGGCAGCACGGCGTCGAGATCGTACGAGACCTGGCAGGGCCAGGTCTCGACCGCCACCGGCAGCAGGGTCGGCGGCGCGACCAGCGTCACCTCCGCGCCGAGCGTGTGCAGCAGCAGCACGTTGGACCGGGCGACCCGGCTGTGCAGCACGTCGCCCACGACGGCGATCTTCAGGCCCTCCAGCCGGCCCAGCCGGCGGCGGATGCTGAAGGCGTCGAGCAGCGCCTGGGTGGGGTGCTCGTGGGTGCCGTCCCCGGCGTTGACCACGCTGCCGCGCACCCAGGTGGCCAGGCGGTGCGGCGCGCCCGAGGCGCTGTGCCGGATCACCACGGCGTCGGCGCCCATGGCCTCCAGGGTGAGCGCGGTGTCCTTCAGCGACTCGCCCTTGGACACGCTCGACCCCTTGGCCGAGAAGTTGATCACATCGGCCGACAGGCGCTTGGCCGCGGCCTCGAAGGAGATGCGGGTCCGGGTGGAGTCCTCGAAGAAGAGGTTCACCACCGTGCGGCCGCGCAGCGTCGGCAGCTTCTTGATGGACCGCTGCGAGACCCGCGCCAGCTCCTCGGCCGTGTCGAGGATGAGGAGCGCGTCGTCGCGGGTGAGGTCGCCGGTCGAGATCAGGTGCCGCTTCATCGGTCGTCCTCCTTGATGAGCACGACCGCGTCGCGCCCGTCCGTCTCCTCCAGGAAGACCTTGACCTTCTCGCTCTTGGAAGTCGGCAGGTTCTTGCCGACGTAGTCGGCGCGGATCGGCAGCTCCCGGTGGCCGCGGTCCACGAGCGTGGCGAGCTGGACGGCCCTGGGCCTGCCCACGTCGTTCAGCGCGTCGAGCGCGGCGCGCACGGTGCGGCCGGAGTAGAGGACGTCGTCCACGAGGACCACGGTCCTGCCGTCCACGCCGTCCGGGGGCAGTTCGGTGCGGCCGAGCGGGCGCGCGGGCCGCAGGCGCAGGTCGTCGCGGTACATCGTGACGTCGATGGCGCCGACGGGGACCTTGATCCCCTCGAACTGCGCGATGCGCCCGGCGATGCGGTGCGCGAGGGTCGCGCCGCGGGTGGGGATGCCGATCAGTACGACGCTCTCCGCGCCCCTGGTGCGTTCGAGGATCTCGTGCGCGATCCGGGTGAGCGCCCGGTGGATGTCGGGCCCCTCCAGGACGGCACGGGCCTGGTTTCGGGCATCAGACATGAAAAAGTCACCACCTTTCCCGCCTCACAGGACGGGTCTTAAAAGGGTGTCAGGTCTGCTTAGAGTATCAGGGCCGTCTGCGAACCCCCCTCCCGCCAGGGGTGATGCCCACGGAGGGACCGTTCGCCCTGGGCGTGACGACACGCGCCGGGGGACGTTCCGGGGATCGGAAGCCGCATCGCACCGGGTGTCGGGGATTTCGGTGAGAGCACTGTTTGACGCTCTTTTTTCCAATCAGCTTGACCTTTGGGAGTGTCGGCTTTACCGTCACTGTCCGTAACCACAACACGCGACCTTCCTGGGTAAAACCCGACGCAGCGGTCACCGAAGGTGCCGGTCACAGGCACCAGCCCCGGTGTTCGGAACGCTTAGGACAAGGACGCACAATCAAGTGAGAAGAGACATAGAAAGCCGGGGGCCACACAATGCCGTCTGACTACGCCAAGTCGCTGGGCGCGCGCCTGCGCGCCATCCGGACCCAGCAGGGACTGTCCCTGCACGGTGTGGAAGAGAAGTCCCGCGGGCGGTGGAAGGCCGTCGTCGTGGGCTCCTACGAGCGGGGCGACCGCGCGGTGACCGTGCAGAAGCTCGCCGAGCTCGCGGATTTCTACGGAGTGCCGGTGTCGGAGCTTCTTCCCGGCGGAGCCGCCCCCAGCCCGCTCGCGCCCGCTCCCAAGCTGGTCATCGACCTGGAGCGGCTGTCGCAGCTGCCGAAGGACAAGGCCGGCCCGCTCGCCCGTTACGCCGCCACGATCCAGAGCCAGCGTGGGGACTACAACGGCAAGGTGCTGTCCATCCGGCAGGAGGACCTGCGCTCGCTCGCGGTCATCTACGACAAGTCGCCGGTCGAGCTGACCGAGGAGTTCATCCACTGGGGCGTGCTCGACGCGGAGGCCCGCCGCGCCGTCGAGTCCTTCTGACCTCCCGCCTCGGTTCGTACGCGGCTCCCCGTGACGGCGCCCGCCCTCTCCGGCGTAGTCACGGGCTCGGCGCCTCCGCGACGGGGAGCCGCCGGCACGAGTGATTCCCGCCACGCGGGGATAGGCAGGACATGACGTTTTACGTGGGCTCCGAGGTGGGCAGGCTGCGCCGGGTCCTGGTCGACATACCCGAACTCGCGCTCAAGCGGCTCACCCCGGGCAACAAGGACGGCCTGCTGTTCGACGACGTGCTCTGGGTGCACCGCGCGCTGGAGGAGCACCGGGAGTGGTGCGAGGTGCTCGCCGGGCGCGGCGTCGAGGTGCACCATCTCGGCGACCTCCTGCGTGAGGTGATCGAGATCCCCGACGCGCGCAAGCACATCCTCGACGGCAGCGTCGACGAGCACTGGTTCGGCCCGCTGGCCGCCGACGCGATCCGCAACACGCTCGACGCCCTCGACGCGGACACGCTCGCGCCGCTGCTGACCGGCGGGATCACCAAACGCGAGATCATGGAGCTGGGCTGCGACCCGGGCTCCATCGCCTTCCACACGCTCGGCATGGACGACTTCGTCCTCCCGCCGCTGCCCAACCACCTGTTCGCCCGCGACACCTCCTGCTGGGTGTACGACGGGGTGTCGATCAACCCGATGCGCAAGAAGGCGCGCAGACGGGAGACCGTCAACTACGAGGCGGTCTACCGGTGGCACCCGCTGTTCGCCGCGGGGTACGGCAACCCCGGCGGCGGCGGGTTCAACGTCTGGTACGAGGGCGTGCGCATGGCCCCGGCCACCATCGAGGGCGGCGACGTCCTGGTGCTCGGCAACGGCGTCGTGCTCGTCGGGGTGAGCGAGCGCACCCAGCCGCAGGCCGTGGAGATGCTGGCGACCAACCTGTTCCGGGCGGGGTCGGCGACCCGCATCGTGGCGCTCGACCTGCCCAAGACCCGTGCGTTCATGCACCTCGACACCGTGATGACCAACGTCGACGTGGGCGTGTTCACCAAGTACGCCGGGCTCGGCATGCTCCCGTCGTACACCGTGGAGCCGGGCGACACCGACAAGGAGCTGAAGGTCACCGACCATCCGCCGGAGGACATGCACAAGGCGATCGCGCGGGCCCTCGGCCTCGACGACATCAAGGTCCTCACGCCGACGCAGGACGTGCACGCGGCCGAGCGCGAGCAGTGGGACGACGGCTGCAACGTGCTGGCGCTGGAACCCGGCGTGGTCGTGGCCTACGAGCGCAACACCACGACCAACAATCACCTGCGCAGGCACGGCATCGAGGTCATCCCGATCCGCGGCAGCGAGCTCGGCCGCGGGCGCGGCGGGCCGCGGTGCATGAGCTGCCCGCTGGAGCGCGACCCCGTCTGACCACCGCCACGGCTCGCGCCCGGGCCGGGGCTCGCGGACGGCCGTGCCGCGAAAGCGCGGTCCGGTCCGGCGCGCGGCCGGTCATCGGACGGCGCCGCTCCGCTTGTGAGGGCCGCCTCCTCAGACCCGGCATCCCGGCCGTCAACGTCCCAAGCGCCGGGCTGAGGGACGGAGGTCAGCCGGCCATGGGCAGCGTGGGGCGGCCGGGCAGGCCGAGGATCGACTCGACCTCGCCGACGAACCTGTCCGCTTCCGCTATGATCTCTTCTGCGTCGTTCTGCGTGACGGCGCGGACCATGCCGGCCTCGGCCGCCGCACGCTTGGTCGCGGTCACCGCGAAGTAGGCCGCCCAGTCCGCGAGCTTGGGTTCGGCCTCCGGGAGCAGCTCCCAGGCGCTGCGCAGCCGCCGCCTGCGGCCGTCCATCGGCCGCGGACGGGCCGCGAGGATCCCGGCGGCCGCTCGGAGGGCCGCCAGGTGGGCCGAGACGTAGCGGTCCGCGGGGGTGGGCCCGACGGTGGCGTCCGCGAGGCATGCCCTGGCGTCCGCGAGGTGTGCCAGAACCGCCTGCGAGAGCCGGGGCCCGCTCTTCTGCTCGTCGTTCTGCTCAGTCATGCCCGCCTCCTTGAGTCGTGGCACTCCGGCGAAGGTCGCCGGTGACTTCACAGTCGCAGATCGCACCGACAATTTCGCCGGCCGGGAGATCCCGTGAACCGCTCGAGATCGCCCGACGCTTTCTCAGGCTCCCGTGGGCGGCCGGACGAGGAGCTTCCCCTCTCCCCGTCCGGCCCACGCCGCGGGCCGTGCCGCATCCGTCTCCGCCGACGACGAAGGCACGAATCCAACGGGGTGGGCGCGAGCCGCGAGTCCCACGCCCACTCCATCGAACATAGATTCGATCATGTCCCCTGTCAAGGCTGTCAACGAATACGTGTTCGAGGACCGCGTTCGAAACGCGGGCGACAGACGACGGAGGGGCCCCGCGCGACACCTCGCGCGGGGCCCCTCCGGGGGATGGGATCAGCGCCTGAAGGCGCCCCTGACGTGCACGGGGACGCCCTTGCCGAGCATGCCGGGCAGGATCTCGGCGACGTTCATGGGCAGCCGCACGCAGCCGTGCGACGCCGGGTAGAGCGGCACCGACAGTGCGCCGTGGAGCGCGATGCCGCCGTTGAAGAAGATCGGGTTGTAGAGCTGCCCGAGGTAGGACCGGTGCCAGCCCTTGACCCGCCAGGTGGTCTTGTAGTCGCCGGTCGGCGTGCGGGCGCCGCCGGAGAACCGCTGCCGCTTGCCGTTCCAGGTGGCGTACTCGGTGTAGGGAACGCCGCTGCCGCTGGACATGTGACTGATCAGCACCGGGGCGCCATCCCGGTACAGGACCATCACCTGCTTGGTCAGGTTCACCTCGACGCGGGTCGCCTTGCCCCTGGGCACCAGGACCTTGGGCGCCCGGGGGTTCTCCAGCGCCCTCCAGGTGCGGGCGGCGACCGTGCTGGTCGGCGTGATCCCCTGCACCTTCTGGAACGCCCAGACCGCCGTCAGCGTGGCCCCGCCGTACCGGCCGTCGGCACTGCCGGGCACGTACCCGAGTTCCTTGAGCCGGGTCTGCAGCGCCTTCACGGCGGAGCCCTTGGCGCCGAGCCTGAGCGTCTTGCCCGGCGCGGTGAACGGCGGGTAGGCGGCGGCGCGGGCGGCCACGGCGGCCCTCGCCGGGAGCGTCGAGGACGCCGAGGACGCCGAGAGCACGGTCCCCGTGGTCACGGCCCCCGTCGGCGCGGCGGTGCGCGCCTGCGCCGTGCCGCTCACGCCGGTCGCCGCGAAGGCGGTCGCGAACGTCGCCGCCCCCACCGCGACGAGCAGTCGCCGTCGACCCCTCATCATGACCAACCCCCTCATAAGTTCGTTTTCTCGATCAAAAGACTCACCTTACGGTCCGATTGTGAGCCGCGTGATCGTAAGTGGCCATAATCGGCCGCGTATGTCCTGGCAATCCGTTTAGAGTGACCGGGTGGCAGAAAAGTTGCATCCGAACGTCGTCCGGGTCCAGGAGGCCCTGCGGGCCCACGAGGTGGCGGGCGAGGTCGTCGTGCTGGACGAGGCCGCCCCGACGGCGGCCACGGCGGCGGCCCAGCTGGGCTGCGAGGTCGGCGCGATCGCCAACAGCCTGATCTTCGACGCGGACGGCGCGCCGCTGCTGGTGCTGACCAGCGGCGCCCACCGCGTGAACACCGATCTGATCGCGCGGCTCGTGGGCGCGGCGAAGGTGCGGCGGGCCACGCCGGAGTTCGTCCGCGAGCACACCGGGCAGCCCATCGGCGGCGTCGCCCCGGTCGGGCACCCCGCGCCCGTACGGACGCTGGTGGACACCTGGCTGGGCAAGCACGACGTCGTGTGGGCCGCCGGGGGGCATCCGCACACCGTCTTCCCCACGTCCTACGAGGAGCTGCTGCGCATCACCGGGGGCACGGCCGCCGAGGTGGAGTGACGCCTGCCGGACCGGCCCGGCCTCGTTTTGCTAGTGTGCGACGAGTGATCCGACTGCGACGGGTGGGAGCCGACCGGTTCAGGGCGGTGCTGGACACCGTGCTGGAGATCTACACGGTCGCCATGCGCCCGCCGTCGGACCAGCTCGCGGGCCGCATGGCGATCATGCGTAACCACGCCACCTATCCCGACTTCGACTGCGTGCTCGCCGAGGACACGCGGACCTCCGGCGTCGCCGGCTTCGCGTACGGCTTCCACGGCGGCCAGGGGCAGTGGTGGCACGACGTCGTACGCGGGGCGCTGCAGGACCGGGCCGGGCCGTTGGTGGCGGAGGACTGGTTCGGAGACGCCCTGGAGATCGCCGAGGTCCACGTGCGCCCCGAGTATCAGGGGCAGGGGATCGGCCGGCGGATGATCCACGCGTTGTGCGAGGGCCGCCCTGAGCGTACGGCCGTGCTGTCGACGCACGACGCCCCCACGGTGGCCCGGCACCTGTACCGGGACGTCGGGTTCGCCGACCTGATGACCCGGTTCGTCTTCCCCGGCGGCTACGAGGAGTACGTCATCGCCGGGGTGCGGCTGCCGCTTCCCGAGCGCGGGGCCCGCGAGGACTGACGGGAGCGGCCGGCTCAGCCGGCGACGGCGGCGGGCACGCTGTGCAGCGCCTGGAACACCTCGCGGGTCGCGCTCGACCGGTTGAAGGTGATGAAGTGGATGCCGGGGGCGCCCTCGTCGAGAAGCTTCTGGCACAGCTCGACGGCGTGCTCGATCCCGAGGCGGCGGACCGCGGCCGGGTCGTCGGCGACGGCCGCGAACCGCTCGGCCACCTCCGGCGGGAACGGCGCGCCGGACAGCTGCTCCGAGCGGGCGATCGTGCTCATCTGCGTGACGGGCATGATGCCGGGAATGATCGGCGTGTCGCACCCGTGGGCCGCCACGCGATCGCGCAGCCGCAGGTAGTCCTCCGCCTTGAAGAACATCTGGGTGATCGCGTAGTCCGCGCCGGCCCGGCACTTCCGCACGAAGTACTCGGTGTCCGACTCGATGGTCGCCGACCTGGGGTGCTTGTACGGGAAGGCGGCCACCCCCACGCAGAAGTCGCCCGCCTGGCGGATCAGCCGCACCAGCTCCTCGGCGTACAGGACGCCCTCCGGGTGCTTGACCCACTCGTCCAGGGGGTTGCCGCCGCGCGGGTCGCCGCGTACGGCGAGGATGTTGCGCACGCCCGCGTCGGCGAACCTGCCGACGAGGTGGCGCAGCTCGCGGATCGAGTGGTCGACCGCGGTGAAGTGGGCGACGGGGGTCAGCGTCGTCTCGTGCGCCAGCCGCTCGACGATGTCCACCGTGCGGTCCCGGGTCGAGCCGCCGGCGCCGTAGGTCACGGAGACGAACGTCGGCCGCAGCGCCTCCAGCTCGCGGATCGCCCGCCACAGCTGGCGCTCCCCCTCGTCGGTCTTCGGCGGCATGAACTCGAACGAGAACGAGCGCTCGCCCGCGGCCAGCAGTTCGCGGACCGTCGGGACGCGATCAGGAAGCCGCGAGGGCAGACCGAGAGCCATACCGGCAAGGGTACAGCGATGGCGCTTTTCACGGCCCCCACGGTCTTGCTATATGGACATTTGCCCTATCAAAGTGAGTTGGCCCACTTGGAGGGGATCTGATGCTGTGTGTCTGGATCAACCCCGGTTAGTCTCAGAGCATGACCGCTTCCGCCGCCTCGCTCGATTCCATCCGTACGGAGGTGGACCGCGCACTCCGGGAGTTCCTCGACCGGCAGCGACCACACTTCGGTGACCCTCATCTGGCCGCCCTGCTGTCCGCCGCGGAGGACTTCCTGGCGGGCGGCAAACGACTGCGGCCCGCCTTCTGCCACTGGGGCTGGCGGGCCGCCGGGGGCGGCGACGACCCCGGACTGCACTTCGCCGCCGCCTCGCTGGAACTCCTGCAGGCCAGCGCGCTCATCCACGACGACGTCATGGACGCGAGCGACGTGCGCCGGGGCATGCCGTCGGCGCACCGCCGGTTCGAACGGATGCACGCGGAAGCGGGCTGGCACGGCTCCGCGCGGCAGTTCGGCGAAGGCTCGGCGGTGCTGCTGGGGAACCTGCTGCTGGTGTGGTCCGGGGAGATGTGGCGCACCAGCGGCCTGGCGTCCGAGGCGATCGCCGCCGCCCAGCCGTTGCACGATTACATGCTCACCGAGCTGATGTGCGGGCAGTATCTCGACCTGCTCGAACAGGCGCAGGGCGAGAGCACGTTCGACAGCGCCCTGCGGGTGGCGCTCTACAAGAGCGGTAAGTACTCCGTCGAGCAGCCGCTCCGGCTCGGGCTCGTCCTCGCCGCCCGGGCCGAGCACGCGTGGATCGACCGGCTCTGCGTGCAGTACGGCCAGCAGGTGGGCATCGCCTTCCAGCTCCGCGACGACATCCTCGGCGTGTTCGGCGACCCGGCGGAGACCGGCAAGCCCGCCGGGGACGACCTCCGCGAGGGCAAGCGGACCGTCCTGATCGCGCGCGCGCTCGCCTCGGCCACTCCCGCCCAGGCGGAGGTCGTACGGGCCCTGCTGGGCGACCCCGGGCTAGACGCCGAGGGGGTCGGGCGGCTGCGCACGGTGATCGAGGAGACCGGCGCGCTGGCCGCGTGCGAGGGCATGATCAAGCGCTACCTGGACGACGCGCTGCACGCCCTCGACCAGGCGCCGATCGAGGAGGAGGCCCGCACGGCGCTGGCCGCCCTGGCCGTCGCCGCCACCTCCCGCCGCACCTGACGGGCCGCCGCACCTGACGGGCCGCCGCACTGGGCGAACCGCCGCACCTGACGGAACACCCAGCCGGGCCCGGCGCGCTCCCGGACCGCCGCCGCACCGCCTTCCGCTACGCCCCGTCGTGGGCGGAAGCCGGCGTGGCGGCCGTCGCCCCGGTGACCGGTGGCCCGCCGGGAGCCTCCGACCGGCTGTCCGGGCGCGTCCCGCTCACAGCGGCACGGCGGACAGCCGGGCCTTGAGCGCGGCGGCGGCGGCGCCCGGATCGCCGGCCTCGGTGATGGCCCGGACGACCACGGCCCGGCGCACGCCGTGCGCCATCACCTCGTCGAGGTTGCCCAGGTCGATGCCGCCGATGCCGAACCACGGCCGGTCGGAGCCCAGGCGCGCGGCGTGCTCGAGCAGCGCGGGGCCGGGCGCCGGGCGGCCGGGCTTGGTGGGTGTGGGCCAGATCGGCCCGCAGCAGAAGTAGTCCACCCCCGGCTCCACGGCGGCGGCCGACGCCTCGGCCGCCGAGTGCGTCGACCTACCGATGAGCACGTCGGGACCGAGGATCTCCCGGGCCACGGGGACCGGCAGGTCGCCCTGGCCGAGGTGCAGGATGTCGGGCCGGGCGGCGTGGGCCACATCCGCCCGGTCGTTGACCGCCAGCAGCGCGCCGTGCCTGTCGCACGCCGCGCGGAAGACCTCGAGCAGGTCCAGCTCCTCACGCGCCTCCAGGCCCTTCTCCCTGAGCTGGACGATGTCCACTCCGCCGGCGAGGACCGCGTCGAGGAACTTCTCGAGGTCGCCGCGGTCCCTCCTGCCATCGGTGCAGAGGTAGAGCCTGGCCTGCGCGAGCCGCTGTCGCCGGGTGTCGTTCACCCGACCACAATGCCATGCGGCGGTACGGTCAGAAACCGAGGGCCTGGGCCCTGCGCTTGACCTCGGTGTGCCGGCCCTTCACGATCGCGTCGATCGGGGCCCCCGGCAGCGAGTCGTCCGGGGTGAACAGCCACCGGATCGACTCCACCTCGTCGTACCCCGCGTCCGACAGGACCGTGAGCGTGCCGGGCAGGCCCTTGAGCACCTCGCCGCCGGCGATGAACACCGCCGGGATCTGTGGCTCGCCCCCGCCCCGCCGGACACCGACGAGCTTCTTGTCCTTGAGGAGTTGCTTGGCGCGGCCAAGGCTGAGTCCCAGCTTCTTGGCGGTTTCCGAGAGGGGGAGCCACTCCCCTACGAGCTGGTCGGTCTCCCGGTCGATCTGCGCAACAGTAAGCGTCACGGATCCACCATTACCACAGCCGAGCTGCCAGGAAACACCTCGATTACGCCATAATGCAGTCGCGGAGCGGCACGGCCGGATCGGCCAGCCGCAGCGGATCGAGCCGCTGGCCGCCCTCGACGATCCGGCGGCCCTGCACCACGTCGCGCGGCCGGTCGACGGTGAGCACCGCGGCCAGCCGGTCCTCCGCCGTCAGCCAGCACACCGCCCACTTCGCGTCCGTACGCGGGTCGCCGCGCAGCACCATGCGGTCGCCGGCCTCCCGGTGACCGGCGAACTGCACCATGTGACCGAACTGCTCCGACCAGAAGTACGGCACGGGATCGTAGACCGCCTCCTCGCCCAGCAGGGTGGCGGCGGCCGTGTCGGGGGCCTGGAGCGCGGTGTCCCAGTGTTCGACCCGCATGCGGGTGCGGAACCTGCGCGACCACCAGTTCGCGCAGTCGCCCACCGCGACCACGTTGGGCAGCGACGTGCGCAGGTGCTCGTCGACCACCACCCCGTCGTCGAGCCGGACCGCCGACCCCTTCAGCCAGTCGACGGCCGGGCGCACCCCCACGCCGGTGACGACCACGTCGGCCGGCACCCGGGCGCCGGACATGAGCGTGACGCCGTCGGCGTCCACGGTGCCGACCAGCGCGCCGAGGCGCAGCTCGACGCCCGCCCGCGCGTACCAGCCGGTGGTGTGGCTGCCGACGGCGGTCCCGAGCGCCACGGCGAGCGGGCTCTCCCCCGCCTCCACCACGGTCACCGCGCAACCGGCCCTGGCCGCCGCGGTGGCGACCTCGGCGCCGATCCAGCCGGCCCCGACGACGGCCACGCGGGCGCCGGGGACCATCCGCTCGCGCAGCGCGAGCGCGTCCTCGATCGTGCGCAGCACGTGCTGGCGGCCCTCGCCGCGCAGACGGATCGGCGTGGCGCCGGTGGCGATGATCAGGCCGTCGTAGTCCAGCTCGCCCTCGGTCGTCTCCAGGACGCCGTCGCGCAGGCCCTTGGCCGCCGTGCCGAGGCACAGCCGTACGTCGAGGGCGTCGAGGTCGGAGTCGACCACAGTGGAGTCGGTCTCTCCGAGCAGCACCGCCTTCGACAGCGGCGGCCGGTCATAGGGGCGATGGTGTTCCTCGCCGATGAGCGTGATGCGGCCGGTGAACCCACGGAACCGCAACGCCTCGATGCTTCGCACGCCGGCCAGGCCGGCACCCACCACCACGACGTGATCCACAGCTTGACCATAGATTGTCAACGGGGGCCCTGGCCAACGGGCCCCCTATAACGAGTTGGGCAATTGCCGCGCACTTCCGCGGGGGCCGGCGTTGTGAAGCCGGCCACGTCGTCACCTGACCACGCGCATCCGGATGTTCGTCGCGTGCGGCACGTGCGTGAGGCTGATCCGTTCGAGCCGGACCCGGGCGCCGCCGGGGCGGGAGAACAGCCGGACGCCGTCGCCGAGCATGACCGGCGCCACGCACACGAGGATCTCGTCGAGCAGGCCCGCGTCGAGGCACTGCGCGGCGACGTCGGCGCCGAGCACGTTGACGTACCCGTCCCCGGCGGCCGCCGTGGCGGCCTCGACGGCGGCGCCGAGGTCCGTCACGAAGGTCACGCCGGGCACCGGCGCGGCCGGGACGTCGTGGGTGAGCACGAACTGCGGCCCGCTCCACCCGCCGCCGAACGGCTCGCCCTCCTGGGGAGTGCCCCGGTGCGGGTCGTCCCCCCGGAAGGTCCGGTTGCCGACGAGCAGCGCGCCGATGTCGCCGATGAGCCCGTCCACGGCCGGGTTGGGGCCGAGGTGTTCGGTCAGCCAGGACATGTCGCCGCCCGGCCCGGCGATGAAGCCGTCCAGGGACATGGTGGCCGAGTACAGCATCGTGGCCATGGGATACCTCCGTCGGGTCGATGAGCGTCCGCCTTGTGTGACGGCGGACGGCCCTCGTCCGCATCGGTCCCGGCGATCGGCCGTTGTGGGCGGCGTACTACCCTTGTGGGCGTAAGACGCGCGGGAGCCCGGCGGACCGGGCTGAGAGGAGAGCGTGAGGCTCTCGACCGCCCCGACCTGATCCGGGTAATGCCGGCGAAGGGAGCGCTGTGTCCCACACACCGCCGTCCGGCGCACAATCCGGCGCGCAGTCCGGCTACGACGTCGTGATCGTGGGCGGCGGGGTGGAGGGCCTGGCCGCGGCCTGGCGCACCGCACGGCGGGGCCTGTCGGTGGCGGTGGTGGACCCCGCGCCAGGAGGCGGCGCCACTCACGCGTCTGCGGGGATGCTCGCGCCGGTCAGCGAGGTGACCTACACGGAGGAGCCGCTGCTGCGGCTCGGCCTCGCGTCGCTGGCGGCCTGGCCGGCGTTCCGGGCGGAGCTGGAGGACGAGACCGGCGCCGACCTCGACTACCGCACCGAGGGCACGCTGGAGGTCGCCCGCGGCGCGGACGACATGGCCGTCCTCGACGACCTCGCGGCCTTCGAGCGCACGCTCGGCCTGCGGGTCGAGCGGCTCACCGGGCGCGAGTGCCGCTCCTTCGAGCCGATGCTCGCCCCCTCCGTACGCGGCGGGCTGCTGGCCCGCGACGACGCCTGGGTCAACCCCCGCAGGGTCGTGCGCGCCCTCCTCACGGCGTTCGAGAAGGCGGGCGGCACGCTGGTGACCGAGCGCGTCGCCGGGATCGACGCCCCCGTGCCGGGCACTCCGTCCGTACGGCTGGAGTCGGGAGGCGCCGTCGCGGCCGGGCAGGTCGTCGTGGCGGCCGGGTCGTGGTCGGCGTCCCTGCTGCCCGGCCTGCCGGTGCGCCCGGTCAAGGGCGAGATCCTCCGGCTGCGCGGGCCCCGGGGGTTCCTCACCCGGTGCGTCAGGGGGCTGGTGCACGGCTCCCCCGCCTACCTGGTGCCCCGGGGCGACGGAGAGATCACCCTGGGCGCCACGACCCAGGAGATGGGGTTCGACGCGCGGGTCACCGCCGGCGGCGTGTACGAGCTGCTGCGCGACGCCCGCGAACTGGTGCCGGGCATCACGGAGCTCGAACTGGCCGAGACGACGGTCGGCTTCCGCCCGGGCACGCCCGACAACCTGCCGCTCATCGGCCCCGCCGGGCCGCCCGGCGTGCTCGCGGCGACCGGGCACGGGCGCAACGGGGTGCTGCTGTCCCCGGTCACCGCCGACGCCGTCGCCGCGTACCTCACCGGCGACGAGGTGCCCCCGGTCGCCCGGTTCTGCGATCCAGGGAGATTCAGCGAATGAAAGTCACGATCAACGGAGGCGCGGCCGAACTGCCGGACGGCGCCACTGTCGGCGACGCCGTACGGACCCTCACGTCCCTCACGTCCGGCGTCGCGGTGGCGGTGAACGGCGAGGTGGTGAGCCGGAGCGCCTGGGACTCCACTCCGGTCGGCGACGGCGACGGCGTCGAGGTGCTCACGGCCGTGCAGGGAGGATGAGCATGACCGACGACGTCTTCGTGCTGGGCGGGGAGAAGTTCACCTCGCGGCTCGTCATGGGCACCGGCGGCGCGCCGTCGCTGGAGGTGCTCGACCAGGCGCTGGAGGCGTCCGGCACCGAGCTGACGACCGTCGCGATGCGCAGGCTCGACCCGGAGTCCCGCGGTTCGGTGCTGGACGTGCTGCGCGCCCGCGGCATCAAGGTGCTGCCGAACACGGCGGGGTGCTTCACCGCCGGGGAGGCGGTGCTGACCGCCCGCCTGGCCCGCGAGGCGCTGGAGACCGACTGGGTCAAGCTGGAGGTCATCGCGGACGAGCGGACCCTCCTGCCCGACCCGATCGAGACGTTCGACGCCGCCGAGCGGCTGGTCGCCGACGGTTTCGTGGTGCTGCCGTACATCGGCGACGACCCGGCGCTGGCCCGCAGGCTCCAGGACGCCGGGTGCGCCGCCGTGATGCCGCTCGGCGCCCCGATCGGCTCCGGGCTGGGCATCCGCAACCCGCACAGCATCGAGCTGATCGTCGAGGCCGCCACGGTTCCGGTGATCCTCGACGCCGGCATCGGCACGGCCAGCGACGCGGCGCTGGCGATGGAGCTGGGCTGCGACGCCGTGCTACTGGCGAGCGCCGTGACCCGGGCGCACCGGCCGGGCCTGATGGCCGCGGCCATGCGGCAGGCGGTCACGGCGGGGCGGCTGGCCCGCCTGGCCGGACGCATCCCCCGCCGCCGCTACGCCGAGGCGTCCTCCCCCGCCCGCCCGTCCTGAACCCGCCACCGCGACGATCAGCCGTCCTCCCCACCCGCTCGTCCCGAGACGTGTTCGCCGGGCGGGCGGGAAGGCGCTCATCCACGTCTGGTAAGCCCGGTTTTCTGAATCGGCACGGCTTTTCGGACGGCGCGGAAGGCGCCCGAATAGGTCTCGGTTTAGGATTCGGGAACACGCCGGGCGGCAAATCACCCGTAAACTCTGGCGGGTGGACACGACGCTAACCGACCCGCTCGTGGGGCAGTTGCTCGATGGGCGCTACCGCGTCGAGTCCCGGATCGCCCGGGGTGGCATGGCCTCCGTATACCTGGCTCTGGACGTCCGGCTCGACCGCACGGTCGCCGTCAAGGTGATGCACCGCTCGCTGGCCGAGGACCCGCAGTTCGTGCGGCGGTTCATCGGCGAGGCCAAGTCGGTGGCCAGCCTCTCGCACCCCAACATCGTGCAGGTCTTCGACCAGGGCACCGACGGGGCGAACGTCTACCTGTCGATGGAGTACGTCCCCGGCAGGACGCTGCGCGACGTCCTGCGCCGGCGCGGCCGCCTCCCGGCGCGCGAGGCCCTGGAGATGGTCATCCCGGTGCTCGCCGCCCTCGGCGCGGCCCACCAGGCCGGGCTCATCCACCGGGACGTCAAGCCCGAGAACGTGCTACTCGCCGACGACGGCCGGGTGAAGGTCGTGGACTTCGGCCTGGCCCGCGCGATCGAGGCGACCAACCAGACCAAGACCGGCATGATGATCGGCACGATCGGCTACATGTCGCCCGAGCAGGTCACGACCGGCACGGCCGACGCCCGCAGCGACGTGTACGCCGCCGGGATCATGCTGTTCGAGCTGCTCACCGGGCGGCAGCCGTACGCGGGCGAGACTCCGATGTCGATCGCCTACCGGCACGTGCACGAGACCGTCCCCGCGCCGTCCTCGATCATGCCCGACGTGCCGCCGCCGATCGACGCGCTCGTCGCCGCGGCCACCGACAAGGACCCCGCCGGGCGCCCGGCGGACGCGACCGCGATGCTGGTCGCCGCCGTCGAGATCCACCGTACGCTGCCGAAGACCGGGCACACCGGCGCGCACGCCGCCCCCCACGGGGCCCAGGACACCGGCGCTCACACCGGCGCCCACAGCGGCGTACGGACGGGCGCGCACCGGACCATCCCGCCGGCCGGTGGCGCCTCGTCGTTCGGCACGGCCCAGCACGCGCGTCCGGAGCCCGAGCGGCCGATCGAGCAGACGATGATCCAGCCGCGCTCGGAACTGCTCACCGGCCCGGCCGAGACGCGGCGGCGCCGGGGACGCAGGATCAGGCCCGTCTGGTTCGTCGCCGCGCTGGCCCTCGTCATGCTGGCAGGCGTCGGCTTCACCGGCTGGTGGTTCTCCCAGGGCCGCTACACGAAGGTCCCCGACCTGGTGAACAAGCCCGTCACGGTCGCCAGGCAGGAGGCGCAGCAGGCCGGTTTCGAGGTCCGGATCGGCGAGGCGCGGTTCGACGACAAGGTGCCGAAGGACATCGTCCTGGACACCGAGCCGGGGCTGGGCGCCGAGGTGGTCAAGGGCTCGGTGCTCACCCTCATCCCGTCGGCCGGCCCGGAGACGGTCCCCGTGCCGAAGGTCGAGGGTTTCAGCCTGACGGACGCCCGGGCGAAGATCGCCGAGGTCGGGCTGACCCCCGGGCGGGTGAGCAAGAGCGCGAGCGACACCATCCCCCGTGACCAGGTCATCCGCACCAACCCGCCGGTGGGCAAGCGCGTCAAGAAGGGCAGCACGGTCAACTTCGTCGTCAGCGCCGGTCTGCTGATGCCGGACGTCACGCAGATGATGCGTGACCAGGCGGAGAAGTTCCTGCGCGAGAAGGGCTTCAACGTCCAGGTCGACGAGACCGCCGACGACGCCCCGCCGGGCACGGTGATCGCCCAGGAACCCTCCGGCGGCGCCGAGGTGGTGGCCGGGGCGACCGTGCACCTGACGGCCTCGCGCGGGCCGGACGAGGGCTTCCACTGGCCGTGGGAGATCAACCCCGTCGACCCCGCCCAGAGCCCGCCCGCCGTCGTCAACGTGCCCGACGTGCGCTTCAAGGCCGTCAAGGACGCCGTGGCGGAACTGAAGGCGGCCGGCTTCAAGGTCAACGTCCGCAGACTGGCGGGCGTAGGCACCGAGCGCGTGATCGGCGAGAAGCCGCTCGGCCAGCAGCCGCCGGGCACCACCATCACCCTCTGGCACTGACCCGCGCCTCGTCATCGTCCCCGGCATCCTGTCGGGGATCCGATCACGGGGTCAGAAAGCGGGCCATGTGGGTGGCTGCGGCGCCACACGGTCGCGCTCTCCTCCTCGCGGCTTCCTCAGATTCGGTCGATCCAGTCCTCAGTGACCGCCGCCCAGTCATCTTTGTTGAGGAAGTGGCAGTAAGGGAGGTTGGTGCCCTTGATCCGAAGGGGCTTGAATCCTGACCAGCAGGCCACCTCGATGTGTCCCAGACGCAACCCCTTGATCGTCTCAACCGCCGGCAGGAGGTCGGTGTCACTCGAGAACAACACCAGAGCGTCGTACTGCCTCCGCAGCGCCAGATGGATGAGGTCGACGGCCAGAGCGACGTCGATGCCCTTTTCCTGTGGAGGCATTCCATCCGCCCAGCCACGGTAGTTGAGCTGCCGTCGCACCATCTGGACGCGGGTGTCGCGAGTCCACTGAGCCGCCTGCGCGTCATTGGCCGCTGCCGGTAATGGTTGGTAGTTGGGATCGGGACGACCTCGGTACACCCGCACCGCTGTCACCTCGCTCGGACGCGACCGTCGCTGACCGATCAGATCGGCGACCCTCGCGGGATGGGGTACGCACCGGTATGGCGGCAGACCGTAGTTCTCGAAGACGCCATGCCCGCTCAGATGGACGTTCTGAAAGTCCAGGAAAACCGCGACACGCTCGGCCACGAAGTCGTCTCCCGCATGAAAAAGCCCCGCCAGTCCCGGAGGACGGCGGGGAGTAATAGCCCTAGTGTAGCAGGACGAGTCGTGCTCGTTCCGCTACCCTCCGAAATCGCCGTGTCACCATACTCCGCCGCAAGCTTGAGGCGCAGTAATTTCCGATGTTCGCCGGTCAGGGGGTGAGGGTGCCGAGGAGGCGGAGGCGGGCGAGGCCGCCGTCGGGGTAGACGTCGAGCCGGGCGTGGGTGATCCGGCGGTCGTCGTCGAGGCGGAAGCGGTGGCGGGTGTCGGGCTGGAGGCGTGTCCTGGGCAGCAGCGGGAACCAGGCGTCCTCGGCCTCCAGCGGCGCCCGGTCCGCGTCCGCGCCCTTCAGCGACGCCCAGGCGGGGGCGTTGAAGACCAGGTTGGTCGTGTCGATCTCGGCGACGGCCACCCGGCCGGGCCCGGCCAGGGCGACGACGAGCCAGTCGTTGCCGCCGTCGCGGCGGCGGGCGGTCTCCCAGCCCTCGGCCTGGTTGCGGGCCAGGCCGGGCGCGAGGACGTTGTCCGGCGAGGAGTAGAACTCGTCGGAGCACGCCGTGACCAGGCCGCCGTTCTCCATCGCGGCGAGGTCGACGGTGAGGCCCTCGAGGAACGCCCGGTCGGGCACGACCCGCCCGTGGACCCGCAGCCGCGCGACGCCGCCGTCGGGGAAGATGTTCAGCCGCACGTGGGTGAAGCGGCGGGGGTCGGTCACGGCGAACTCGTGGGCCGCGTCGCCCTTCAGCGGGCTCTTCGGCACGATCTCCACCCAGCCGTCCAGCTCGTCCGGCGAGGGATAGCCGTCGGCCGCGCAGGCCTCGACCGACGCGTACGGCGGATAGTTGCCGCGGAACCACGCGGTGTCCACGACCACGCCCCTGATGACCCCCGGCAGGCCGAGCCGCACGATCGCCCAGTCGTGGCCGGGATCGCGCCGCCGCCGGGTCTCCCAGCCGTCGTAGACCTGGCCCTTGGCCCCGAAGGTGTGCGGCCGGAACTCGGCCGGTCCCGGCCTGATCAGGGCCTCCCGTTCGGCGAACGACTCGTCGCTGGCCGCCACGACCGACCCGCCGTGCGTGCGCAGGGCGAGGTCGGGCAGGCGGGTGAAGCCGGTCATCGGACTCCCCTCGTCAGCAGCCGGCCACGCGGGGTGGCGAAATCGACGGGCGTGCCGCGCAGCCAGGTGGTGCGTACGACGCCCGCCAGCCGCGCGCCGTGGTAGGGAGACACCGGGTTGCGGTGGTGGAGCGCCGCGACGTCCACCGTGAACTCGGCGTCGGGGTCGAAGGCGACCAGGTCCGCGTCGTTCCCCACCCGGATCGCCCCCTTGTGCGGCAGGCCGGCCAGGCGGGCGGGGCCCTCGGCCATCCAGCGCGCCACGTCGGCCAGGCCGTACCCTCGAGCGCGGGCGGCGGTCCACACGACCGGCAGGCCGACCTGGAGCGAGGAGATCCCGCCCCAGGCGGCGGCGAAGTCGGGCACCTTGAGGTCGGGCGTCGACGGGGAGTGGTCGGAGACGATCCCCATGAGCACGCCGTCGGCGAGCGCCCGCCACAGCGCGTCGCGGTTGGCGGCCTCCCGGATCGGCGGGCAGCACTTGTAGGCGGGCCCGGCGACCTGTTCGGCCGCCAGGGTCAGGTAGTGCGGGCAGGTCTCGGCGGTGACACGCACCCCCGCCGTCTGGGCCGCGCGCAGCGGTTCGACGCAGGCGGCGGCCGACACGTGCACGATGTGCGCCCGCGCGCCCGTCTCCGCCGCGAGGGCGATCACCTGCTCGACGGCCCGGCGCTCGGCCTCCTGCGGGCGTGACCGCAGGAAGTCGCCGTACGCGGGGCCGCCGGGCTCCGACAGCAGCCCGGGGTCCTCGGCGTGCGCGATCAGCAGGCCGTCGAAGGCCGCCACCTCCGCCAGCGCGGCCCGCAGCCCGTCGCGGTCGAGCGCGGGGAACTCGTCGACGCCCGACGGGGACAGGAAGCACTTGACGCCCATCACGCCGGCCTCGTGCAGGGGCCGCAGGTCGGCGAGGTTGCCGGGGATCGCGCCGCCCCAGAAGCCGACGTCCACGTGGCACCGGCCCTCGGCGGCCTTCCGCTTGACCTCCAGCGCCGCCACGTCCACGGTCGGAGGGAGCGAGTTCAGCGGCATGTCCACGATCGTGGTCACGCCCCCGGCCGCCGCCGCCCTGGTCGCGGTCGCGAAGCCCTCCCAGTGGGTGCGTCCCGGCTCGTTGACGTGCACGTGGGAGTCGACCAGCCCGGGCAGCAGCGGCAAATCGCCGAGGTCGGCGGACTGCCGCGCCACGGCCGTCTCCTCGTAGGGGTGCAGGGCCGCGATCACGCCGCCGCGCACGGCGACGGCCAGCGGACGCTCCCCCTCCGGGGTCACGGCCCGCCGGGACCTCACCACCAGGTCGTACGGTTCCCCCACGCGCCACTCCTCATGTCGTGAGATGTCCGGCGGCGATCCGCGCCGCCAGCCGCTCCAGCAGCGGCCCGGCCTCGGCCACGCAACGGCTCACGTCGGGCTCGATGTCGGTCAGCGCGTACGCCGCCTCGATGCCGGCCGCCCTCAGTTCGTCGTCGCCGACGGTGCGCCGCCCGCAGACGGCCACGACCGGCACGCCGTGCTTGGCCGCGGCGGCGGCGACGCCCACCGGGGTCTTGCCGCGCAGGGTCTGCTCGTCGATCGAGCCCTCGCCCGTGATCACCAACTGGGCGCCCTCCACGTGCCGGTCGAACTCCACGAGGTCGAGCAGATAGCCGATGCCGGGGCGGATCTCCGCGTCGAGGAACGTCAGCGCGCCGAAGCCCACCCCGCCTGCCGCGCCCGCACCCGGCCGCCCGGCCACGCCCATCGCGCGCACGACGCCGTCGTGCTCGGCGGCGCCCGCCAGGCCGTGGGTGTGCGCGGCGACGGCCGCCAGCCGGGCCAGACCGGCCTCCAGCACGGCCACGTCCCGCGGGCTCGCGCCCTTCTGGGGGCCGTACACCGCCGCCGCGCCGTACGGCCCGAGCAGCGGGTTGTCCACGTCGCTCGCCACGATCACCTCGAACCCGCGCAGCAGGCCGGAGGCGTCGATCGTGCGCAGGTCGCGCAGCGCGGCGCCGCCCGGCGGGAGCTCCGCGTCGTGGACGTCCAGCAGCCGCACGCCGAGGGCCTGGGCCATTCCCGCGCCGCCGTCGGTGCAGGCGCTGCCGCCGAGACCGAGCACGATCCGCGTCGCGCCGTGCCGTACGGCGTGGGCGATCAGCTCACCGGTGCCGCGGCTGGTGGCGGTCAGCGGCACGGGATCGCCCGGCAGCCGGCGCAGGCCCGACGCCTCGGCCAACTCGATCACGGCGACTCGTGCGCCGGGCTCGTCGCGCAGGGCGTAGGCCGCCGTGACAGGGTCGCCGGCGGGACCGGTCACCTCCGTCTCGACCCGGGTGAAGCCGCTCGCCACGACCGCGTCGACGGTGCCGTCGCCGCCGTCGGCCACCGGCAGCTCGACGACGGGGACGTTCCCCAATCCGGCGGCCACGTGCGCGGCCACCTCTGGCGAGGTGAGCGACCCCCGGAACTTGTCCGGCGCGATGACGACGTGTCCTGTCATGGTGCGGCTCACCTGTGCCCTTCGATCGTGTCCGGCAACGCCTCAGACATGATCCATGGTGGTCAGCCTGCGGTGGGCGTCGGCCCCCGCCCGCGCCGCCTGATCGGCGGGGACGGTGCGCAGCTCCCCGCCGTCCACCACGGTCCGGCCGCCCACGAGCAGCCGTTCCAGCGGCGGGGTGGCGCCGTACGCGAACGCGACGACGGGGTCGTCGATCGCCGCGTGGAAGCCGCCGAGCCGCCACAGCGCCACGTCGGCGAGCTTGCCGGGCTCCAGTGAGCCGGTCTCGGCCTCCCGGCCGAGGCAGCGGGCGCCGCCGAGCGTGGCCATCTCCAGGGCCTGGCGGGCGGTCAGCGCGCGCGGGCCGTATCTGGCCCGCTGCGTGAGCACGGCCATGCGGATCTCCCCGGCCAGCGGGGTCATCTCGCTGGAGGCCGCGCCGTCGACGCCGAGCCCGACCGGCGCGCCCGCGGCCAGCAGGTCACTGACCCGGGCGATGCCGGCGCCGAGGCGGCCGTTGGAGGACGGGCAGTGGGCCGTGCCCGTGCCGGTCTCGGCGAGGCGCCGCACGTCCTTGTCGGTCAGGTGGACGCAGTGGGCCAGCCACACGTCGGGGCCCAGCCAGCCGAGCCGGTCGAGGTACTCGACGGGCAGCACGCCGAACTGCTCCCTGCAGTGCTCGTCCTCGTCGGCCGTCTCCGCCACGTGCGTGTGCAGCCGTACGCCGTGAGAGCGGGCGAGGTCGGCCGAGCGGGTCATGAGTTCGCCGCTGACCGAGAACGGCGAGCAGGGGGCGACCGCGACGCGCAGCATCGACCCGAACGACGGATCATGAAATTTCCGGATCGCGTCGTCGGTGGCCTGGAGGATCTCGTCGACGTCCTCCACGACCTCGTCCGGCGGCAGCCCGCCGCGCGAGGCGCCCCGGTCCATCGACCCCCGGCAGGGGTGGAAGCGCAGCCCGACCCGCCGCGCGGCCTCGATCTCCGCCTCGAAGAGGTCTCCCCTGCCCTTGGGGAAGATGTAGTGGTGGTCGCTCGAGGTCGTGCAGCCCGACAGGGCCAGCCCCGCCGTCGCGGCGCCCGCCACCACCTCGGCGTCCATCCGGGCCCACAGCCGGTAGCTCGCCACCAGCCACTCGAACAGCGTGCCGTCCGCTGTCACCCCCTGGGACGCCCACTGGTAGAGGTGGTGGTGGGTGTTGACCAGGCCGGGGGTGGCCAGGCAGCCGGAGCCGTCGACGCGCTCCGCCCCCTCGGGCACGGCCGGCGCCGGGCCCGGACCGACCGCCGTGATCAGGCCGTCCTCCACGACCACGTGGCCGGAGGGGATCTCCTTTCCGGCGACGGGGACGACGTAGGCGTTCTCGACGACCACGGGACGTGGGCTCTCGGGCAACGGGACTCCCGGTATGGGCGATGCGGGCGCGGGCGGACGATCTGCGGACCCCGTCATGTGCGAGCCCCCCTCATCTGCGAAGGCCCTCTCACGTGCGAGCCCCCCCCTCATTGGGCGAAGGCCCTCTCATGTGCGCAGGCCCCGTCATGCGCGGGAGCCGGAGTCCGCGCCGTGGCGGCGGGCGGCGGCCAGGCGGACCGCGTCGAGGATCTTCTCGTATCCGGTGCAGCGGCACAGGTTGCCGGCCAGGGCCTCCCGGATGTCGGCGTCCGGCGGCACCCCGTCGGCGTCCGCGAGCAGCGCGTGGGCCTGGACGACGAGACCGGGCGTGCAGAACCCGCACTGCACGGCCCCCGCGTCCACGAACGCGCGCTGCACCTCGCTCAACCCGCCGTCCGGCCCGCCGCCGGAGGTGGCCAGGCCCTCGACCGTCAGCACCTCTCGTCCCTCCGCCTGACCTGCCGCGACCAGGCACGCGCAGACCGGCGTGCCGTCCAGATAAACGGTGCAGGAGCCGCATTCGCCCTGCTCGCAGGCGTTCTTGGCGCCGGGCAGGCCGAGCCGCTCGCGCAGGACGTACAGCAGGCTCTCGCCCTCCCACACGTCGTCGGCCGTCATCGGGCGGCCGTTCACCGTGAGGTTCACCCTCATGAGATCCCCCTGTAGTCGTCCCATGCCCAGCCGAGCGCGCGGCACGCCATCACCGCCAGCGCGTGCGTGCGGTAGGCGGCGCGGCCCCGCACGTCGTCGATCGGCGCGGCGGAGGCGGCCACGAGTTCGCCGAACCTGCGGGCCACACCGGGATCGAGCGGGCCACGGCCGTCCCAGTCCAGCTCCCCGGACGCGAGGTCCTCGGCGTCCGGGGCGCGGCGCGGGGTCGGCGCGGCCGAACCGATGCCGGTGCCCACCCGGCGGCCAGACGGGTGCAGCGCGACCGCGAACGAGCACACCGCGATCACCATGGCGTTCCTGGTGCCGATCTTGGAGAAGTACTGCGGTCCTGTGGCGGCCGGGACGCGCACGGCGCGGATCAGCTCGTCGGGGGCGAGCGCGTTGCGCTTCACGCCGGTGTAGAACTCCCCGATCGGGATCAGCCGGGTGCCGCGCAGCGACTCGGCCTCCACGACCGCGCCGCAGGCCAGCAGCGGCGGGTGGCTGTCGCCCGCGGGCGAGGCCGCGCCGAGGTTGCCCGCGACCGTGCCGCGGTTGCGGATCTGCGGCGACCCGACCGTGCGGGACGCCTGGGCCAGGCCGGGCAGATCGGTGCCGAGCTCGGCGATCAGCCGGGAGTAGGTCACGCCCGCGCCCACGCGGATCTCGACGCCCTCCCGCGACCACTCCCCGAGCTCGGGGATCGGTGTGAGGTCGAGCAGGGCGGCCGGGCGGCCCTTGTCGAGGTTGATCTCCACCATGACGTCGGTGCCGCCCTGGATAGGCGTGGCATCGGGGCGCTCGGCCTTCAGCGCCAGGGCCTCCGCCCAGGTCCGCGGTCGCAGGAAGTCCATCGGCTACTCCCAGGCCGGGCCGGCGGCGGGCGCGTCCTCGCGCAGCACCGTGCCCTCGATCAGCCCGTACGGCCGGTCGGCGGCGAAGAAGACCTCGCCGTCGTTGTCCAGCCCGAAGGGCGCCAGGTCCACCAGGAAGTGGTGCTTGTTCGGCAGCGACAGCCGCACCTCGCAGACCCCGGGACACTCGGCCAGCACCCGCGTGCCCATGGCGTACAGCGTCTGCTGCAGGGACAGGCTGTAGGTGTCGGCGAAGGCCGCGAGCAGGGCGCCCCGCGCGTTCTCGTACGTCTTGTCCCAGTCCTGGGGGTCCTGGGAGGCGTCCGCGTGCCGCCACGCCACGTCCACGGCGGTGGCCAGGACGCGGTCGCGGGTCTCCGGCAGCGTCGTGTACTCGTCCTTGGCGAAGCCCCGG
This sequence comes from Microbispora sp. NPDC046933, assembly GCF_040644635.1. Lineage (NCBI taxonomy): Bacteria > Bacillati > Actinomycetota > Actinomycetes > Streptosporangiales > Streptosporangiaceae > Microbispora > Microbispora sp. NPDC046933. Next base: position 43,839 of record NZ_JBEYWW010000029.1, on the reverse strand, counting down.
AACTCGGAGTTCGTCGTGTTGAGCACGACGAGGTCGCGCAGACCGGAGACCACCCACGACCGCGTCCCGTCGTAGTGGGCCACGCACGTGCGGACCTCCCGGCCCGAGCGGACGAACGAGTGCCCGAACGCGCCGTTGCGCTCCCAGGCGTGCTCCTCGACGGCGACCCTCGCGTGGTGGATCGCGGGCCGGGAGCCCGCGAAATGACGCGCGAGCAGCAGCGCGAAGTCCTCGATCGCCCCGACGCCGTGTTTCTTGGCGAACGCGAAGACCGTGTTCTTCTGCGTGTCGGTGGGCAGGACGGCGGAGTTGTCCCCGCTCAGGTGCACCTCGGTCATGTCGCCCGACAGCGACGTGCTGACCGTGAGGTCCTTGATCCGGTGGGCGTCACCGTGCCGGGTCACCCGCACGACCCTCGTCTCGGCCTTGCCATACCTGTTGGGCCCCAGAACGGCCACGTCAGCTCCCCCGGTAGGTCGAGTAGGCGAACGGGCTCAGCAGCAGCGGCACGTGACAGTGCTCGCCGGCCTCCCGGATGGCGAACACGACGCTCACCTCGGGGAAGAACGCCTCGTCCCCCAGGTAGGCGCCGGTGTCGAACACGAGCCGGTAGGTCCCCGGGCGCGGGTCTTCGGCCGGGTCCCACTCCCGGCCCAGCGGGGTCCACTCCCGGATGCGGCCGTCGCCGTCGGTGCGGCCCTCCGCCACCGGCACGAACCCGTGCGCGGCGCGGCGCGACAGCCGTACGAACAGGTCCTTGGCCGGCCGCCCGGCGGCGGTGTCGAGCACGTGCGTCGAAAGGCTCACCGGCCCTCCCAGAGCTTGGCCAGCCGCAACGCGACGATCTTCGACAGCTCGTCCCTGACGACCTCGCGCTCGGTCTCCTCGTCGTTGCCGAGCCGGCCTCGCAGCAGCTCCAGCAGTTCGCCGGCCTCCCGGCCCGTCGCGCACACCAGGTAGACGTGGCCGAACCGGCTCTCGTAGGCGGCGTTGCCCTCGCGGAGCGCGCCGAGCACCTCCCGGCCGGCCTCCGCGGTCCCGGACTGCTCGGACCGCGACCACGCGGCCTCGCGTCCCGCGCCGTCGGGCCGATCCCCGATCCGCGGGTGCGCCGCCAGCGCCTCCAGCACGTCCTGCCAGGTCAGCGCCGCGAGAGCGGACTCGCTCGCGCGGCGGAGCCCGTCGAGATCCCCGTACGGCCCGCGCGCGGCGACCGCCTCCACCCACCTCGCGGAGGCGCAGCAGGACCGCAGGTCCTCCCTGCCGGGTTCGCGCATGCCCGTCAGTCAACCGCCGGGCCCGAGGCCGGGTCCAGCGGCGCGAAGTCCGAACCGGACGCCCCGCGCGGGGGGCCGCTTTGTACGTTGTGACAAAGGGACTGCGGCAGAAGGGACTATGGCAAAAGGGACTGCCGCGAAAAGGGGGCTGCGGCGAAACGGGCGGCACCAGCCTGCGTCAATGTCCTGTGCCAATACTCTGGGGGCATCATGACTCCTTCCAACCTCATCGGCGGACACGTCTTCGTCGCCGGCGGCCTGGCCAAGGGCGGGCTGAAGTACGCGGCCGACATCGGCGCGGAGATGATCCAGGTCTTCGTCACCAACCCGCGGGGCTGGGCGCTCAGCGAGGGGAACCCCTCCGAGGACGCCAAGCTGCGCGAGTCGGGCGTGCCGGTCTTCCTGCACGCCGCCTATCTCGTGAACTGCGGGTCGCCGACGCCGGAGACCCTGGAGAACTCGATCGCGGTGATCCGCCACACCCTGCGCAGGGGCGTCGAGACCGGCGCGCTCGGCGTGGTCGTCCACACCGGCTCGGCCGTGAGCCAGTCGCGCGAGGCCGCGATGCGCCAGATCCACGAACGCCTGCTGCCGGTGCTGGACGAGCTTCCGGACGACGGCCCCGACCTGCTGCTCGAACCGATGGCGGGCCAGGGGCAGATGCTGTGCGCGACCGTCCAGGACCTCGGGCCCTACCTGGAGGCCCTCGACCATCACCCCAAGGTCGGCGTGTGCCTCGACACCTGCCACGCCTTCGCGGCGGGGCACGACCTGGCCGCGCCGGGCGGGGTGCGGGAGATGATGGACGCGCTGAACGACGTGGCCCCCGGCCGGCTCAAGCTGATCCACGCCAACGACTCGAAGGACCCCTGCGGCTCCAAGCGGGACCGGCACGAGAACATCGGGGCCGGGCACATAGGCGCCCAGGCGTTCGGCGAGCTGATGCGCCACCCCGCGGCCGCCGGGGTGCCCGTCTGCATCGAGACCCCCGGCAAGGTGGAAAAGCACCGCGAGGACATCGAACTGCTCAAGAAGCTGCGCGGCGACTGACCGGAGCGTTCCCCGGGGCCGCCGGTCACCGCGCCGCAGCGGCGTTTCCCGGCGGTGCCGGGCGTCCAGAGGTGGCGGCACCCGGCGTTCAGGGGCAGCCGCCCCGCGGGGGAAGCGGGGATGAGGCGTTCGCGGCGATCCGGCGCCCCCGTATGGCCGGATCGCCGCGCACCCCCCCGATACGCGCTGGCGGGGCCCTTCCCCCCCGAGTAGGGCCCCGCTTGGTAACCAATCGGTGACAACCTGCTCACTTTGTGATTACCCCGCGTGTCTTGCGACGTGCGAAAGACTACGAGGTGTAATTGGGCGGCGGGATGGCCCTTCGGACGAGCGGTCTCTAGTTAGCGCCATGCGGCCCGCTCGCACACGACGAGCGGGCCCCGGGAGACGACGAGCGGTAGATCGGGGCGCGCGCGGACGCCCCCGGCCGGGCCGCGCGCTCCCGGCGGGTGTGCACACTGGATGTGCACAGCTCAGCCACCGAGGCGGCGGTAGCGGCGGGCGGACAACGGCAGGAAGACGAGCGTGATCAGCAGCGGCCAGCCGATCGCCAGCACGAGGGCGTGCTCGGCGGCCCAGGATCCGCCCTGCCATCCGGGATTGCCGAACAGCATCCGGCACGCGGCGACCGTCGCCGACAGCGGGTTCCACTCCGCGATCGCCCCGAGCCAGCCCGGCAGGAGCGCCGGGGACACGAAGGTGTTGGCCAGCATCGTGAGCGGCAGCAGCGGCAGCCAGGTCGCGCCCGCCGCCTCCGGAGTGAGCGTCAGCCCGAGGTAGATACCGACCCAGATGAGCGCGAAGCGCAGCAGGAGGAGCAGGCCCACGGCGGCCAGGGCGGCGCCGATCCCCCGGTGCCAGCTCCATCCGGCGACCAGGCCGCACGCGACCAGGATCAGCAGTTCGAGCACCGAGTTGACGATGTCGGCGAAGGCGCGGCCGAGCACGACGCCGGGCCGTGAGATCGGCATCGAGCGATACCGGTCGGTCACCCCGCGGGCGGTCTGCAGGCTGACCACCGTCATCGTGGTCATCACCCCCATGGCCATCGTCTGGGAGAACATGCCCGGCATCAGGAACTCGCGGTAGTCGCCGCCGCCCGCGACGTTCATCGCGCTGCCGAGGACGTAGCCGAACAGCACGACCATGACGATCGGATACAGCGTCAGGTTGAGGACCGCGGCCGGGTTGCGGACCCAGTGCTTGAGGTTGGTGCGGGCGATGACCGAGGCGTCCGACAGCGTCCAGCGCAGCCGCTCGCCCCAGCGGGGCGCGGCGTCCACAGCGGCATCCATTGGGGCGTCCATCGGGGCGTCCGGGGCGGCGAGGGCGCTCACGCGGCCGCCTCCGCCGTCAGGGTCAGGAACACCTCGTCCAGCGTCGGACGGCGCAGGGAGACGTCCTCGACCTCGATGCCCCGCCGCTCCAGCTCGCGTACGACCGCGGTGAGCGCCCCGACGCGGTCGCGTACGGGGGCGGTCAGGCGGCGCGTGTCGGGGTCGGCCGCGGGCTCGGCCTGCGCGACGCCCGCGAGGACCGCGGCGGCGTCGCCGAGGCGGGCGGGATCGCGCACGACGAGGTCGAGGTGGTCGCCGCCGATCAGCGACTTCAGGCGTTCGGGGGTGCCGTCGGCGATCACCTTTCCCCCGTCGATCACCGCGATCTGCCGGGCGAGCTGGTCGGCCTCGAACAGGTACTGCGTCGTCATGAGCACGGTGCTGCCGGCGTCGGCGAGCCCGCGCACGGTGCGCCAGACCTCCGTGCGGCTGCGGGGGTCGAGCCCGGTGGTCGGCTCGTCCAGGAAGAGCACGCGTGGGGCCTGGATGAACGCGGCGGCCAGGTCGAGACGCCGTCGCATGCCACCGGAGTAGTGCCTGACCCGCCGGCCGGCCGCCTCGGACAGCCCGAACCTCTCCAGGAGCTCGCCGGCGCGGCGGCGCGCGGCGGCCGTGCCGAGGTGGTGGAGCCGCCCCCACATCTCGAGGTTCTCCCGCCCGGTGAGGATCTCGTCCACGGCGGCCTCCTGCCCGGCCAGGCCGATGCGGCGGCGCACCTCGGCCGGCTGCCGGGCGACGTCGAACCCGGCCACGAGCGCGCGGCCGGAGCCGGGCCGGACCAGCGTGGTCAGCACGCGGACGGCGGTGGTCTTGCCCGCGCCGTTCGGGCCGAGAACCGCGCACACGCTCCCGTCGGCGACCCTCAGGTCGAACCCGTCGAGGGCTGTGGTGTCGCCGTAGCGCTTGCCCAGCCCCTCGGCGACAATGGAGTAAGAGTTCATGAGCCCATAATGGGACTTAGATGTCTCATTATCAACCACGATCGCCTCCTTATGGAGGCGCTGCTAGCCTTCCGGGGGTGACCGACACCAGGGAATCGGGCACGCGCAGCCGCACGCGCCGTGCCATCCTCGCCGCGGCGGCCTCGGTCCTCGCCCGCGATCGCGGCGCGACGCTCGCGGACATCGCCGAAGCCGCGGAGATCGGCCGCAGCACGCTGCACCGCTACTTCTCCGACCGGCAGGACCTCGTGAACGCGGCGGTCGTCGACTCCTTCCGTGTGGTGGAGAGGTCGACGGCCGAGGCGGCCATCGACCAGGGCCCGCCGCTCGAGGCGATGCGCAGGCTGATCGCGGCCCTGGTGGACGCCGGGGACCGCCTGGCGTTCCTGTTCGGCGACCCCCGGGTGCTGGAGGAGTTCACGGCCTGCTTCGAGCCGGACATGTCGGTGCCGACCACCGTCAGCCTGATCCGGCGCGGCCAGGCCGAGGGCGTGTTCGACCCGGGCGTCAGCGCCGAGTGGATCCAGCAGGTGCTGTGGGCCCTCACCTACACCGGCTGGGAGGCGGCGGAGAAGGGGCTGCTCCCCCGGCACGGCGTCGCCGCCGCCGTGTCCCGCGCCTTCGAGAGCGGCGTGGTCGTGCCCCCCGCCCGCCCCTGAGGCGCCGTACGGCCACTCCGCGGCCGCCACAGAGGAGGCGGCCTGGTCTCGTGGGGCGCCGGGTGACCGCGCGAAGGCTCAGGGACGGAACTGGCGGACGAGCTGCTCGCGCACCTGCCGGGTGTGCCGCCTGCTCACCGGCAGCGTCTCGCCGCCCACCTCCAGCACCACCCGCCCGGCGTCGAAGCGCAGCTCGCTCACGTGCCGGGCGTTGACGAGGGTGCTGCGATGGGCCCGGACGAACCCCGCGCCCGCCCAGCGGCGTTCGAGCGCCGCGAGGGACATCCGTACGAGGTAGACGGCGCCGGCCGTGTGCAGGCGGACGTAGTCGCCGTGGGCCTCGGCGTAGCACACGTCCTGCCGGGCCACGAACTTCGTGCGGCCTCCGAGCTCGACCGGGATCGTCTCCAGGTCCTCCTCCTCGGCGCCGGGAGGCGTGACGGCGGCCGAGAGCCGGCGTACGGCCTCCGCCAGGCGTTCCGGGCGTACGGGCTTGAGCAGGTAGTCGACGGCCTCCAGCTCGAACGCCTGGACGGCGCAGTCGTGGGCGCTGACGAACACCAGGCGGGGAGGCGTGGGGAAACCGCCGATGAGCCGGGCCAGGTCGAGGCCGTCGAGGCCCGGCATGCGTACGTCCAGGAAGACGCCGTCCAGGCGCTCCCCGTCGGCGATCATCTGGACCATGTCGTGCAGGGCGGCCCCGCCGTCGGTCGCCGTGCTCACGTGCTCCACCCGGGCGTCCTGGCGGAGCAGGAAGGCGAGCTCGGACAGGGCGGGGACCTCGTCGTCCACCGCGAGGACACGCAGCATGGCGTCCACCGTGCCGCGTGCCCCGCCCTCCGCGCAAGGGGTGACCGAGCGGTAGGTGACTTTCCCGATACCCTTCGCGACCGTCGCGGCGGGGGCCGCGGCAAGCTCCCGGCCAAGGTTGGGTAGAGCTATTGGCCTTTCGGCGTCTATCAGGCCTTTTGTCCACCAGGGCTGCTTACCTTTGACAGGGAGACCAGGTCGAACAGGAAGTTCGATGAGCATCAGGCCCGGCACGTTCCTTCTCCTCTCCCACTCGATCCAGGCGCGTGTGACACTGACCGTGGCGGTGGTGTCCGTGCTCGTGGCCGCGGTGATCGGGGCCGGTCTGTGCCTGCTGATCCGGCACCGGATCGAGAGCGACATCTTCATGGAGACGCGCGGCGTCGCCACCGAGTGGATCGGCCGGATGGAACCCGGCCGCGTGCCGCCGCCGATGCCGTCGGCGCGGGTCCCGCTCGTCCAGCTGGTCGACTCGCGGGGCCGGGTCGTGATGGCGGGGCCCATGACCGGCGACAGGCCGCTGAGCACGGTCAGGCCGAGCGAGGAGAACCGTTTCGCGGACGTCACGGAGTGCTCCGCGAGCGACCGGTGCGTCATGCTCACCGCCGGCCGGGTCCCGTCGCTGCAGGCATGGGAGCTCTGGAAGGGCGAGCCCCACTTCGTCTACGCGGGCACGGACCAGCCGCCCGCCCTGCGCGGGCACCGGCTGGAGTTCCTCGTCGGCGCCGGCGGGGCGCTGCTGGCGGCCCTGTGGACGTGGACGACCTGGCGGGCGACGGGCCGCATCCTGCGGCCGATCAACGCGATCCGGCAGCGGATGTCGGAGATCACCGCCAACGACCTGTCCCTGCGGGTGCCGCAGCCGTCCGGCCGGGACGAGATCGCGCAGCTCGCCCGCGCCGCGAACCAGACGCTCGGCCGGCTCGAGTCGGCGGTCACGCGGCAGCGGGAGTTCGCCGCCGTCGTGTCCCACGAGCTCAAGTCCCCGCTCACCGGCCTGCGCACGGGGCTGGAGGAGGCGCTGCTCTACCCGGAGATCGACGCGCGGGAGGCGATCGCCAGGTCACTGCCGGCCACCGATCGCCTGCGGGAGATCATCGACGAGCTGCTGGCCTTCGCCCGGCTCCGCAACACGCCGCGCTCGTCCGAACCGGTCGACCTCGGTGCGCTCGTACGCGCGGAGGCGGCGGCGCGCACCACGGGCGTGCCGGTGCACGCCAGGACCGAGCCGGACGTGCGGGTCCTCGGCAACCGCGTGCAACTGGCCAGCATCGTGACGAACCTGCTGGTGAACGCGCAGCGCCACGCCATCGGGCAGGTGGACGTGAGCGCCGAGCGCGCCGGCGCCCAGGCGCTCGTGGTCGTGCTGGACGACGGCGACGGCGTGGCCCAGGAGGACAGGGAACGCATCTTCGACCCCTTCATCCGCCTGGAGGCGGGGCGGCGCCTCGATCCCGGCGGCAGCGGCCTCGGCCTGGCCCTGTGCCGGGCGATCGCGGTGGCACACGACGGCAGCCTGTGCGTCGAGGACTCCCCGCGCGGCGCCCGGTTCGTCCTCCGGCTCCCACTCCTCACCGGCTGAGCGCCGGCCCCGGCGACCAGGGCCCTCCCCCGCCGCGCCGTCGTCTCGTCGCCCCGCCGCCGCGGTGGCACGGCTGTCGGGGGGGGCAGGGCTATCGGGGGGCAGGGCTATCGGGGGCCACGGTTTCAGGGGCCACGGTTTTCAGGGGCCACGGTTTTCAGGGGCACGGCGTACGCGGGCCTCCACGCCGTCGAGCACGCACTCCAGGCCGAATTCGAAGCGCTCGTCCGGCCCGGCGTCGTCGGCCTCCGCCACGCGGCGGGCGAACTGCGGGTAGGCGCCGCCCGCGATGACCTCGCGGATGTAGGGGCCGACGCTCTCCCGCCACTGCTCCTCGGTCAGACCCGTACGCCGCCGCGCCTGCTCCTCGGCCAGTTCCCTGCCGACCGCGCCGAAGACGTACGAGAGAACCGTGTCGACGGCCTGCGCGGCGAGGGTGATGTCGGCGGTGAGCGCGGCGGCGGCGGTGAGCGCGGTGTCCTGCTGGCGGAGCGAATTGGCCCCGAGGGCCGGGCGGCCGGTGAGCTCGGAGGCGAGCCACGGGTGGCGCAGCAACGTGGCGCGCAGGCGGCGGGCGACGGCGGTCATGTCGGCCCGCCAGTCACCGGTCGGCTCGGGCGGGGCGGTCTCGCCCTGCACCGCGTCGATCATCAGATCCAGCAGGTCGTCGCGGCTCTCCACGTAACGGTAGAGCGACGCCGTGCCGGATTCGAGGTCGGCGGCGACCCTGCGCATCGACAGCGCGGCCAGCCCCTCGGCGTCGGCGATCACGACGGCGGCGCGCACGATCCGCTCCACGCTCGGGGCCTGGCGGCGGGGCGTGCGCCGTTGCTTGCTCCACACCAGGATGTGCTCCGGCCCCTTCGCCGGATCGGTCATCGCGGGCCTCCTCCCATGCGCCGTTGCGGACAGCGTATCCCAATGGCTACGGTGTATCCGTTTGCGAACACCGTAGCCACAAGAGGGGTTCTCCATGCCCGTGAAGCACGTTCCCGTCCTGGTCGCAGGCGGCGGCACCGTCGGCCTCGCCACCGCGCTGTTCCTGGCCCGCCACGGGGTCGAGGCCCTGGTCGTCGAGCAGCGCCCGGGACCGTCGCGGCATCCCCGGGCCACCGGGCTCGGCCCGCGTACGGTGGAGTTCCTGCGCCAGGCGGGGCTCCAGGAGGCCGTCGACGCGGTGGCCGTGGACATGTCCGTGGGCGGCCTCGGCAAGGTCCACGCCACCACGCTGGCCTCCGCCGATCTGTCCCGCTCGCCGTCCCTTCCACCCGCGCCCCCGGCCGGTGCGGAGCGAGTGGCCGGCGCGGACTGGGTGGCGGAGGTCAGCCCGGGGACGATCCGGGGGACCTGCCCCCAGCACCTGCTCGACGCGGTGCTGCTTCCGGCGGCACGCGAGCGCGGCGCGGTCGTCCGCCACTCCACCCGGCTGTCGGCCTTCGAGCAGGACGCCGACGGGGTCACCGCGATCCTCGGCGACGGCGAGACCGTGCGGGCGGACTACCTGGTGGCCGCCGACGGCGCGCGCAGCGACGTGCGCGGGCTGCTCGGCGTGGGCACGTCGGGCCCCGGCGGGCTGGGCAGCCCGAAGATGAACATCCTTTTCCGGGCCGACCTCCGGCCGTACACGCGGGGACGGTTCTTCGCCACCTGCACGATCACCACACCCGACGCGCCCGGCCTGCTGGTCACCGTGGACGGGGAGAAGGAGTGGGCCTTCCACATCGACTACGACCCGGAGGCGGGCCAGAGCCCGGAGGACTTCACCCCCGAGCGGTGCGGCGAGCTGATCCGCGCGGCCGTCGGCGATCCCGGCCTCGGCGTCGAGGTGCTCAGCGCGCTGCCGTGGCGGCCGCGCGGCCTGCTGGCCGGCCGTTTCCGCGCCGGGCGGGTGTTCCTCGCGGGCGACGCGGCGCACGCGGTCCCGCCGCTGGGCGCGTTCGGCCTCAACACCGGCATGGCCGACGCCCACAACCTCGCATGGAAGCTGGCCGCCGTGCTCGCCGGGCAGGCAGGCCCGGGGTTGCTGGACAGCTACGAGGCCGAGCGGCGCCCGGTGGCGGCGCTCACGCTGGAGCAGGCGCTGCTACGGCTGAGGCACCCGGAGCTGCACTGGGCCCGGGGACCGGAGGCCGCGGCGGCTCGCGCGGCGGCGGGAGTCGTCAACGCCCCGGTCGTGCACATGGGCTACCGCTACGGCTCCGGCGCCGTGGTGGGCGGGCGGCCGGACCTGCCCTCCACCGAGCACGTCGCCCTCGACCTGGACGGCTCCCCGGGCACGCGCCTGCCCCACCTGTGGGTCGAGCGGGACGGCGTGCGTCTGTCCACCCTCGACCTGGTGTCCGGGTTCACCCTGCTCACCGGCGCGGCGGGCGAGAGCTGGACGCGGGCGGTACGGGACGCGGCGGACCGGCTCGGCGTGCCGCTCGCGGTCTGCCGCATCACCCCCGGCACCCCGCCCGCGCCCCGCAGGATCACCGGCACGCCACTCGCCGCGGACGAGATCGCTCCCGGCACGCCGGTGACCGGCACGGGCACGACCGGCCCCGACGCCCCCGGCGCTACCGACGCTTCCGGGGTGTCCGGCGTTCCCGAGGTATCCGACGTGTTCGACAGGGACGGGCGCTGGCCGGGCCTCGCCGGCATCGGCGAGGACGGCGCGGTGCTGGTGCGGCCCGACCAGATCGTGGCATGGCGGGCGCCCAACACGCCCGCCGGCCCTGCCACCGATGCCGCCGGCGACCTGACCCGGGCGCTCGCCCACGTGCTCGCCCGCCCGTGACCGCCGGCCTGAAGCCCGCCTTACGTGCACTCGCCCACCGGCGGGGGTTCAGGGGCGGGCCGGGACGGCGCGGGGGCGGGTCTTGGGGATGCGCAGCCGGATGCGGGTCCCCTTGCCGGGCGCGGTCTCGACCATCAGCCCGTAGTCCTGACCGTAGAGGTGGCGCATGCGCAGGTCCACGTTGCTCAGCCCGATGCCGCTGCGCTCCTCGGCGAGCGCGGCCCGCAGATGCTCGGGGTCCATGCCGACGCCGTCGTCCTCCACCCAGATGTGCGCCTCCGGCCCCGCGTCTCTGATCACGACCCGGACCTCCCCGGGCATGCCGTGCTTGATCGCGTTCTCCACCAGGGGTTGCAGGCACAGGAACGGCACGTCGACCCGCAGCACCTCGGGGGCGACCTGGACGGTGAAGCGCAGCCGGTCGCCGAACCTCGCCTGTTCGAGCAGGAGGTAGCGGTCCACGCAGCTCAGCTCGTCGGCGAGCGAGGTGAAGTCGGCCGCCCGGCGCAGCGCGTACCGGATGAAGTCGGCGAAGTCGAGCAGCAGCTCGCGGGCGCGCTCGGGGTCGGTCCGGACGAACGAGGCGATCGTGGTCAGCGAGTTGTACACGAAATGGGGCGAGATCTGCGCCCGCAGGGCCCGCGCCTCCGCCTCCAGGGTCCGCCTGCGGGAGGCGTCGAGTTCGGCGAGTTCGAGCTGGCCGGACATCCAGCGGCCCACCTCGGCCGCCGTACGGACCATGGCGGCGCCGATCTCCGCGTCGTACGCCGCCAGCGCGCCGACGGCCCTGCCCTCCACGGTCAGGGGGACGACGACCGCGTGCCGGTCTCCGCCCGGGGCAGGGGCGAGGCGCGGCCCGCCGCCCGCCATCGTCGCGCGCACCTCGGCGAGGACCGCCTCGTCCGCAGGCACGCCCGTGCCGTCCCTGGCCAGGACGCGGTCGTTCGTGGCGACGACCAGGCCGGCCGTGCCGAGCAACGTCCGCAGGTGGCGTACGGCGCGGCGGGCGGAGCCGCGGGTGAGCCCGGCGCGCAGCGAGCCCGCCGCCAGCCCGGCGACGCGCAGCGCGAGGAAAATCGCCTCCCGCGGCAGTTCGCCGGGCGCCGGCCCGCGACAGGCGAGGGCGCGGCCCAGCGCGCCGCCGCAGACCCCGCAGAGCGCGCACAGCGTGACCCAGACGGCTGAAGACACGCGGGACACCGTAGCCGCTCGGCGGCCTCACGGCGGGCCGTCGCCCGGGTCCTCCTGGTATGAGTAGCGCTGCTCCTTCCAGGGGTCGGCCACGTTGTGGTAGCCGCGCTCCTCCCAGAAGCCGCGCCGGTCCTCGGTCAGGTACTCGACCGCGCGCACCCACTTCACGCTCTTCCAGGCGTACAGGTGCGGCACCACGATCCGTACGGGGTGGCCGCGCTCGGGGGACAGCGGGTTCTCGTCGAGGTGGGTGGCGAACAGCGTCGTCGGGCGGTCGAAGTCGGACATGCGCAGGTTGGCGCTGTAGCCGTACTCCGCCCAGACCATGACGTGACGCACCCCCGGCGCCGGGGGGACGCGGTCGAGCAGCGCCGACGTGGCAACGCCGCTCCACTCGTTGGCCATGAGGGAGAACTTGGTGACGCAGTGGAAGTCCGCCACGACCGTCGTCCTCGGCAGCGCGGAGAACTCCTCCCACGAGAACTCGTGGACCCGGCCCGAGGCCGTGGCGCCGAACACCTGGAAGCGCCACGTCTCCGGGCGGAACGCCGGGACCCTCCCGTAGTGGACGACGGGCCGTCCACGTGGGACGTACTGGCCCGGCGGCAGGCGCGTCTCCTCCTCAGGTTTCTCCGGCACGCAGGCCATCCTGCCATCCGCCCGCAGGGCGACCGCACCGGACCCCGGACGTGCGGGTGCGGCACGATCAAGGAAGCGTGCGCTATATTGCGTCACATGCGCACCGCTTGGTCGTTTTGGTATGGCGACGGACCCGTGAGGACCGATCGCCTCCATGCGCTGCGCTGACAGCCACGGCGAACGAAGGCCCCGGGTCCACACGGACCCGGGGCCTTCGTCGTTTTTCCGGACCCGCACCGTCGACAGCGACAGGAGTCACCATGGTCATCGTCATGACCCCCGAGGCCACGCAGGACGACATCGAGGCGATCGCCGACCTCGTCGCCGCCGCCGGAGGGGAGGCGTTCGCGAGCCGCGGCGTGAACCGTACGATCATCGGCCTCATCGGCGATGTCGAGCAGTTCGCCACACTGAACCTGCGCGCCATGCCGGGCGTCGCGGACGTCGTGCGGGTCTCCACGCCGTACAAGCTCGTGAGCCGGGAGAACCATCCCCAACGCTCCACGGTGACCGTGCGCGGCGTGCCGATCGGCCCGGACACCGTCACCCTGATCGCGGGCCCGTGCGCGGTCGAGACGCCGGAGCAGACGCTGGAGGCCGCGCTGATGGCCAAGGCGGCGGGCGCGACGCTGCTGCGCGGCGGCGCCTACAAGCCGCGCACCTCGCCGTACGCCTTCCAGGGGCTCGGTGAGAAGGGCCTGCGCATCCTGGCCGAGGTGCGCGAGCAGACCGGGCTGCCGATCGTCACCGAGGTCGTGGACGCCCACGACGTCGCGCTCGTCGCGTCGTACGCCGACATGCTGCAGGTCGGCACCCGCAACGCGCAGAACTTCGCGCTGCTGCAGGCCGTGGGCGCGGCGGGCAAGCCGGTCATGCTGAAGCGGGGCATGACGGCGACCATCGAGGAGTGGCTCATGGCGGCCGAGTACGTCGCCCAGCGCGGCAACCTCGACATCGTGCTGTGCGAGCGCGGCATCCGGACCTACGAGCCCGCCACCCGCAACACGCTCGACATCTCGGCGGTCCCGGTCGTCCAGCGGCTGTCGCACCTGCCGGTGATCGTGGACCCGTCGCACTCCGGCGGCCGGCGCGACCTCGTGCTGCCGCTGTCGCGGGCCGCGGTCGCGGTCGGGGCCGACGGCCTGATCGTCGACGTGCACCCGCACCCCGAGCAGGCCCTGTGCGACGGCCCGCAGGCCCTGGTGAACGGCGACCTGGACGACCTCGCGGCGGTCATGCGCGACTTCCCCCCGCTGGTGGGCCGCACCGCGACCGTCACGCCCACCGGGGCGACGGCGGCGTCCCCGATCCCCGCCTGAACCGGTCCCCGCCTGATCCAGTCCCCACTTGATTCCCTGGTCCCGCCCGCGCCGGGCCGGGGACCGGGGCCGCCTGGCGCGGTCCCGGGCCCCGGCCGGGCCGAGGACGGGCGTCTCAGACGTCGAGCTTGTACGGCTGGATCGAGTCGGCCAGCTGGGCGGCGAGATCCTCGGCGTCCAGGCGGCGCTCGATCTGCTTGAGGTCCTCGATCTTCGCGCGGGTCTCGGCCTGCCGGGGCGCGAGCAGCGTGCAGCAGTCCTCGTCGGGCAGCTCGGAGATCTCCAGCGTCCCGATCCGGCGGGCCTCGGCCATGATCTCGGTCTTGTCCAGGCCGATGAGCGGGCGCAGGATCGGCAGGTCCACGGCGTGGTCCTGGGCCGTGATGTTGGCCAGGGTCTGCGAGGAGACCTGGCCGAGGCTGTCGCCGGTGACCAGCGCCTCCGCGTGGATGCGGTGGGCGACCTCCTCGGCCGTCTTGAGCATCAGCCGCCGCTGCGCGATCACCGCGAGCCGGTCCTGGCCGGAGTTCCTGATCGACTGCTGCGCCTTGCCGAACGGCACCACCCACAGCCGCGACTTGCCCTGGAACTTGTCCAGGTTGCGCACCAGCGCGTACGCCTTGTAGATCGACTCCGAGGTGGTGAACGGGATGCCGGAGAAGTGCAGGAAGTCCACCCGCAGGCCGCGCCGCATCATGCGGTAGGCGGCGACCGGGGAGTCGATGCCGCCGGACAGCAGCGCCAGCGCCCGGCCGCTCGATCCGACCGGCAGGCCGCCCTGGCCCGGCCGGCCCCCGGTGAACAGGAACGCCTCGTCCTTGTCCACCTCGATGTGCACGGTCAGTTCCGGCTTGCTCAGGTCGACCGGCAGCCCGTAGGTGTCGTTGATCGCCCCGCCGACCACGCGGTCCAGCTCGTTGGAGCGCAGCGGGAAGCGCTTGTCGCGACGCCGCGACCGTACGGCGAAGCGCGCCTTGCGGGCCACCTCGTCGCTGTCCCTGATCAGCTCGATCGCGGCCTTCGTGATCGCGTCCGGGTCCTTCGGCACCCGCCAGGCCAGGTGGACGAGCACGATCCCGGGCACGTCGGCCACGCGGGCCGCCACCGCCTCGGCCTCCTCCACCGCGGTCCCCGTGGGCAGGAACAGGGCGATCACCCCGTGCCGCTGGCGAATGTCGACCCGGTGGTCCTTGAGAGCGTGCTTGATGTTCGCCCGCAGGCGCATCTCGAAGATCTCGCGGTTCCGGCCCTTCAGAACCACCTCGCCTAACTTGAGCAGCACCGAGGGCTCTCCGAGGGCGGTCATGGTCATCTGTGGAAACCTCCGGACGGACAAGGACGGCCGTCACGCCGGGGAGGGCACGGCCGGGGGACATACCCCAAGGACAACGCGTCGCCGCGACGCGGGCTTCCCCACTGTAATGCCGCCGCCGCGACATCACCGATTATCCCTGGTCGAGTTCGACCAGGCCCTTCTCGATCGCGTAGCGGACCAGCTCGACCCGGTTGTGGAGCTGGAGCTTGCTCAGCGTGTTCTGCACGTGGTTCTGCACGGTGCGGTGCGACAGCACCAGGCGTTCGGCGATCTGCCGGTACGTCAGGCCCTTGGCGACCATGCGCAGCACCTCGGTCTCCCGGTCGGTCAGCCGGGGGCCGTCCTGCTCCGCGTCCCGGCCCGGGCCCGCCGTCCGGTGGGCCAGCCTGCGGTACTCCCCCAGCACCAGCCCGGCCAGGCCGGGGGTGAAGACGGCGTCGCCCTCGGCGGTGCGCCGGACCGCGTCCAGGAACTCCTCCCGGCTCGCCGACTTCACGAGATATCCGGAGGCGCCCGCCTTGACCGCCTCCAGCACGTCCGCCTCCTCGGCGCTGGCCGACAGGACGAGCACGCGCGGCGGGGCCGCCGACGCGCCGAGCCCCCGGGCCACCTCCACGCCCGGCAGGTCCGGCAGCCGCAGGTCGAGCACCACCACGTCCGGCCGTACCGCCGCCGCGACGCGCAGCGCCTGGCGGCCCTCCCCCGTCGCGGCGACGACGTCGTACCCTGCCTCGCTCAGGTCACGCGCGACCGCCTCCCGCCACATCGGGTGGTCGTCCACAACCATGACCCGCACCCGCGGGCGTTCCCGGCCGCCGGCCGGCGGCTCGTCCTCGGCTCCGGTCACGCCCGTCTCCATACGGCCTGCCCCACTCGCGCCCGGCCGTCCGTCTCCGCTCACGACCACCTCCTGTCTCCCTCATCCGTCCGCGATGGGGCCGGGACCGACAGCTCGATCTCCGTTCCCGTCCGCGACGAGGTGATCGCCACCGTGCCGCCGAGGTCGGCCACCCGGCCCCGGATGGAGCGGGCCACGCCCATGCGCCCCTCGCGTGCCGCCTGCTCCAACCGGCCCTGGGGGATGCCCGGCCCGTCGTCGCGGACGGTGACGACGACCGCGCCGCCGTCCTCCTCCGCGAGTATCCACGCGCGGGTGCCATCGGGGCAGTGCCGTACGACGTTGTCGAGGGCCGCGCCGACGGCCGCCGCCACCTCCCGCGCGCTCTCGGGCGGCAGCGGCAGCGGTGTCGCGGGCGCGGACACGGTCACCCGGGCCGTGCCGTACGGCCGCAGCAGGTCACGCAGGTCGACCTCGCGCTCCGCCGTGAGGTCCGTTCCAGGAGAGATCCCTTCGCCGGCGAGGGGACGGCGAGGCCGCGCCGGCGACCGGAGCCGGCCGCGGAGACCGGCCGGGGATGCGGGGTCCGCCGCCTCCGCGACGGGCGGGGCCTGCACCAGCGCACGCAGCGCCGCCTCCTGCTCCCCCGCGAGCCTGCCCAGCTCGGCCGCCTCGCCGCCGATCTCCGCGCCCCTGCGCTGCACCAGGGCCAGCACCTGGAGCACCGAGTCGTGGATGCCCCGGGCCAGCCGCTCCCGCTCGCGTCCCGCGGCCTCGATCCGCGCGGCGCGCCGCATGCGTTCCTCGGCCTCCCGCGCGAGCCGGGCGACGTGCCCGACGACGACTCCGGCCATGAACATGAGCACGGCGCCGTTCACCGGGATCGACGCGAGGTCCACCCCGCTGCCGCTGCGCAGCCACAGGTCGGCCGCCGACATGACCGCGGCGGCGACCGCACCGGCCCGGCGTCCCCGCGCCACGCCGTACGCCAGGACGGGCCCGGCCACCCACGTGGCCGTGATCGGGATCGCCCCGGCCAGCATGTCGCCGCGGCTCTGCGCGTACGGCGTGATCAGCAGGCAGCCCGCGGTGACGACGAGGTCGGCGGCCAGCAGCGGTTCGCGCCGCGCCGCGGGACGCGGGACGAGCATGACGACCGTCCAGACGGCCATCGCACCGAGGACGGCCCAGGCCACGGCGGGGCGGGCGTAACCGCCGGCCCTGAGCACGAGCAGCGCCGCGTACGCGAGCGACGCCACGCGGAAGACCGCGATCGCCCGCCAGAACGGTCCCTCGATGCCCATCGCGCGGCGCCCTCTCCTGATCGAGTCCGAGGGCCCGGCCCTCCGCTCACATACTCGGGCAATCGCCGCGCCCGCGCCTCGATCTTCGATCGGATCCCCGTCGCGCGCCGGCCTTCGTGATGCCGGCTCCGTTCTGGGCCCGGCATGCGTACGGCTCCCGCGGGGCGACGCGGGAGCCGTACCCGATCGTGCGCGGGCCCTGGTGACGGGCCCGCGACCGATCAGCCGAAGAAGACCTCGGCCTCCTCGTACCGGGAAACCGGAACGGTCTTGAGCTCGGCGGTCGCCTCGGCGAGGGCCACGCGGACGATGTCGGTGCCGCGCAGCGCGACCATCTTGCCGAAGTCGCCCTCGTGCACCGCGTCGATCGCGCCGAGGCCGAAGCGGGTCGCGAGAACGCGGTCGTAGGCGGTCGGCGTGCCGCCGCGCTGGATGTGGCCGAGGACCGTGGTGCGGGCCTCCTTGCCGGTGCGCTTCTCGATCTCCTTGGCGAGGACCTCGCCGATGCCGCCGAGACGCACGTGGCCGAACGCGTCCAGCTCGCCCGCCTGCAGCGCCATCTGGCCCTCGAGCGGGTGGGCGCCCTCGGCGACGACGATGATCGGCGCGTAGCGGGTCTTGAACCGCGACTCGACGTAGGCGCAGACCTTCTCGATGTCGAACGGCTTCTCCGGGATGAGGATGACGTTGGCGCCGGCGGCCATGCCCGCGTGCAGCGCGATCCAGCCCGCGTGGCGGCCCATGACCTCGCAGATCAGCGCGCGGTGGTGCGACTCGGCGGTGGTGTGCAGCCGGTCGATGGCCTCCATCGCGATGTTGACCGCGGTGTCGAAGCCGAAGGTGTAGTCGGTGGCGTTGAGGTCGTTGTCGATCGTCTTGGGCACGCCGACGACCTTCACGTCGCGGTCGAACAGCTGCTTGGCCACGCCCAGCGTGTCCTCGCCGCCGATGGCGATGAGCGCGTCGACGCCCTGCGCGGCGAGGTTCTCCTTGATCCGCTCGACGCCGCCCTCGATCTTGATGGGGTTCGTGCGGGAGGAGCCGAGGATCGTGCCGCCGCGCGGCAGGATGCCCCGGACGGCCTGGATGTCCAGCGGCATGGTGTCGCCCTCCAGAGGGCCACGCCAGCCGTCCCGGAACCCGACGAACTCGTGCCCGTACACGCCGACGCCCTTGCGGACGACGCCGCGGATCACCGCGTTCAGCCCGGGGCAGTCGCCGCCTCCGGTCAGGACTCCAATACGCATGACGGGTTCTTCCTCCATCTGGGATTACGCGTGGAAAGGCGCGGCCGGCCCGGCGCAGACCCGGCGCTCCACCGCACCGCATTCTGCCCGAGCCTCACACAATGGTCTAGACCAAAAGGAGAGGCTACGCCACCCGGCCGACCGGACCAACTCAGTCTCGCACGGCGAGACCGCCCGCGCCGTGAGAGGCGTCTTCCCAACGAGCCGCCGCGGTCATATGTTTGACTCCGTCAAGCATTTCCTTGAGTTAGGCAAAGGAAAAATGGACATCGTGCCGGAAGTCCGTGCGTTCAACCGCTTCTACACGTCCGTCATCGGCGTGCTCGGGGCGGGAATGCACGACACCCCCTACTCCCTGACCGAGGCGCGGGTGCTGTTCGAACTCGGCACCCGGGAGGCGGCCGACGCCGCCGGCATCAGGGCCATGCTCGGTCTCGACCCCGGCTACCTGAGCCGGATCCTCGCCAGGTTCGAGAGCGACGGGCTCGTGTCCCGGGAGCGGTCGGCCGAGGACGCCCGCCGCCAGGTCGTACGGCTCACCCCCAAGGGCCGCGACACCTTCGCCGTGCTCGACCGGCGCTCGGCCACCGAGATCGAGACCCTGCTCGCGAAGCTGACCGATCCCGAACGCCGGCGGCTCGTCTCCGCCATGGGCACCGTGCGGAGCCTGCTGGAGCCCGCGGAGCGGCGCGAGCCGTACGTGATCAGGCCGCCGAGGGCGGGCGACCTCGGCTGGGTGGTGCACCGGCACGGGGTCCTCTACAGCGAGGAGTACGGCTGGGGCGCCGCGTTCGAGGCCCTGGTCGCGCGGATCGTCGCCGAGTACGTCGAGGGCCACGACCCGCGCCGGGAGGCGGCCTGGGTCGCCGAGGTGCGTGGCGAGCCGGTGGGGTGCGTCTTCTGCGTGCGCAAGGACGACACCACGGCCCAGCTCCGCCTGCTGCTGGTCGAACCGTCCGCGCGCGGCATGGGCATCGGCGGGCGGCTGGTCGAGGAGTGCCTGCGCTTCGCCGCGGCGGCCGGCTACCGGCGGATCGTGCTCTGGACCCGCGACGTGCTCGCGAGCGCCCGCCGGATCTACCAGGCCGCGGGGTTCGAACTGGTGGAGCAGCACCCGGGCGAGGAGTCGGGCATCCCCGTCAACGAGCAGATATGGGCCAGGGACCTGTGACCTTCCGGGTCCGTCCGAACGGCCCCTACCATGATCTCCATGCTGGGATCGGTGTGGCGGGGCGCGGGTGCGGTCGCCCTTGCGGTGAGCGTGGCCGCAGGCACGGCGGGATGCACGGCCGGGACCGAGCACGCACTGCCCGCCCACCGGCCGTCCGCCGGCCACACGGCCGTGGCTCAGGCCCCGGCCGCGCACAGCGTGGTGAAGGTCCGGGGGTTCGCCTCCTCCTGCGGCCGGCGGACGGAGGCGACCGGGTTCGTCTACGCGCCCGAGAGGATCCTGCTCAACGCCCACACCGTGGCGGGAGTGGACCGCGACCTGGAGGTGGTCCTCGACGACGGGCGGCGGTTCCCCGCGCAGGTGGTGGCCTTCGATCCGGAGTCCGACGCCGCCGTCCTGCGGGCACCGGGGCTCACCGCCCGGCCGTTGCGGCCGACGCGCGGCAGGCGGACCACCGCGGTGGTCGTCGGCTACCGCAAGGGCGAGGCCGCTCCGGCCGTGCTCCCCGCCAGGGTGCGGCCGGATGAGCCCGCCGAGTCGTACGACATCTACGACCGCAAACGGGTGTCGCGGCGGGTCCACCGCTTCCAGGGCGCGTTCCAAGGGGCGACCGTCACACCCGGCATGTCGGGCGCGCCGCTCATCACCAGCGAGGACCGGGCGATGGGGATGGTCTTCGCGGCGAACATGGACAGGGCCGACGTCGGCTACGCGCTCACCGCCGCCCAGATCGAGGCGGTCGCGGCGGCGGGCGAGAAAGCCACCACCACCGTGCCGCACGAGCCCTGCTCCTGACGGCGAGAGCACGACGGGCGCCTTGCCGCGCCCGGCGGTGCGAGACGCACCCCGTCACCCGCCCGGGTGCCGCCCGGCGAGTATGCCCGCCATTCGGAACCGGTTCGCCGGTTCAGGCCCTGATGAGATCGCGGAACGGCCCGCGGACCTCGACGGTCACGGGGGCCAGGGCCGGCCGGGCGTCCCGCGGTGGACGGCAGGAGAAGTAGAGCCGGTCGCCGGCCGGGGACACCGAGGGGCCCGCGACGCTCCAGCCGCCCGTGACGCGCAGAAACGGCACCGCCCGGTCCCCCGCGACGAGGGTGATCTCGCCGTCAGCACCGCCACCTGACCCGCCGCCTGACCCGCCGCCTGACCCGCCGGCCGTTCCGTGCGGCGCCGTCAGGCACTCGCGGACGGCGTCGTACGCCCACACCCGGCCGTCGCCCTCGGTGACGAACCACACCAGGCCGTCGGAATAGCGACAGTCACCGCCCCCTGCGAACCTCCTGGCCCCTTTCACCTGCTCACGCAGGGGCACATGGTCAGGGAGGGCCGGGATCGGCACCCGTTCCCAGGCCACGGACTCCTCGCCGGGGTCGCCGACCATCACCTCCAGCACACCCGTCGTGAGGTCGCCCCAGTCGTCCGGGCGGAACCGGTACAGGCATCCGTCCGGCTCCCCTTCCGTGAGGTAGACGACGCCCCGATCGGGATCGCAGGCCACGCCGCCGTGGGTGAACAGGCCCATCGCGAGCCGGGGCATGGGGGCGCGCAGGCCGTACGGGTCGCATTCGAAGACCCGGCCGTACGGCGTCCGCTCGCCCGACAGCCAGGTGTGCCACGGTGTCGCGGCGCCGGCCCCGCTGCGGTCGGCGCCGGACAGGATGCGATATCCCCCGCGCAGGGTCCCGTCCGGGGCGAAACGCAGCGCCGTCACGCCGCCGAGCAGCGGCAACGCGCAGTTGGACACGTATATCCAGCCGTCCCCGTCGGGGAAGCATCCGCCGCCGTCCGGGGCCGCGTGCCAGACGACTCCCCCGGCCCGCTCTCCCGACCGCGCCACGATCCGGCCCGCGAAGCCCGGTGGCAGTGCCCGCAGCACCTCCGGCGGGAACGGCCCGCCCGGATGGTCCTGTCCGTACGGCCCACCCGGCCCGTAGGGATCAACCCACACATCCGGCTCGCTGCGCCCAGGTGGCTCGCTGCGGCCGGGCGGCTCGCACCCGTCGTCGGGCCGTGCGAACGCCGCGCGCCACAACGCTCCGGGCAGCGCCGATAGCGCCGCTGATCGGACGGAAGTACCCTGCACCGCTGACCGCCTCCTTGACCTGCCCCTGGTCATGCCGGTCCGCCCCCGACGGGCCGTTCGTTCGTTCCCGCGCGGCCGTCGAGCCCGGACCGGGCCGGGGCCGCCCCGCTCCCCCTACCCACCCGGCCGGCCCGACCGGGTCTTTCCGTCCCGCGTCTTCTTGTCCCGCGGCGGCACGTCGCACACGTCGTGACGCCCAGTCGACCCGTCTCGTGTGAACGGAGGGAGAAGCTGCAGGCCTCACCGAGACGAACTCTCCGAAAACCATGACGCCGCATTACGGAGGCGACATTGACAGTGTCATCGTGACAGTGTCATCGTGGAGGCATGAGCGATACCTGGACGATCGGCGAGCTGGCGGAGCGGGCGGCGGGCCTGCTCGGCCAGGAGCGGCGTGACGACGGCCAGGGGCCTCGCGACAACGATCCGGAGTCGCGCGTCAACGGCAGGGTCCGCGAGGTGCCGAACGAACGTCTCATCCGCTGGTATACGACGATCGGGCTGCTCGACCCTCCGCTGGGCCGGCGCGGCCGGGTCGCCCTCTATGGCCGCCGTCACC
This sequence comes from Microbispora sp. NPDC046933, assembly GCF_040644635.1. Lineage (NCBI taxonomy): Bacteria > Bacillati > Actinomycetota > Actinomycetes > Streptosporangiales > Streptosporangiaceae > Microbispora > Microbispora sp. NPDC046933. The sequence continues at coordinate 21,735 of NZ_JBEYWW010000029.1, read as the reverse complement.
TGCTCCAACTCGTGGCCGTGAAGCGCCGTCAGGCGGACGGCCTGTCCATCGCCGCCATCCAGGCGGAGCTGGCGGGCGCGACCGACGCCATGCTCCAGCGCGCCGCCGGCCTCACCGAGCCGCCGCCGGGACCGGCGTCCTGGCCGCTCATCCCGCCTTCTCCGGCACCGCCGGCGCCCCGGCCGGCTGTCCCGCCTTCTCCGCCACCGCCCGCACCGGCGACCGGTTGGTGCGGGACAAGACCGGAGGAACCGGGCACCGTTCCCACCACGCCGGACGTGGCGCGGCCGGCGGCGCGCGACCGCTTCTGGGTGCACCCGGCCTCATCCGCCGCCGCAGCGGCCTCCGCCCACTCCGCGGCCGATCTCCCCGATGCCGTCACCGCGCCCTCCGTGGCATCAGGCCCGGCCGCTCCCCTGGCATCGGACCCGACGGGCTCTTCTCCTTCTGGTTCCGTCGCATTCCCAGAGGCTCTCCTGCCGGTCACGGCGCCTTCGCGGGAAGGGACACAAGGCACCGCGCAGGGCGACGCCTCATACGCGGACGTCGCGCACGCCGCCACCATGCAAGAGGGCACCATGCAAGAGGGCACCTCGCATGGAGGCGCAAGGCACGGGGACGCGACGCACGCGGGCGCCGCGCGCAGGGAGACCACGCAGGGGCACGCCGTGCACCCGGACGTCGTGCACGGTGTGCGGCTCGCACCCGGGGTGACGGTCCTGCTCGACCCGGCCCACCGGGTCCCGGACGGTCACGAGGTGGCCGCGCTGCGCCGGGCCGCGGCGCCGCTCCTCACGGCCCTCGCCACGCTCGGCCTGGCCGGGCCGTTCGAGGGCGCCCATCACACTCACGACGCCTCGGCACTCGATCCACACGCTTCCGACGCTGAAGGGATGACGTCATGACCGTTCCCATCACACCTCTGCGGCCGGAGGAGTGCCGGCCCGTGCCGGACGCCGGGCTCGGAGCGCTGGAGACCGAGAAGGGCAACCTTCCGCTGGAAAGCGTGGACGTCACCGCCCACGTCACCGGACTGGCGGCCGGCGTCGAGGTCGTCCAGACCTTCCGCAATGCCTTCGACGTGTCGCTGGAGGCGACGTACGTCTTCCCGTTGCCGCCGCGGGCCGCGGTCACCGCCTTCCGGATGGAGGCGGACGACCGGGTGGTCGACGGCGTGCTCAAGGAGCGCGGGCAGGCACGGGCCGACTACGACCGCGCGCTCGCCGAGGGCAGGCGCGCGGCGATCGCCGAGGAGGACCGGCCCGACGTGTTCACGATCAGGGTCGGCAACATCGTCCCCGGCGAGCGGGTGATCGTCCGCCTCACGCTGAGCCAGCCGCTCCCCTACGAGGACGGCGCGGCCGAGTTCCGCTTCCCGCTGGTCGTGGCGCCCCGCTACATCCCCGGGGCTCCGCTGCCCGGGGCTCCGGCCGGTGACGGCGTGTCACCCGACACCGACGCCGTGCCCGACGCATCCCGGATCACGCCGCCCGTCCTGCTTCCCGGCTTCCCCTATCCCGTAAGGCTGTCGCTCGCGACGACGATCGACCCCGCCGGGCTCGGCCTGCGGGAGGTCCGCTCCAGCCTGCACGAGGTCGACCGGGAGGGTGACACGATCAGGCTGCGGCCCGGCGAGCGGCTCGACCGTGACTTCATCCTGCGTCTGGCGTTCGACGCCTCCTCGTCGCTCGCGCTCGTCCCGGACGACGCCACAGACGCCGGCGCACCCGGCGAAGGCACGGCCGACGGCAGCGGCTCCACGGAGGACACGACGGAGAACGCGCCGGAGAACACCGCGGACGCCGAGGGGACCTTCGTGCTGACCCTGCTGCCGCCGAAGGAGGACGCGACCCGGACCGTGTCCCGTGACGTCGTCCTGCTGCTCGATCGTTCCGGCAGCATGACGGGCTGGAAGATGGTGGCCGCACGGCGCGCCGCCGCCCGGATCGTCGACACGCTGACCCGGCATGACCGGTTCGCCGTGCTCTCGTTCGATTCGGTGGTGGAGCGGGCCTTCTCCGGCGGCCTGGTCGACGCGAGCGACCGCAACCGATACCGCGCCGTCGAGCACCTGACCCGGCTCGACGCCCGCGGGGGCACGGAGATGCTCGCTCCCCTGGAGGAGGCCCTGCGGCTGCTCGACGGCCAGAGCGCCCCCGCCCCGGGGCCGGCCACCGGCACGGGCCCCGGCCGGTTCCGGAAGGACGACCGGCCCGGCGAATCAGGCCTGTCCGGCGAGCAGGCACGCGATCGGGTGCTCGTCCTGGTGACCGACGGCCAGGTGGGCAACGAGGACGAGATCCTCGAACGCATCGGCGCCCGGCTGCACGGCGTCCGGGTGCACACCGTGGGCATCGACAGGGCGGTGAACGCCGGGTTCCTCGGACGGCTGGCCCTGCTCGGCTCGGGCCGCTGCGAGCTGGTCGAGTCGGAGGACCGGCTCGACGCGGCGATGGAGCACATCCACCGCCGCATCGGCTCGCCGCTGGTGACGGATGTCGCGCTGAAGGCGGAAGGCATGGATCTCGTGGCCGACACCGTCACGCATGCCGGGTCGCTCTACCCCGGCGTCCCTCTGGTGGTGAGCGGGCGTTACCGGGGACGGCGGCCCGCCGGGGCCCTCACCGTCCATGGCCGCACGGCCGACGGCCGCCCCTGGGAGGAGCGGATCGAGGGCCGTCCCACCCACGGCCCGGCGGCCCGGGCCCTTTGGGCGCGGGCGCATCTGCGCGGTCTGGAAGACCGGTACGCCATGGGCGACCACTCCCTCGAACAGCGAATCGTCGACGCCTCGCTGCGTTTCGGCGTGCTGTGCCGGTTCACCGCCTTCGTGGCCGTCGACACCCGCGTCACCGGCGAGGGCGGCCCGGAGCATCGGGTGATCCAGCCGGTCGAACCGCCGAGCGGCTGGGAGATGCCGACCGCCATGCCGATGATGGCGGCGGGCGCGCCGATGATGGCGAAGATGGCCGCCTTCACCACGGCCGGTCCGGAGGCGGTTTCCGGTTCGGCGGCGGACCGGCCCATCGCAGCGGCCCCGCCGCCTGGCGCGCCTCCCGCCCCGCCGTACGCCGCCGCGCCCGCACCGGGTCCCAGACGGGCCTCCCGCGGGTTCTCCGTCGGTCGCTTCCTTCCGCATCCCGGCGAGGGGAGCGCACCGGTCACGGATTTCGAGGGCATCCGGCCTTTGCTGGCCGAGGAGCTCACGAAGCTGGGCCAGGCGGAGTCGCTGCCCGAGCGGGAGCGGCGGCGCTATCTGGCGGATCTCGCCAGTCGCCTGCGCGTCGTCGCCCAGATGGTGGGTGGCCACCCGGACCTCGCCGCGCTCGCGGCCGATCTGGAAAGGGCCGAGTGGGCCGAGGTCTCGCTCGGCGACCTCTGGCGGCGGACGGCCGACCTGCTGACTGCGCTGACCGGCCGCTCCGGCTCCGCCTCGAAGGGATCCACGTCCCCAGGCTCCGCGTCCCCGGGCGCGTCCCCGGGCTCTACGTCCCCCGGCCCCGGGCCCGGCGTCGAGGAAGGCCGGCGACCCTTCTGGAAGCGATCGTGAGACGGCGCCCGGGAGAGGCCGCCACGGGGCGGGGCTGAAGCGAGCACGGCCGGGACACCGGCGGGGAAGCCGGGCCCGGCCGCACCGGGTTCCGCTGTGGGCGAAGCCCTACGAGGGTTCCGGTAGGCGAATGACGTCGGACGGCGGGGTGGGTGCGGGACGCCGTGGCTCCCTCACCCCTCCCGTGTCGGGCCGATCGTCGCGTCCACCTGCGGGGACGGGAGACCGGCGGCGCAGCAACCGATTGATGAGCCCTTTCAGCCCCATATGCCGCCAACGCGCGGGATCACCGATCGGTTCCTCCGCGGCGAGGCCGCATGCCGCCCGGGATCGCCGGGCGCCGCCGGGGGACCGTGAAGCGGCCCCACAGCGGAGCGGTTCCCGTGGTAGGCCCAGGAGAGGCGGGAGGACCAACGCCACGGAACCACCACCAGGAAAGATCGTTTCGGCAGTCCCCGGTAATGTTGCCGGATATGAACCCAATCGTCCTGGACGGCGGTCTCGCCACGCACCTGGAGACGCTCGGCCGCGACCTGAGCGACGACCTGTGGTCGGCACGGCTGCTCGCCGACGATCCCGGGGTCATCCGGCAGGCGCACCTCGACTACTTCCGGGCCGGGGCCGACGTCGCCACGACGGCGAGCTACCAGGCGAGCGTCCCCGGGTTCGTACGGCACGGCCTCACCCCCCAGGAGGCCCGCGACCTCATCCGGCAGTCGGTGACACTCGCCGTACAGGCGAGGGACGAGGCCGGGCACGGGCTCGTCGCCGCGAGCGTGGGGCCGTACGGCGCCTACCTGGCCAACGGCGCGGAGTACACCGGCGACTACGACCTGGACGAGGACGGCCTGGCCGAGTGGCATCGGGAACGCTTCGAGATCCTCGCCGGCGCCGGGGCCGACCTGCTGGCATGCGAGACGATCCCCTCGCAGGCCGAGGCACGGGCGCTCGCGAGACTCCTGCGCGAGACGCCGTCCGTGCGGGCGTGGGTCACCTTCTCCTGCCGCGACGGCGAGCACGTCAGCGACGGGACGCCGTTCGAGGAGTGCGCGGCGATCTTAGCGGGCCTCCCCCAGGTGGTCGCCGTGGGCGTGAACTGCACCGCGCCACGGTTCATCCCCGACCTGATCAAGCACGGAGCCTCGATCGTCTACCCGAACTCCGGCGAGACCTGGGACGCCGCCGACCGGCGCTGGCTGGGTCTCGCCGATCCCGTCGAGTTCGGCAGGGCGGCGGCCGGCTGGGCCTCGCTCGGCGCCCGTTACGTGGGCGGCTGCTGCCGCACCACCCCGGCGCACATCCGCGAGATCCGCTCGCACCTCACCTGAGCCCGCTCCAGGCGAGCGGGCTCGGCACCATTCCGCCACGCCGGCGGCGAACCGCCCGCCCCTCGCCGGGCCGCATGCCGCCGGGTGCGCGCCCGGTCAGCCCATGGCCGCCGGACCTTCGGTGCTCCGCGCGGCGAGCGGGATCTCCTTGAGGAAGAGAGCCACGACCAGCGCGAGGGCGACGAAGGGCAGGCTGGCGAGGAACACGTCGTCGATCGCACTGGTGAACGCGACCAGCACGTGGTCCTTGACCGGTTGCGGCAACTGCTGGATCGCCTGCACGTTGTTGGCGTCCACCCGCCCCGGCGGCATCCTGCCGCCGAACTCGGCGGCAAGGTAGTGGGTGAGCCGGTTGGTGAGGACCGCCCCCATGATCGCCGTGCCGATGGCGGCGCCCATCATCCGGAAGAACGTCGCCGAGCTCGTCGCCACGCCCATGTCGCTGCGGTCCACCGCGTTCTGGATCGCCGTGACGATCGTCTGCATGGTGAATCCGAGCCCGGCGCCGAAGAGGTACGCGTAGACGGCCACCTGCCAGTACGGGGTGTCCACCTTGATCGTCGACAGCAGCCACAGGGCCACCAGGAGGACCGCCCCGCCGAGGATGGGGAAGATCTTGTACCGGCCCGTCCGGCTCATGATCTGCCCCGAGGTGATCGACGTGGAGAAGATGCCGAAGACGGCCGGCAGCAGCGCCAGGCCCGACACGGTCGGCGACATGCCCTGCACCGCCTGGAGGTAGACCGGCAGGAAGATCATGCCGCCGAACATCGCCAGGCCCGCGAGGAAGCTGAAGCCGTTGCCCACGCTGAAGATCGTGTTGCGGAACAGCCGCATCGGCAGGATCGGCTCGGCCGCCCGCAGCTCGACGAACACGAACAGGGCCGCGAGCGCCACGAATCCGGTGAGCAGGGCCAGCGAACCGGGAGCGGTCCAGCCGATCTCGCCGCCCGCCCAGTCGAGGTAGAGCAGGAAGCACGACACGCCTGCCACGATCAGCGCCGCGCCCAGGTAGTCGATGCGGTGGCTGCGGCGGGTGAAGGGGATCCGCAGCGCCATCGAGGTCACGACGAGCGAGATCAGCCCGATCGGCAGGTTGATCCAGAAGATCCACCGCCAGCCGGGGCCGTCGGTGAAGAAACCGCCGAGCAGCGGCCCGGCGACGCTGGAGGTGCCCCAGACGGCGCCGAAGTAGCCCTGGTATCGGCCGCGCTCGCGCGGCGGGATGACGTCGCCGATGATGCTGAACGCCAGCGCCATCAGGCCGCCGCCGCCCAGGCCCTGGATCGCGCGGAACCCGATGAGCTGGCCGATGTTCTGGCTCAGCCCCGCCAGCACCGAGCCGAGCAGGAAGATGCCGATCGCGGTCTGGAAGATCGCCCGCCTGCCGTACAGGTCGGAGATCTTGCCCCACAGCGGGGTCGCCGCGGTCGAGGTGAGCAGGTAGGCGGTGACCACCCACGACAGTTTGTCGAGGCCGCCGAGCTCGCTGACGATGCGCGGCAGCGCCGTGCCGACGATGCTCTGGTCGAGGGCGGCCAGCAGCATCCCGGCCGCCACTCCGGAGAGCACGACCAGGATCTGGCGGTGCGGCAGATATCCGGAAGCGGCCTGCTGCTCCTCGCGGACGCTCATGCGGGGCACCCGCGAGCGGCGTCCCGGGCGGCGCGCTCGCGACCGGCATCCCGGCCTGCGCGTCCACGAGCGGCGTCCCGGGATGCGGACCTGCGGCCGGTGTCCCGGGCCGCGGATCCGCCGGGCAGGGCGGACCTGCTCGCCGGGGTCGCGGACCGGCCGTCCGCTCCGTCGTCCACTCCGTGCCTCGCGGCGCCGGGCGGGGCCCATGTGCGGTGCCTGCGTGCTGGCATGTTCCTACGCCTTCCGATCCGAACGTGTCTGAACGTCCCAACGTGCGCGGCGGACATCGCCACGTTACCCGTCCGGTCCGGAAGTATTAGGAATTCTCGCGAGCTGCCCTGGTCGTTTCCGTCTTGGCCGCCGCGGCGTACTTGTCGACGTACTCCTGACCCGACAGCTCCATCAGCGCGTACATGATCTCGTCGGTGACCGCGCGCAGCACGAGGCGGTCGTTTTCCATCCCGTAGTAGCGGGAGAAGTCGAGCGGCTTGCCGTAGCGGACGCCGGGGCGGATGCCGAACTTGGGGAGCGGCCGGCCGGGGGGCATCATCTCGAACGTGTTGACCATGGCCCAGGGAATCACCGGCGCCCGGGACTCCAGCGCGAGCCGGGCCACGCCCGTCTTGCCCTTGTAGAGGCGGCCGTCGGGCGAGCGGGTTCCCTCGGGGTAGATGCCGAGCACCTGGTTCTCCCTGAGAATGCGCAGGCCGGTGCGGAGCGCCGCCTCGCTCGCCTTGCCGCCGGAACGGTCGATCGGGACCGTTCCGACGCCGGAGAAGAAAGCGCGGCTCGCCACTCCTTTGAGTCCGCGGCCGGTGAAATACTCGGCCTTTCCCAGAGAGATCACCTTGCGCGGCAGGAATCCCGCCCCGAAGAAGTGGTCGGCGAACGACAGGTGGTTTCCGGCCAGGATGACCGGGCCCTCCTTCGGCACGTTCTCCACCCCCTCGGCCCAGGGGCGGAACACGAAGCGGAGGATCGGCCAGAGGATGGCCTTCACCACCCAGTAAAACACGCGGGCACCCCCTCGGCTCAGATGTGCAGTCATCTTCGCACGCCCAGCCCTCTCGCACTAACGCTGACCAACGTGCGAGTATCGGGCGGAACACGCCGCCGTTTCACGGAGGTCACCCATGCCAGTGCTGCCCGGTGCGGAGCCGTACCACCACGAGGGCTGCGGGATCGGCGTCCTGCTCTGTCACGGGTTCACCGGCTCGCCGCAGTCCCTGCGGCCGTGGGGCGAGCACCTGGCCCGGGCGGGGCTGACGGTGTCCCTGCCGCGCCTGCCCGGCCACGGCACGACGTGGCAGGAGATGAGCCGCACGCGCTGGGAGGACTGGTACGCCGAGCTGGACAAGGCGTTCGCCGACCTGCGCGGACGGTGCGCGGAGGCGTTCGTGATGGGCCTGTCCCTCGGCGGCTGCATGGCGCTGCGCCTGGCCGAGGTCCACGGTGACGCCGTCACGGGCGTCGTGGTGGTCAACCCGTCCGTGATCAACGACGTGCCGCTGCTGCGGCTGGCCCCGGCGCTCAAGTACGTCGTACGCTCGATCCCGGGGGTGGCGGGCGACATCAAGAAGGAGGGCGCGAGCGAGCTCGGCTATCCGCGCACGCCCGTCCGGGCCGCCGCCACGCTGCCCCGGCTGTGGAGGCTCGTCCAGTCCGACATCTCCAAGGTGACCCAGCCGGTGCTGGTCTTCCACAGCAGGGACGACCACGTGGTAAAGCCGGGGAGCGTCGCGTTCCTGCAGGCGAGAATGGGAAACAATCTGGAGGTCAGAGAGCTGGCGGACAGCTACCACGTCGCCACCCTCGACCACGACGCGCCTGTGATCTTCGAAGGGAGTCTGGAGTTCATCCGCTCCCACGCCTCGGTACCCTTGACGAAGGACTTGTGACCCGGGATCGACGTGACGCCGCAAAGTGACGAGGACGAGGTCTGGCGCCAGATCGTCGCCTCGTTCAACGAGACAGCCGAGGACGCCTCGGCCGAACAACCATGGCCTGACCGGGAGAACGTCACCGAGGAGACCGACGCGGGCAACGGCGACGGCTCCCCCGATGACCGGGCTCCCGACGACAGAGCCCCTGATGACGGGGTGCCCGGCGACCGGGCCCGGGACGACGACCAGACCGGCGAGGAGCGGGCTCCCGCCCCGGTCGACGACGACCACTACATCCCGCCGCCCCCTCCGCCGCTTCCCCAGGGCGACGCCCTCAGCCGGGCCTCCTGGCTGGCGCTGTTCGGCGGCCCCGCCTACCTGCTCCTGGCCGCTCTGCTGCACTGGCCCATGGACGGCTGGATCGTGTTCGCCGCGGTGTCGGCGTTCATCGCGGGGTTCGTGATCCTCGTCGTGCGCATGGGCGACGGTCCGCCTGCCGACTCCGGCTGGGACGACGGCGCGGTCGTCTGACTCGCCGCGCGCGCCGGACTCCCGGCCGTTCTCGCCGCGCGGGGGTTCTCACTCGGCTCCGGGGGTCGCCTTCACTGTGGCGGCGGCGGCCGGAGGCGGGCCGAACCGCTCCACGAGGTCGGTGTAGCGGCCCTTGTCGTCCAGCGTGTGACCGACCGCCACGGTGAGGTCGCCGACGTGCGCGACCGCCTGGAGCCGCACCGTACGCTCCTCGGCCGGCGCCGGGCCCCGCAGCGTGGTCCAGCGCGATCCGTCCCACCGGAGCAGGAAGCCCTCCGCCTCGCGCCTCGGGTCGTACCCTGAGATCCAGAACACGCCGTCGCCGTCGCCGGTGACGCCGTACAGCTCGGCGCGGCGATCCGGCGGCGTCACCCGCTTCCAGTGCCTGCCGTCCCAGTCGAGGACCAGCGGGGAGATGCCGCCGTCGCTCTGGTAGACGCCGCCGACCGCGACCGCGCGCTTGCGGCCGTCCGCGTACACGTCCCGCAGGAAGCCGCCCCTGATCTCGGGCAGGTCGGCCTGTTTCCATCCGCTGCCGGTCAGGCGCATGGCCAGGGGCCCGGAGCCGGAGTCGCCCACCGCCCAGCCGTCCGACCGGCCCGCGAGCGCCACGCCGTACATCGCGCCCTCGGGGCCCTGGCCGGTCTTCCAGGAGGTGCCCTTGGCGGCGCCGCCGCTGCTCAGCAGGAACGCCTTGCCGTCCCGGCTGCCGACCGCGACCACCCGGCCGGACGAGGCGGCGACCCCGCCGATCCAGTCCCCCGCGCGCAGTTGCGGCACGCCGACGCGGTCGAACCCGTCGCGCGAGCCCTTCGCGACGTACGGCAGGCCGTCGTGGCCGTCGCCGACCGCCCAGATCTCGCCGGCGGAGGCGGCGGCGACCGACCGCAGGTGCCCGGCGCCGGTGGCGTCGCCCCGGATCGGCACCTCGCTCCACGAGGAGCCGTCCCAGTGGGTGATGACCCCCTGGTTGCGCCAGAAGTCCCAGGCGTTCTGCTGGCCCACGGCCCAGATGTCCTTGGCCGACAGGCCGGCGACGTCGGACAGCGAGCCGTCGGACTGGAGTCGTCCGGTGGAGGAGCCGGCGTCCTGGGCGACCTCGTCCCCCGACGGGCTGCGCTCCGCCTGGGCGCGGACGGTCCCTGCGTGCGCGTGCGCGACCGATGTGGCGCGCGGGAGGAGTCCGGCCAGCAGGCCGGCGGACAGCACACACAACGGCACCGCACGCCGTATGAGGCGGCGGGTCATGAAACGATCGTACGGGGGACCGGGCACTCCCCGTCACACAGGTCGTGAATCCGATTACCTAGAGATGCGGGGACGCGACCGTAACGACCGTCTCCGGCCAGCCGGAATCCGGGGGTCGCCACCCCGCGTGACCAGCGCGCGGGCGCCGCGGGCGCGGCACGTCAGGACCGGGCGGGCGGCGTGAAGGCGACCTCGGCGACGACCGGCCGGTGGTCGCTCGCGGCCGCCAGGTCCTCGGCCGCGACGTCCGCGCCGCCGTACGACGCGACGGTCAGGCCCGGGCCCGCGAAGATCGCGTCGATCCGCACGCGGGGATCGCGGGCCGGGAACGTCGCACCGGCGCGGCTGTGGTCTCCGTCCGCCGCGAGCCGCGGCGCGGCGCCCTGTGTGGCGGAGAAACGCGTGACGGTGAAACAGTCCGTGTAGCGGCCCCCGAGAAGACGCCAGACCGGGGCCCCGGGGATCTCGTTGAGATCACCGGCGAGCACCGGCGCGGCGCCGAACTCCCGGGCGGCGCGCTCCAGGAGCGGCAGGATCTGGACCGCGTGGCTCAGGCGCGCCCCCGCCAGGAGGTCGAGGTGGGCCGAGCACACGGCGTACCTCTCGCCGTCCTTCTCCACCACGGCGAGCGCGACGGAGCGCCATTCGAGCCCGGCGAACCACCGCAGGCGGTGCCCACGCCCGCGCAGGAGCCGTACGGCCGGGGCGGTGAGGACGGCGGTGCCGCCCACCCGGCCTCCGGCGGCCACGGACAGCCCGGCCGCGTGGGCCAGCGCCCGCCGCTCTCTCCGCCAGCCCGGAAGGCGGGGCGCCTCCTGGAGGCACAGCACGTCGGGCCGCAGGGCGCGGATCACCCGGACCAGCGCCCGCCGGTCGTCCCTGAGCCCCCGGACGTTGTAGGTCGCGACCCGCAGCACGCCGTCAGCGGAGCCGGGCCAGGTCACCGGCTCCCACCAGGCCGGCCGACGGGCCCATCTCGGCCACCCTGATCTCGGCGGGCGGGCGGTGCCCCCGGCCGGTCAGCCGCGCGGCGAACTCCTCGCGCACCCGGTCGACGAACAGGTCCGCCGCGCCGGAGACGCCGCCGCCGATGACGAAGCACCCGGGGTCGAGGACCGCGGCCATGTCGGCCAGCCCCTGGGCGAGCCATTCGGCGAGCGACTCGAAGGCGGCCAGCGCCGCCCGGTCGCCCTGGCGCGCCGCCTCGGTCACGTGCTCGCCCTGGATGCCCTCGACCGAGCCGCCGAGCCGCAGCAGGTGCGTGGCGCCCGCCGGGTCGGCCTGCGCGTTGTTCCTGGCCTCCATCAGCAGCGCGCTGCCGCTGGCGTACCGCTCCCAGCAGCCGCTGTTGCCGCAGCCGCAGGCACGGCCGCCCGGCACCGCCTGCATGTGCCCGAGCTCGGCGCCCATCCCCCATCGTCCGCGGTAGAGCTCGCCGCCGAGCACGATGCCGCCGCCGATGCCCGTGCCCACGGTGACGCACACCACGTGGCTCTCGCCCCGGCCCGCGCCGAAGCGGTACTCGCCCCAGGCCATGGCGTTGGCGTCGTTCTCGACGACGACCGGCAGGCCGACCAGCTCGCCCACCTTCTTGCGCAGCGGCTCCTCGCGCCAGGCGAGGTTGGGGGCGAAGCGGATGACCGAGCGGGTCTCGTCGACGAAACCCGCCGCGCCGATGCCGACCGCCTCGACCGCGTGCCGCGCCGCGAGCTCGGTCACCGCATCGGCGATCGTGAGCGCCATCTTCTCGGGGCTGCCCGCGGGGCTGTGCCGCAGGCCGCGCTCGAGGATGGTGCCGTGTTCGTCGACGACACCATAAGCGATCTTGGTACCGCCCACGTCCACGCCGATGGTCAGCGCCATGCTGTCTTCCTTCCGCCCGATCCGCTTCCACAGGAGCCACGCCGCGCCGATTGAAGCCGATCGAGCCGGGTTGTGGCAATCCCGCCGTCGCCCGCCCTTCACCGGCCCGTCAGCCCAGGTCGATGTGCTCGACCTTCGGCTCGCCGGACCGCCGCTCCCCGGCCGGGCGCGACGGGGGACGCTGCAGGGCGTCGACCGCCTGCCGGAACGCCGCGAAGAGCTCGCCTCCCGCGGCGATCAGGTGGTCGGTGACGTCGCCGCCGGCCTCGCGGCGCGCGGCGATGACCCGGCACACCGGGCAGGCCCGGCAGACGTACTCGTCGTGGTCCTCCGAGACGGCCTCGCTCCACACGTCGCCGCCCCGGCCGGCCGCGCCGGCGCCGCCGAAGGCGGACCCGAAGCCGCTCACGCCACCCTTCACCAGCCCCTTGCCGAACTCCCGGCCCATCCGCCGCTGTACGGCGTCCAGCAGCTTCATCGCCTCCTCCGCCGCCGACCCGAGCGGGTCCTGGCTGCGCGGAGTGCTGTCGTTGGAATCCGTCATTTCGCCCCTCCTGCCTCGAACCGTACCCGGAGCCGGCCGTCCCGGAGCGCGGCCGAGGAGATCTCGCGCCGGGCGAGGGCGGCGGGCAGGGCGATGACGCGCCGGTACGACCCGGCGGTGACGATGATGTCGTCCCCCTTGCGGGCGAGGTCGAGGTCGTCGCGGTCGGCGAGCGGCAGGGACAGCGCCAGCTCGTCGGCGGTGAACCTCAGCGGCGGCTCGACGTCCGGGCGCGCGAAGGGATCCCGGTCTCCGTACATGCGCGCGGCGAGCCCCGCGAGAGCGGCGGTCCCGACCGGCTCCTCCGGAAGGTAGGGGACGGTGAGGACGGGCAGCGGCGCGAACGACTCGTGCACCGCGGCGAGCTGCCTGGCCTGGGCCTCCACCCAGCCCAGCCGCCACTCGTCGGCGCCCTCCGCGGGGAAGACCCGGTTGGCGATCACCTCGTCGACGCGGTAGCCGTACAGGCTGAGCGAGGTGAGGGTGCGGCGGGCCTCGGCGACGACCACGGCCTCGGGGGTCAGCACGAGCCGCACGGACGCGTCGTCGCCGGTGAGCAGCGCGCGCACCTCCAGCAGGCCCCGGTGCAGCCGCTCCCCCGCCGAGACGACCTCGCCCTCGGGCACGCTCACCTTGGCGACGTGCCGGATGACCGGCGACAGCGCCCTGAGCATCCGCCTGCCCGTGGGAAGCAGGCGGTTGACGTGCCAGTCGAGCGCCTCCGGCAGGGCGAGCAGGCGCAGCGTCTCCGCGGTCGGCGCGCAGTCGACGACGATCACGTCCCAGCAGCCGGTGCGGGCCTGCTCGCGCAGTTCGAGCAGCGCGAGGATCTCCTCGGCGCCCGGCAGCACGGTGATCTCCTCGGCGGTGACCTCGTCGAGGCCGAGCTCCGCCAGCACGTTGCCGGCGTAGTCGCGTAACTCGCCCCAGTGCCGTTCCAGCGACTTCTGGGTGTCCACCTGCTGCAGGTGCAGGCCTGGCGCGGCCTCGACCGGCTCGGCCGAGGGCGGCACGCCGAGCGCGTCGGCGAGCGAGTGCGCGGTGTCGGTGGAGACGACCAGTGTCTTGTTGCCCCGCTCCGCGGCGAGCGTGGCGGTCGCGGCGGCCGCCGTGGTCTTGCCGACCCCGCCCTTCCCCGTGAAGAGGAGGATCCTCATCGGCTCTCGGCGCGCCGCTTGAGCCCCTTCAGCGCGGTGTCGACGATGACCTTCTCGGCCTTGCGCTTGATCATGCCGATCATCGGGACCTTCAGGTCCACGGCGAGGTCGTAGGTGACCTCGGTGCCGCCGCCGTTCTCGGCCAGGCGGTAGCTGCCGGTCAGGCCCGAGAGCATCCTCCCGGCCTCGACCATCCGCCAGCTCACGCCCGCGTCGTCGTCCCAGTCGTACCCGAGGACGTACTCGTCGCTGATCACTCCCGCGTCGAGGACGAAGCGGACCCGTGAGGCACGGCCGTCGGCGCCCGTCTCCAGGACCTCGGCCTTCTTCACCTGGCCTGCCCACTCCGGATAGGCCGGAAAGTCGGCGATGACGGCCATGATTGTCGACCGGCCGGCGCCGATCGTGATGCTCGACGAAGTGCGATCAGCCATGCGCCAACCGTACTTCACCATTCCAGGGCGAAAGGCGTGCCACGGCCGCGGAAATGGCCGACGTTGACGCACTCCGTGCGCCCGACACGGGTGCGGCTGACCAGCGGCTGGTGGACGTGGCCGAACAGCGCGAAGCGCGGCTGCGTCCTTCTGATCGCCTCCAGCGTGGCCTCGCTCCCCCGTTCGAACCGCCGGGCCACCACGTCGTACAGCAGGTCGGGGATGGCGGGCGGGATGTGGCAGCACAGCACGTCCACCTCGCCCACCGCCTCGACCTTGCGCGCGTACTCCTCGTCGTCGATCTCGTACGGCGTTCGGTACTTGGTGCGCAGGCCGCCGCCGACGAACCCGAAGGTGAGCCCGCCGATCTCGGCCACCTCGCCGTCCAGGACCCGCTGCCCGGGCCGCAGGTGGTCCGCCCACAGGCGCGGCAGGTCCACGTTGCCGTACGTGAGGTAGGCCGGCGTCGGCATGGCGGAGAAGATCTGCTCGTACTGGCGGCGGACCGCCGCCTCCATGAGGTCGCGGGGGTCGCCGTCGAGGGAGCCCCACAGGCCGGCCGACAGCTGCCGTGCCTCGTCGAAGCGGCCCGCCGCGCGCAGTCCCACGTACTCGCTCGCCTTCTCCGCGCCGAACAGGTCGGGGAAGATGCCCTGCGAGTGGTCGGCGTAGTCGATGAACAGGAGCAGGTCGCCGAGGCAGATCAGGGCGTCGGCCCCGTCGCCCGCGCGGGCGAGCGCGCCGGCCCGGCCATGGACGTCGCTGACGACGTGGATGCGCATGCGGACATGGTAACGGCCGCTTTACCTAGCAACCGCTTGGGTAACGGAAAGGTGTCGGACCCGCCCCCCAGGGGACACTGATAGCGTCGATTTGTCCCTGGGTAACGCCTGGGTGACGGATCTACCCATGCGTAACATCGCACGGTAGCGTCCGGTGAGACACGAAGAGTTATGCCCGCAACGCGGTCCCCGCCCTGCGCTCCGGGGACCGCGCGGCCGTGCGCGAAGGAGTGACCCGTGCGCGAGTTCAGCGTTCCCGTGCTGGTGGACGTGCCTCCGTCCGCGAACTGCACCGACGTGGTGTTCCAGCGCGGCGTGGACGAGCCGGACGCCGTCGTCATCCGACGCAAGGAGGGCGAGGATCCGGCCGCGCCGTGGACGCCGGTCACCGCCGCGCGGTTCAGGGACCAGGTGGCGGCCGTCGCCAAGGGGCTGATCGCCGCCGGGATCGAACCCGGCGACCGGGTCGGGCTGATGTCGCGCACCCGCTACGAGTGGACGGTCGCCGACTACGCCATCTGGGCGGCCGGCGCGGTCGGGGTGCCGATCTACGAGACCTCCTCCGCCGACCAGGTCAAGTGGATCCTGACCGACAGCGGCGCCAAGGCCGCGTTCGTGGAGACGGCCGCGCACGAGGAGACCGTCCGCGAGGCCGTGCCCGAGCTGCCGCTGCTGTGGCGCATCGACGGCGGCGGGTTCGCCGAGCTGGAGCGGCTCGGCGCGGACGTGACCAACGACACGCTCGCCGAGCGCAGGGCGGCCAGGGGCGGGCGCGACCTCGCCACGATCATCTACACCTCCGGCACGACCGGCATGCCGAAGGGCTGCCGCCTGACCCACGACAACCTGCTGTTCACCGCACGCAACGTCTCCCACGGGCCGCTGGAGACGCTGTTCGACGTGGACGGCCGGGCCGCGCTGCTCTTCCTCCCCCTGGCGCACAGCTTCGCCCGGCTCATCCAGATCGTCCTGATCGAGACGCGCACGGTGCTGGCGCACAGCCCGAACATGAAGAACGTGGCCCCCGACCTGCGGGAGTTCAAGCCCACGTTCCTGCTGGGCGTGCCGCGCGTGTTCGAGAAGGTCTACAACGCCGCCGAGCAGAAGGCCAACGCGGAGGGCAAGGGCAAGATCTTCCACGCCGCCGTACGGGCCGCGGTCGAGTGGAGCAAGGCCGAGAGCTCCGGCGGGGCGGGCCTCGGCGCCCGGCTCAAGCACGCGGCCTTCGACAAGCTCGTGTACGGCAAGCTGCGGGCGGCCACGGGCGGCGCGCTGACGGCGGCGGTCTCCGGCGGCTCGGCCCTCGGCGAGCGGCTCGGCCACTTCTTCCGCGGTGTGGGCATCGAGGTGTTCGAGGGCTGGGGACTGACCGAGACCAGCGCGCCCTCGACCGTCAACATCCCGGGCGCCAACAAGATCGGCACGGTCGGCAAGCCGTTCCCCGGCGTGAGCATCCGCATCGCCGACGACGGCGAGATCCTCGTGAAGGGCCGCCACGTCTTCGACGGCTACTGGAACAACGAGCGCGCCACCAAGGAGGCGATCGACCCGGAGGGCTGGTTCCACACCGGGGACGTCGGCCAGTTGGACGAACACGGCTACCTGAGCATCACCGGCCGCAAGAAGGAGATCCTCGTCACCGCCGGCGGCAAGAACGTCGCCCCGGCGCCGCTCGAGGACGCCATCCGGGCGCACCGCCTGATCAGCCAGGTGATGGTGGTCGGCGACGGCAAACCGTTCATCGGGGCGATCGTCACCCTCGACCACGAGGCGATGGAGCAGTGGAAGCAGGCCAACGGCCGCTCCGGCGCCTCCATGGCCGAGCTCTGCACCGACCCGGCCGTCGTCGCCGAGGTGCAGCGGGCCGTGGACGACGCCAACCGGATGGTCTCCAAGGCCGAGCAGATCAAGAAGTTCAGCATCCTCGACATCGAGCTGAGCGAGGAGACCGGCCACGTCACGCCGAAGCAGTCGATCAAGCGGCACGTCGTGGCCCGCGACTTCGCCAAGCAGATCGACGAGCTGTACGGCGGCTGACCCACCGGAGCACCGGCGGCCAGGCCTGGTCGCCGTCGTGCGCGTCCCAGGACCGGCCGCGCCCGCCTTGACCGGGCGCATCCCCTTGACCGACTTCTTTCCCGGCGCTCGCGCGCAGGCCGATGTGTCGCATATGCGGGAACAGCGGGTTCTTCGCGCCCAATCGAGGTGTGGGATGGCACCTGTCCATCCATTGGGCCCTTCGTTAGGTGTCGCTCCTGTGGTCCCGTTGCGCCACGTGTTGGGATTTATGCGTGACCCCCCGCCACATGCACCAGCGGGGTCGCGCCCTTAGCCCGCGTAAGGCCTGCGGCTCCCTGCGGTTTCCTACCCAAGGAGTCATATGTTCCGGCACAACCGGCGCCTGCAGTTCGAGGCCAAGCCCGAAAAGCCCGACCCGGTGTACGCGCGCAAACTCCAGGAGCTCATCGGCGGCGCCTTCGGCGAGATGACGGTCACCATGCAGTACCTGTTCCAGGGCTGGAACTGCCGCATGCCCGGCAAGTACAAAGACCTGATCATGGACATCGCGACCGAGGAGATCGGGCACGTCGAGATGCTCGCCACGATGGTCGCCCGTCTCCTCGAAGGCGCGCCTTCCACCGCGGTCACGAAGATGGCCACCGCCGACCCCGTGCTCGGCGCGGTGCTGGGCGGGATGGACCCGCAGCAGGCCATCGTGTCCGGCGGCGGCCCCCTGCCCGCCGACAGCAACGGCTATCCCTGGAACGGCCGCTACATCGTCGCGAGCGGCAACCTGCTGGCGGACTTCCGGGCCAACGTCGCGGCAGAGGCGCACGGCAGGCTGCAGACCGCCCGGCTGTACCACATGACCGACGACCCGGGCGTGAAGGCCATGCTGAAGTTCAACCTCGCCCGCGACACCCTGCACCAGAACCTGTGGCTGAAGGCGATCGAGGAACTCCAGGCGGACGGCCTGGAGGACGTCGTCGTGCCCGACGCGCTGTTCGACGAGGAGTACGCCGAGCACGCGGAGACGATCTGGGACCTCTCCGACGGCGCCGAGGGCCAGGCGGGCGGCTGGGCGAGCGGGCCGCAGCCCGACGGCCGCCACCAGTTCGCCTATCTCCTCAACCCGGAGCCGCTCGGGGATCCCGCCATGGCTCCCCCGCCCGACCCGAAGCTGTACGACACCTACGACGGCAGCATGGGCGAGCCCAAGAGCCCGGCCCTCGGCACCGAGGTCGGCCCCGTGGGCAAGCTCAAGGACAAGCTCACCTGACCGAGCCGTCGAGCCCGTGAGCGAACGCGGAGGCCGGTCGGACCCCGGCTTCCGCTCCTTTCCCGATCCACGGCGCCCGCGTCCCGATCCACGGCCGGTTGTGCCTGTGGTGGGCCGCGCGGCGCCACGCGCAGGCGGGCGTGCAGGCCGCCCGCCGTGCCCAAGATCGACCTCCTGCCTGTGAGGCTTTCGTGTTTCCTGTGAGGCTTTCGTGCTCGACTCCCGCCGTCCCGTGAACGGGCCCGTGCCCGCCGTTCCCGCCGCCGTTCCCGCCGCCGTTCCCACCGCCGTTCCCACCGCCGTTCCCACCGCCGTTCCCGCCGCCGTTCCCGCCGGCGGGCGGGCGTCGCCGGGCCGACTGGCGCGGCTGGCCGGCCTGTGCGGTCCCGCCTTCGTCGTCTCCGTGGCGTACGTCGATCCCGGCAACTTCGCGACCAACATGGCGGGCGGCGCCCAGTACGGGACGATGCTGCTGTGGGTGATCGCCCTCGCGAACGTGCTGGCCATGTTCGTGCAGGCGCTTTCGGCCAAGCTCGGCATCGCCACCGGCCGCAACCTCCCCGAGCTGTGCCGCGACCACCTGCCGCGCCGGGTGAGCCTGCCGCTGTGGGTGCAGGCCGAGCTGGTCGCCGCCGCCACCGACCTGGCCGAGTTCATCGGCGGGGCCATCGCCCTGAACCTGCTGTTCGGCGTGCCGCTGCTGCCGGCCGCCGCCGTCACGGCCGTCGTCTCCTCGTTGCTGCTCATGCTCGCGCCGCGCGGGCGCCGCCGGTTCGAGGCGACCGTCGCGGCGATGCTCGCCGTGGTCCTGGCCGGCTTCGCCTACCAGGTGCTGCTGTCGGGGTCCCTCGCGGGTGTGGCGGGCGGCTTCGTACCCCGCCTCGCCGGGCCGGACAGCCTGCTGCTGGCCACCGGGATCATCGGGGCGACCGTCATGCCCCACGTCGTCTACCTGCACTCGGCCCTCACCCAGCACCAGGGCGGGCCCGGCGGGCCCGGGGAGGAGGTGCACGGGGATGTGCGCAGGGAGGCCGTGCGGGCCAGCCGGATGGACATCGCCGTCGCCCTCGGCACCGCCGGGCTGGTGAACATGGCGATGCTGACCGTGGCCGCCGCGGCGTTCGGCGGCGGCGATCCCGGCAGCCTGCAGGCCATCCACGCCGGCCTCGGGCAGGTCCTCGGCCCCGGGGCGGCCGTCGCGTTCGCGCTCGCCCTGCTCGCCTCCGGACTGGCCTCCTCCAGCGTGGGGACCTACGCCGGGCAGGTGATCATGGCGGGGTTCCTGCGCCGCCGCGTGCCGCTCCTCGCGCGGCGCCTGGTCACGATCCTCCCGGCCATGGCGGTCCTGGCCGCCGGGGTGGATCCCACCCGGGCGCTCGTCCTGAGCCAGGTCGCGCTGTCCTTCGGCATCCCGTTCGCCCTGGTCCCGCTGGTCACGTTCACGAGCAGCAGGAAGCTGATGGGCGACCTCGTCAACCGCCGCCTCACCACCGTCGCGGGCGTAGCCGTCGCCGCCGTGATCAGCGCGCTGAACGGCTTCCTCCTCGTGGAGGTCTTCACCGGCTGAGGCGGCCTTCCGTCACAGGAGTGCGGCGAACCGGGCCGCGACGAGGTCCCAGCGCCACTCCTCCTCGATCCAGGCCCGGCCCCGCTCGCCCATCGCACGGGCGCGGGCCGGGTCGGCCAGCAGGTCGCCCAGCGCGCGGGCCACCGCCACGTGCGACGTGCCGTCGACCACCAGGCCCGTCTCGCCGTGCCGTACGGCGTCGGGGGCGCCTCCGGAGCAGCCGGCGACCACCGGCAGCCCGGTGGCCGACGCCTCGAGGTAGACGATGCCGAGCCCCTCGACGTCGAGCCCCCCGAACCTGCTGCGGCAGGGCATGGCGAAGACGTCGCCCGCGTCGTAGTAGGCCGGCAGGGACGCCCAGGGGACGGACCCCGTGACGACCACGGAGCCGCGCAGGCCGGCCCGGGCGGCCGTACGCTCCAGCGACCGCCGCGAGGGACCACCGCCGACCAGGAGCAGGACCGCCCCGGGAACCCGCCGCAGGACGAGCGGCCAGGCTCGCAGCAGCACGTCCTGGCCCTTGCGCGGCACCAGCCGGGAGACGCACACGACCACCGGCCGGTCGCCCAGGCCGAGCGACGCGCGGACCCGGTCGCCGCCCGCCCCGGGGTGGAAGGCGGCGGTGTCCACGCCCGGCGCGAGCCGTACGAGCCTGGAGGCGGGCACGACCCTCGCGATCCGGCGGCGGGTGTAGTCGCCGAGGTAGGTCACGACGTCGGCCCCCGCGCCGATGCGGCGCAGCAGGGCGCGCGCGCCGGGCAGGCGCGCCCACGACGCCTCGTGCCCGTGGGTGAGCATGACGATCCGCCCGGCGCCCGCGGCGCGCAGGACGGGAGCGAGCAGCCCCAGCGGCGCCGCCGCGCCGAAGACGACGGTGGCGCCGTCCTCGACCAGCGCCGCCGCCCTCCTCGCCACCGAGCGCGTCGGCAGCATCAGAGAGGAGGGATGACGGACCACCTCGTACGGCTGGCGGGCGTCGAACTCCTCGCATCCCTTCCAGAACGGGGCGTACACGACGACGGAGCCTGGCGGCCTGCGCGTGGCGAGGCCGTGCACGAACGCCTGGATGCCGCCCGGTCTGGGCGGGAAGTCGTTCGTGACGATCAGCGTCCGCTTCGTCATCCTCACCCCCGCTGCAGGCGTGTTCGCGCGGTCCGCCCGCGCCGCCCGAGAACGCATTGTCGCAGCCGCGGCCGCACCGGAGCGGTACGACGATCAGGACCGGGCGAGCTGCTCGCGCGCGTACGACCGCCATTCGCGGGTCAGGTCGTCGGCGGTCAGCCCGAGCACCTCCCGCAGAGCGGCGCCGAACTCCTCGCGCAGCGCGGCGCGGTAGAGGGCGACCAGCCTCCGCTCGCCGAACCTGGCGGCGATGTAGCGGCAGGCCAGCCAGGCCTCCTCGTACGCCTGGGCGGGCCTGGCGGCGAAGTCGGCGGGCCCCGGCAGGCCGTTCAGCGCCGCCCTCCCGGCGGCGACGTCGGCGGCCAGTTCGGCGGTGACCACGCGGACCGGCAGCCCGCTGTCCAGGTAGCCCACGTAATCGGCGAAGCCCTCCATGAGCCACATCGGCACGGCGCGGGGACCGGTGGTCGCGACGTGCGTCAGCTCGTGGGTCACGACGACCAGGCGGCCGGTCGCGGACAGGCGGGCGAACGCGGCCGGCTGCACGATCACGCGGTCGCCGGTGGCGACGGCGGCCAGGCCGTCCACCTTCGCCGGCGCGGCCAGCACGGCCGCCTGCTCCACGGTGCGCGGCACGAGGACCACCGCGCCGCCGTACCCGCCCCAGACCCTCGCCACCGTACGGCCGGCCCGACCGGCCAGCGCGGCGATCCCGGCGACCAGCGGCCGGGGCGACCCGACGACGACGGCGCGCTCGCCGCGGGCGACGGAGGCGCCGGTCCACATGCCCGGATGCTCCCGCACGGCG
>NZ_JBEYWW010000028.1:0-134738 GCF_040644635.1 Microbispora sp. NPDC046933 | reverse complement strand
TCCGCAAGGCCATGGAGATCAACGACGTGCCGGTGGTGGTCGACTTCGTCGTCCACAAGGACGCCATGGTCTGGCCCATGGTCGCCGCGGGCACCGGCAACGACGACATCAAGTACGCCCGCGACATGGCGCCGAACTGGGAGGTCCACGACTGAGGGCGGTTCGGCCGAGGCCGTCGCCCGACCACGGACGGCGGCTCAGGCCGTCACCCGGCCCTCCGGTCGAGCTGCCTTCCGGCGACGGAACGACGACCGCCGACGTCGCCTCGATCCGGCCGGGTGACCCGGTTCGGTGATCCGGTTCAGTAACCCGGTTCAGTGATCCGCCGTGCCGTGCGTAGCGGCGAAACGACGAGTGGCCACGAGCGCGGCCAGATCCGGCGCGAGCCGGAGCTCCGCGGCATCCAGCCCCGGGTGGTCGAGCCAGTGCATCCGCGCCTGGTCGACCGCGCCGTCGAACCGCGGCGGCCAGTGCCGAGCCGGGGTCAGGTCGTCGATGACCAGCGTGCCTCCCGACCTGAGCAGCCGGTGCGGATCAGCCGGCTGCTCACCGCTCTTGCCCTGGCCGCCGCCATCGAGCACGAGCAGGTCGTACGGCCCGTCCCGATAGATCTCCCGCCAGTCGCCACAGATCACCGAGACCTGCGGGTGATCGAGGAAGACCTGGGCGGCCAGGGACGCTCGGCGTTCATCTTTCTCGACGCTGACCAGCCGGGCCTCGGGCCGGGCGCCCGAGGCCAGCCATGCCAGGCCCACTCCGCACCCGGTCCCGGTCTCCCCGATCATCTCGGCGCCGGCCGCCATGGCGTACAGCAGTCGTCCCTGCTCAGGCCGGCAGGAAGGAGCGAAGCCCGCCTGCCGGGCCACCTGGACCGCGCGCCTGACCAGTGGGGGCAGTCCCGCGAGATCGGCGTATGCCGCCGTACCGCCAACCGACATCGCCCCAGATTAGGGCCTGCCGACGCCGTTTCCCTAGTAGGAGCAGGCGCTGCGGGGAAGCTTGCCGGACGCCCTGATGGTGACCGTCTTGTGGCGCTTGCTGCTCGGGTCATTGATCCACATGGTCAGGCGCGGATACTCGTGGGCGCACACCCTCTTCTCGCTCTTCTTCAGGTGCTTGAACTGGTAGACGACCCGCTTCCAGTTCTTCACGGGTGTCTCGATCATCCATCCCTCGCCGCTCTGCATCTCTCCCAGGCAGTTGCGGATCCCCTGGCACGGGCTGCTGTACGTCGTCGCGGCGTCGGCGGGCCGGGCGATCGACGGCTGCGCGATCAGCGCGGTCAGGGCGACGGCCGCGGCTGCGGCGAACTTCCTGGTCACGTCTGCTGTCCTCACGATGGTTCTCTCAAGGGTCGCCGCCAGCCTGGCGCGCCGCGCTTGTGACCCGCTTGGAGATCGTTGCAGCTCCCAGCTCTGCTCCCCGGCTTCATCGGCTATGCTCATCGTGTTCGCAAAATGAACGCATGTTCGCACAGCGAACAAGAAGGGAATGTCATGGGATCTGCCTTCGTCTACGCCGCGGCGCGCACGCCGTTCGGCAGGTTCAACGGGGCGCTCGCGGATGTCCGGCCGGACGACCTGGCGGCCACCGCGTTGCGCGGCGTGCTGGCCAAGCTCCCGGGGCTGGATCCGGCGGAGATCGGCGACGTCGTGTGGGGCAACGCCAACGGTGCGGGCGAGGACAACCGCAACGTGGGCCGGATGGCCGTGCTGCTCGCTGGACTGCCGGTGACCGTGCCGGCCACCACGGTCAACCGGCTGTGCGGGTCGAGCCTGGACGCCGCCGTGATCGGCTCACGGACGATCGAGAGCGGCGACGCCGACGTCGTCGTCACCGGTGGCGTGGAGTCGATGACCCGGGCCCCCTGGGTGCTGCCCAAGCCCTCCCGCGCCTTTCCCGCCGGGGATGTGACGGCCGTCTCCACCACGCTCGGCTGGCGGCTGGTCAACCCGCGAATGCCGAAGGAGTGGACGGTCTCCCTCGGCGAGGCCAACGAGCAGCTCGGCGAGAGGTTCGGCATCTCGCGCGAGCGGCAGGACGCCTTCGCCGCGCGGTCCCACGCGCTGGCCGACGCGGCCTGGAACGACGGGTTCTATGACGACCTGGTCGTCCCGGTCGAGGGCGCCGATCTGACGCGGGACGAGGGCATCAGGCCGGCCACGACGCCGGAGATCCTCGCCGGGCTCAAGCCGGCCTTCCGGCCCGACGGCACCATCACGGCCGGCAACGCCTCCCCGCTGAACGACGGCGCCTCCGCGGTCGTGCTCGGCTCGCAGGCCGCCGCGGACCGAATCGGCGCCGACCCGATCGCCCGGGTCGCGGGCCGCGGGGCCTGCGCGCTGGAACCGCAGATGTTCGGGTACGCGCCGGTCGAGGCGGCCAACCAGGCGCTGCGCCGGGCCGGCATCGGCTGGGACGACGTCGGCGCCGTCGAGCTGAACGAGGCGTTCGCGGTCCAGTCGCTGGCGTGCCTGGACGCCTGGAAGGTCGATCCCGGGATCGTCAACACCAGAGGTGGCGCGATCGCCATCGGCCACCCCCTGGGGGCCTCCGGCGGGCGCGTGCTCGGCACGCTCGCCCACGTGCTGCGCGAACGGCGTGAGCGGTGGGGCCTGGCCGCGATCTGCATCGGCGTCGGCCAGGGTCTGGCCGTCGTGCTGGAGAACGTGAGCGCCTCATGACCGCCGTGTTCACCGACCCGGACGAGGCCGTCGCGGGCATCGCGGACGGCTCCACCGTGCTGATCGGCGGCTTCGGGATGGCCGGCATGCCCGTACGGCTCATCGACGCGCTGATCCGGCAGGGCGCGACGGACCTGACCGTGGTCAGCAACAACGCGGGAAACGGCGACACCGGCCTGGCGGCGCTGCTGGCCGCCGGGCGGGTGCGCAAGATGATCTGCTCGTTCCCGCGCCAGAGCGACTCGTGGGTCTTCGACGGCCTCTACCGCGCCGGGAAGATCGAGCTGGAGGTCGTCCCGCAGGGCACCCTCGCCGAGCGCATGCGCGCGGCCGGGGCCGGCATCGGCGCCTTCTACTGCCCGACCGGGGTCGGCACGCCGCTGGCCGAGGGCAAGGAGACGCGCACCATCGACGGCCGCGACTACGTGCTGGAGTACCCGCTCAGGGGCGACGTCGCCCTCATCGGCGCCCACGTCGGCGACCGGATGGGCAACCTCGTCTACCGCAAGACCGCGCGCAACTTCGGGCCCGTCATGGCCACCGCCGCGACGCTGACGATCGCGCAGGTGCACCACGTCGTCGGGACCGGCGAGCTGGACCCCGAGACCGTGGTGACCCCCTGCGTCTACGTCGACCGGATCCTGGACCTGAGCGCGACGGAGGCCACCCAGTGAAGACCCTCGAACACCTCGGCCGCGGCCCGCTCGGCCGCGACGAGCTCGCCGCCCTCGTCGCCCGGGACATCCCGCCCGGCTCCTTCGTGAACCTCGGCATCGGCCAGCCGACGACGGTCGCCGACCACCTCACGGCGGACTCGGGGGTCGTCCTGCACACCGAGAACGGCATGCTCGGCATGGGGCCCGCCGCCCACGGCGACGAGATCGACCCGGATCTCACCAACGCCGGCAAGATCCCCGTCACCGAGCTGCCGGGGGCGTCGTACTTCCACCACGCCGACTCGTTCGCGATGATGCGCGGCGGCCATCTCGATGTGTGCGTGCTCGGCGCCTTCCAGGTCTCCGAGCGCGGCGACCTCGCCAACTGGCACACCGGCGCTCCCGACGCCATCCCCGCCGTCGGCGGCGCCATGGACCTGGCCACCGGCGCCAAGCAGGTGTTCGTCATGATGACGCTGTTCGCCAAGGACGGCACGCCCAAGCTCGTCCCCGAGTGCACCTACCCGCTCACCGGGCTGGCGTGCGTGAGCCGCGTCTACACCGACCTGGCCGTCTTCCACATCGGTCCCGAGGGTGTCACCGTGGTCGAGACGTACGGCACGAGCGTGGCCGAGCTCGCCTCCCGGCTGGAGGTCGCCGTACGCCCTCTCGGTCAGCCGTGACCGCCGCGTCCGGCCCGGCACGGCGGGCCGGAGCCGGTCAATCGGAACCGCTCCGCCGGAGTGGAGATCGTCTGGGATTTGCGCAACAGGCACGACATCGGGTGCTGAGGATGCCGGGCGAGCAAGTGCGCGCATTCAGTGAGCTCAGGTGCGGCGGGCGGCCCAGACGGTGCGTTCGGTGCGTACTGCGAGGTCGCCGCGGCGCAGGATGCTGTGCGGGCTGCCGGTGTCGAGCAGCCGATCGAGCGCGGCGAGGTCTTCGGGTGAGAGCGCCTGGACGGCGGCGCCACGGATGCGCTGCAGGGCGCTGAGGGCGTAGCGGCCGATCGCCTCACTGCGGGAGCCCTCGATGTGCACGGTGATGGTGCGTTTGCCGTCGAGAGCGAATCCGGCGGCGGTCAGCATCGGTCCCCAGTCGGCACCGCGGTGGGGCACGTGTTCGGCGTGGAAGTGGTCGG
The DNA here is from genome assembly GCF_040644635.1 of Microbispora sp. NPDC046933. Classification (NCBI taxonomy): domain Bacteria; kingdom Bacillati; phylum Actinomycetota; class Actinomycetes; order Streptosporangiales; family Streptosporangiaceae; genus Microbispora; species Microbispora sp. NPDC046933. The sequence goes on along the minus strand of NZ_JBEYWW010000028.1, from coordinate 130,257 downwards.
TCGCGGCGTGGCAGCGCTCTTCCAGGCCGGGCCGGTCCTCGGGTGCGTCGGCGGGCAGGAAGCGGGGGAAGCCGGCCAGTTCGACGACGACGAACAGGCCGCCGGGCGCGAGCATGTCGTGGATGCTGCGCAAGACGCGGTCGGGGTCGGCCATGTGGTGCATCGAGGCCGACGCCCAGACGAGGTCGGGCGTGCCGAGGTCGGGCCAGTCGGCGTCGTCGAGGTCGGCCTGCACGATGTGCACGCGATCGTCCACGTCACGGGCGCACGCCTTCTCGTGCAGGCGCTGCAGGTGGCGGGGTGAGGCGTCGACGGCTGTGACGCGCGCCTCGGGGAAGCGGTCGAGGAGGGCGAAGGTGCCCGCTCCGGTGCCGCAGCCCACATCCACGATATGGCTCGGGCTGGTGGCCAGGGGCAGCCACTCGGTGATGGCGGTGAGGTGCTCTGCGAGGACTTCCGCGTCCAGGTCGAGGATCTCCTCCTGGCCGCCGGTGCCGTGCTTGTGGTGGTGGCCGGTATGCGGGTGTGTTCGGGTCATGACGTCACACTACGAAGGCCATGCGCGTACGGCATAACCACTTTCGCAACGCGCAAGACGATGGCCGCCGGTGCTGCCGGACGCGCAAGACGTGCCGTTGCTTCCAGCAGCGTCAGGCACCTTTCGCGCATCAGTCACAGCCCGCTCGGGTATCGCCGCCGCCCTCCTCGCGCTGGTGTCCGCGCCGCGCGTCGCGGTCGAAGATGCCCATGATCTCGCACGGTCCGGCTGCGGCGCCGATGGCGTGCGGCATCATCGTCGGGAATTCGGCGGCCTGGTTGGCCTCGAGGCGGAAGCGGCGGTGGCCCAGCATGAGGATCGCCGTGCCGGACAGGACGACAAGCCATTCCCGGCCCGGGTGTGCGCGCATGCGGGCGGGATTGTCGGGCGGCGGCTCGGTGATGCGCTGACGCATCACGGTCATGCCGGGGTCGCCCTTGATCGGCCAGCGCATCACGCCGTGGGTGCCGTCGATCATCGGGCTGGTGACGACGTCGTCGGTGGCGGTCTCGACCAGCTGGTCGAGGGAGGTGTCCAGGGCGCGGGCGAGGGTGACGAGCTGGTCCAGCGCGAGGCGGCGCTGGCCGTTCTCGATGCGGCTCAGTGAGGACTGGCTGAGCCGGGCGCGGGTGGCCAGCTCTTCCAGGGACCAGCCCTGTGCGACGCGCAGGGCGCGGATGCGTTTGCGTACGAGGCTGTCCAAGCCTTCATCTTCTTGCTTCATAGGCAACATCCTATGCCGCTGATGCAAGACGCGGATACCGTCGCACGTAGATGGCCCTGATCCGCTGGGGGCTATGCACCGAGGAGAGGTGACGACATGTCTGTGCAGACTTCCTCATATGCGACCGACACGCTGCCGACTGACACCGTCGACGTGGTGGTCATCGGCGGCGGCGCCGCAGGCCTGAACGGTGCGCTGATGCTCGCCCGCTCCCGCCGCTCGGTCGTCGTGATCGACAGTGGCACCCCCCGCAACGCGCCTGCCGAGGCCGTGCACGGCTTCATCGTGCTGGACGGCACGCCCCCCTCCGAGTTGCTCAGGCGGGGCCGGGAGCAGGTACGCCACTACGGCGGCCGAGTCGTCTCCGGCAAGGTGATCTCCGCCGAGCCCGCCGCAGCATCGGCCGAGGGCGATCCGCGCTTCTCGGTCACCCTTGCCGACGGCCAGACGGTGAGGGCGCGCCGCGTGCTGGTGGCCACCGGACTACGGGACGTGCTGCCGGACATACCCGGCCTCGCGCAGCACTGGGGGCGCCATGTCGTGCACTGCCCGCACTGCCACGGCTGGGAAGTACGCGACGAGCCCATCGGCGTCCTCGCCACCGGCCCCGCCTCGGTCCACCACGCGCTGCTGTTCCGCCAGCTGACCGACGACCTCATCTACTTCACCCGCGGCACCGCACTCGACGCGAGTGCCCGCGCGCGCTTCGCCGCCCGCGGCATCGCCGTCATCGACACCCCGGTGCAGGAGGTCGTGAGCAGCGAGGACGGCACTCTCGCCGGGGTACGCCTAGCCGACGGCACCCTCGTGCCCCGCCACGTCCTCGCCGTCGTCACCGAGATGCAGGCCCGCACCGAGGGCCTGGACGGACTGAAACTGCCGATGGAGGACCTGCCCGACAACATGGGCCGCCGCTTCGCCTCCGGTATGGCCGGCGCCACCGACGTGCCGGGGGTGTGGGTGGCCGGCAACGCCACCGATCTGACCGCCCAGGTGGGCGCCTCCGCCGCGGCCGGCGCTCTGGCCGGCTCCCATATCAACGCCCTGCTGGCCACCGCGGACACCGACGCGGCCCTCACCGCGGCCGAGGGCGTCCCCGCCACCGACTGACGTCCGCACCCCGATCAGCCTGCGCCTTCCCGGCTCATCATCGTGGCGCGGACCTCACCTGCCCTTTTGACCTGCCTTTTGGAGAGGAATTCATGAGCACGAACCAGCCCGCACAAGGGGCAACAGCCGAAGCAAGCGGCAGGGGCGCACCGGACGCGCGCCGACTGCGCACGATCCTGATCGCCGTCTGTGTCGCGTTGATGGCGGTCATCGCCTCGGTGACCGGGTTGAACGTCGCCCAGCCTGACATGGCCGTCGAATTCGCCGCCTCACAGACCACAATCCTGTGGATCATCAACATCTACACCCTCAGTCTGGCCGCGCTGCTGCTTCCGCTCGGCGCGATTGGTGACCGGCTGGGCCGCAAGCCCATGCTGATCACCGGTCTGATCATCTTCGGAGTCGCCAGCGCGTTGGCGGGCCTGGCCCCGTCATCAGAGGTCATGATCGCCGCCCGTGTGCTCAGCGGTGTGGGGGCTGCGATGATCATGCCGATCACCCTGGCTGTGATCACCTCGACCTTCCCCGACGAGCAGCGTGGGAAGGCGATCGGCGTGTGGACCGGCGTCGCCGGAGGCGGCGGCATCATCGGCATGTTCCTCTCCGCCTTGCTTGTGGACGTGGCGGACTGGCGGTGGCTGTTCGTGCTGCCCGTCGTCCTGGTCGTCGTCTCGCTCGGCATGATGCGGTCCGTACCCAACTCCCGCGAGCACTCCGGGCACTCCTTCGACGCCATGGGCGCACTGGCCTCCGTCGTCGCCGTGGTAGGCCTCATCTTCGTCCTGCAGGAAGGCCCGGAGCGCGGCTGGAGCGACCCTGTCACTCTGACCAGTCTCGTCGTCGGTCTGGTGGCCCTGATCTTCTTCGTGGCCTGGGAGCTGCGCCGCAGGGACGCATCCCTGCTGGACGTGCGCCTCTTCCGCGAGCGCGGCCTGGCCGGCGGCTCCATCACACTGCTGGTGGTCTTCGGTGTCCAGGCGGGTGTCTTCGTGGTCCTCTTCCCATTCCTGCAAGCCGTCCTCGGCTGGTCGGGACTGCTGTCCACCCTGGCGATGATGCCCATGGCCGTGCTGATGATGATGACCTCCGGCTTGGCGCACAAGCTGGCCGCGCGTGTCGGCGCCCGCTCGACCATGGCGGCGGGAATCGCGTTGTTCGGCGCCGGTCTGGCCCTCATCGCCGGCATCGTTTCCGTCGACGGCGGCTACCTGTCCATCCTGCCCGGCATGCTCGCCATGGGCATCGGCATGGGCCTGTCGATGACCCCCTCCACCGAGGCCATCACCAGTTCCCTGCCGCGGGAGCAGCAGGGTGTCGCCTCCGCGCTCAACGACATCACCCGCGAGTTCGGCACCGCACTCGGCATCGCCCTGCTCGGCGCCCTCCTGGCGAGTGGCTACCGCAGTGCCATCGATGACAGGCTCGGCGGCATCCCTCAAGGCGCGGCGGACGCTGCACGCCAGGGCGTCGCCAACGCCGTCGAGGCCGCGGGCACTGCCGGCTCCCACGCGCAGGCGCTGGTTGACGCCGCCCGTCAGTCCTTCGTCGACGGCTGGCAGCAGGCCATGTGGGCAGGTGTAGTCGTCATGGGCGTCTTGTTCGTCTACACCGCCGTCCGCGGTCCGCAAAACAAGCTCTCCACGTCGGCGGTGCGACGTCGAGGTCTTCCGGATGGGCTTGGTGGAGGAACCCCGTCCTCGGAAGAGCTCGACGCCTACCCGGCCACGCGGGGTGAGCTTCCACCGCCGGTGTGACACGAGTTCCTGTCGGTTGCGTGGCTTTGGGCCGTTCAGCTCTGGGGCATTCAGCGGCCGATGTCGTCCAGCTCGGTCAAGTCCTTATGAGAGAGGGACAGTCCCGCGCCGGCGATGTTCTCGCGCAGGTGTGCCGTCGATGACGTGCCGGGGATGAGCAGGATGTTCGGTGATCGCTGCAGCAGCCAGGCCAGTGCGACGGACATCGGTGTCGCCTCCGATCGAGCGGCGACCGCCGAGAGCGCCGAGGACTGAAGCGGAGTAAAGCCCCCGAGGGGGAAGAAAGGCACGTACGCGACGCCGTCGGCGGCGAGCCGGTCGATGAGCTCGTCGTCGTGGCGGTGGGCGAGGTTGTACATGTTCTGCACGCACACGATCGGCGCGATGCTCTGTGCCTCGGTGACTTGCTCCGCGGTGGCGTTGCTGACCCCGAGGTGGCGGATCAGGCCCTGCTGCCGGAGTTCGACAAGCGTCTCGAACGCCTCGGCGAGCGAGCCGGGCTGGGGACCTTCGGCGTTGCCGAGTCGGAGGTTGACCAGGTCGAGTACGTCGAGCCGGAGGGACCTGAGGTTGTCGTGGACCTGGCGGCGCAGATCTTCTGGCCGCCGGGCCGGAGGCCAGCCACCCTGTTCGTCGCGGGTCGCGCCCACCTTGGTCACGATGTGCAGCGACTCGGGATAGGGGTGCAGTGCCTCGCGGATCAACTCGTTGGTGACGCGCGGCCCGTAGGCGTCGCTGGTGTCGATGTGGGTGATACCAAGGTCGACCGCTTCACGCAGAACGGCCAGGGCGCCATCGCGGTCGGCGGGCGGCCCCATGACCCACGGGCCGGCCAGTTGCATGGCGCCGTAACCGAACCGGGTGACGGTCAGGTCGCCCAGAGTCCAGGTCCCGCCGGGAAGAGCGCGGGAGGGTGTGCTCATCTTGTTGCCTTTCGTCGTGCACTTGGGGGTGGCGCCTGCTGCCTCCCTGCATCAGCATGGGAGAGAAACTTCCTGTCAGGAAGTAGGCACTCTGAAGTGCGTAACCCACCCGTTGGTGAGAGGTGCGAATCAGTGACGACGATGAAGGCGGCCCAGCAGAGGGCTCAGGCCAAGGTGGAGTACAACGCGTTCCTGGCAGCATGCCCCAGCCGGCGGCTGCTCGACCGAATCTCGGACAAGTGGGTCGTCCTGATCCTGTGTGCGCTGGGCGGCGACAACGGCCCTCGCCAGCCCGGTGCGGCAGACGCAGACGCTCCGAAGGCGATGCGTTACTCGGAGATCTCTCGTCTTCTGACCGGGGTCAGCCAGAAGATGCTGACCCAGACGCTACGCTCGCTGGAGCGCGATGGTCTGCTCACCCGTACCGTGACGCCCACCGTCCCTGTCACCGTCTCCTACGAGCTGACCGACCTCGGTCTCTCGCTCCACCACATGACGCGCGGGCTCAGAAACTGGGCGCAGACGCACATGGCGGAGGTCCTCGCGAACCGCGAGAACTACGACGCTCGCACCTCCTGACGACTCACGTCAACCGTCCAACAGCTCCATGTTCTCGGCGCTACACCCTCGACTGCGAAGAGCCCCTTCAGGTCGTGGACGATCGGCACGCTGTTCGCCGAGATCCGCAGAACGGGAGCCGCCCTGACGACCGGGACCCGAGGGACGCTAGTCTCCCCCGTGTGAGTGAGCGAGCAGTCCTCGTCACCGGCGCCTCGCGCGGCATCGGACGGGCGATCGCGGCGGCCTTCGCCGCCGCCGGCGACCGCGTCGCGATCCATCACCGCGGCTCCCCCGAACTGGCCGGACGGCTCCGTGCCGAGCTGCCGGGAGAGGGCCACACGGTCGTCCAGGCCGACGTCGCCGATCCCGCCGACGCCCGGCGCATGGTCGAGGAGGCGGTGGCCGCCCTCGGCGGCATCGACGTCCTGGTCAACAACGCGGGGGTCTTCCTGCACCACCCGATCACGGAGACCTCCTACGAGGAGTGGCAGGCGGTGTGGCGCGAGACACTCGCCGTCAACCTCGTCGGACCGGCCAACGTCACCTGGAACGCCGTACGGCACATGGCTCCGGGCAGCAGGATCGTCAACGTCTCGTCGCGCGGCGCCTTCCGCGGGGAACCGGACAGTCCCGCCTACGGGGCGAGCAAGGCGGGCCTCAACGCGCTGGGCCAGTCGCTCGCCGTCGCCCTGGCGCCCCTCGGCATCGCGGTGGCGACCGTGGCGCCCGGCTTCGTCGAGACCGACATGACCGGCGAGCATCTCAAGCCGCCGCGGGGCGACGAGATCCGCGCCCAGAGCCCGTTCGGGAGAGTGGCGAGGCCCGAGGAGATCGCGGCCGCCGTCCTCTATCTGGCGTCACCGGCCGCCGAATGGGCCAGCGGCACGATCGTCGACCTCAACGGCGCCTCCTACCTGCGAAGCTGAGCCGAGCGGCGCGCGAAAGGCTCTCCCGGCGGGCCGTCACCGGCCCGCCACCGAGCCGCGCGGGTGTGACGGTCAGTCGGGCGCCCAGTATTTGACCAGGATCTTCTCCAGCCTGCTCACGACCGGTTTCCAGGTCGGGGGCAGCGTGTACCGGGTGGCCCGATGGCCCCCGTAGGCCAGGCCGTACGCGATGAAGTCGGCCCCCGGCGGCCGGGACTCCGAGCGCCCGAGCCGCAGGTGCTTCAGCGAGCCGCGCAGGCCGCGCCACTCGGCGGCGGTCAGGCATTTGCGGACGGCCGGTCCGGTGCGGCGGCTCAGCTCGGCGCAGCCGTCCGTGTAGACGGCCACCCGGTTGTGCAGCCCGGCGAACCCGCCCTCCTCCCGCAACTCCACGAGCAGCTTCCTGGGCGCCGTGGCCGCCTCGGCGGGAGCCGTGACGGCCATGACGGGCAGGGCCGCCAACGACAGCAGCGCGATCCGCGAAATCCTCATGCTCTCTATGACGCATCACGACGCCCTTCGGCTCACGGAAGACACGCGGGAGTAGGTGAGCCGACTCCGGGCAGGCGGGTCGGAGTCTCCGAGTCGAAAGGTGACGACAGTGACCACTGCCACAGAACAGGACGTCATCGACCTGCTGCTGGCGCAGCACAACCAGATCACGACCATGTTCGCGGAGGTCGCCGCCGCGCGGGGCGACCGCAGGCGCGAGCTGGTCAACGACCTCGTACGGCTGCTGGCGGTGCACGAGAGCGCGGAGGAGCAGGTCGTGCACCCGGCCGCACGGTCGAAGGCGGGAGACGAGGTCGTCGAGGCCCGGCTGCACGAGGAGGACCGGGCCGGCGTATCCGCGACCGACCACCGATCACGGCACGTGCGGGCCCGGCCGGGCGGGCCCCGCACGCCCTCGTGCGACTGTCCGGGTCCTGGCGGCCTGGCGAGCGCCTACCGCCTCGTGCACTAGACGCGCTCGAGGCGGCGGAGTCCACCGCCGGGGCGCCAGAGGTCCATGACCATGGCAGAACCCTCGATCCGCGTCAGTACGACCTCGCGGATGTCGGCCTTGAAGAAATGGGACTCGCTGAACGCGTCCGGGCCGAAGCCGCGCGCGGCCAACATGGGCGCGATCTGGTCCCGGTCGGTGACCTCCACCGCATACCCGGACACCTTCGCGTCACCCGGAGAGGTGGCGGAATCGCCGGCGTCGAGGAGAACCGGAGGGCCGTGCAGAGCGAAGCGCGGATCACGCCGCAGATCGCGGGCTTTCAACGCACCGGGCATCGATCCGAACCACAGTTCGTCGCCGATGACGTAGGCCTCGATGCCGCTGACTCGCGGTGAGCCGTCCTTGCGCAGTGTCGCGATGGTCTTGTGCTTGTGCGACTCGAACGACTCCCGGACCAGGACGGCGAACTCCGGCGCCGATTCGGCGACGTCACGCCAGTTGGCCATGCGGTCTCCCTTCATGCGATCTCGGATGGGCGAACCAGCCTGTCAGACGGGACCGACAGTTATCCGCACCGCCGCTCGTAGGTCCCCCGGCGGGGGGGCTCAGTGGCCGGAGTTCCCGTGCTCGCACGCGCCTCTGCGGTGCCGCCGGACACGCCACACGACCAGGGCGGCCACGACGACCGCGGCGAGAACGGCCGCGACCACGCCGCCGACGGCCGACTGCACCTGCTCGTACGCCTCCCCGGCGAAGAAGCCCAGGAGGGTGTAACCGACTCCCCAGAGCACCCCGCCCAGGACGTTGAACAGGAAGAACCGCCGGTAGCTCATGCGTGAGACCCCGGCCAGGGTCGGCATCATGGCGCGGAGGAACGCGACGAACCGCGCGAAGAACACCGCCTGAGGGCCCCACCGGCGAATCAGCGCCTGGGCCCTCTCCACGCGATCGCGACGGCGGCGCAGCACCCGTACGTTCAGGACGCTGGGACCGAGGCGGCTGCCGATGAAGTAACCCACGCTGTCGCCGGCTATGGCGGCCAGCGTCACCACGAGCGCCAGCCAGTACACCGACAGCCTGCCCTGGCTGGCGAGCACGCCGCCCAGCACGGCGGCCGTCTCCCCCGGCACGACGAACCCCAGGAACAGCGCGTCCTCGGCGAAGACCAATGCGGCCACGACCGCGTAGAGCACTGTGCCCGACAGGCCCCAAAGCCAGTTGATGATCGCATCCACCCGTCCTCCAAGCGGCCCCTCCGTTGTCGTCTCCCGGAGGAGGTGCGCTTACGCGCGCCGCACGGCCGAGCGTGGTTCGCTCACTGCTCGCCGGACCGCCCGGTCAGGCGTCCATGCCCCTGCGCAGCAGGGCCCACGCCCGTGCGGCGGCGACGCGCCTGGCCGGCGCCGGTCTCATGGTGAGGACCGCGGCGAACATGCCGACGGCCAGGATCAGGTCGTCGGTGGTGAGGTCCGCGCGGACGTGCCCGGCACGCCGGGCCTCGGTGAGCTTGCCGTCGAGCACCTTCGCCACGCGGTCGCGCACGGCGATGATCCGCGGGTCGTCGGCGTACGCGCTGACCATCTCGATGAACGCGGTCGAGGCGATGGTCTGCTCCCTGATCAGGGCGAGCACGTCGTCGAGCGTCGCGCGGGGCTCGGCGGCCAGCGCCTCCAGCTCGGCGACGCCGTCCTCGCACACGGCCAGGGCGAGGCTGATGCGGTCGGGGAAGTGCCGGTAGAGGCTGCCCTGGCCGACCCCGGCGGCGCGGGCGACCGCGCTCAGCGGCGCGTCGTAGCCGGCGGCGGCGAACACCTCCCGGGCCGCGGCGATCAGTGCCGCCCGGTTTCCCGCCGCGGCGCTGGGTCCCCTGTTCGTCCGGCGCACTACAGCCATGCGGCCAGGATAGCAACCGGACATCGATGTCCGATTTTTCGACATCTCCCTCGCCTTTGCTCGACATATCGCTGTCAGGGGGGCTACGGTGTTCCGGACAGTGTTGTCCGGTTGAACCCGGCCGCGGGCGTCCCCCCGAGCCCTGGCCGGCGCCACCGTCGCCGGTCTCACCAGCTATCGGAGGGAACGCGTTGAACATGCTGGGGCAGTCGTGAACCGGGTCGTGATCGTGGGAGCCTCGGCGGGCGGGCTGGTCACCGCCGAGGCGCTGCGCAGGGCCGGCTACCGGGGCGTCCTCACGCTCGTCGGCGACGAGCCGCATTCGCCGTACGACCGCCCGCCGTTGTCGAAGCAGATCCTGACCGGGGAATGGGAGCCCGGCCGGCTGCCGCTGCGGCGGGAGGACGACATCGAGGCGCTGGGCCTCGACCTGCGCCTGGGAGTGGCCGCGACCGGGCTGGACGTGGCCGGGCGGACGGTGGAGCTGGCCGACGGCGCCCGCGTGCCGTACGACGGGCTGGTGATCGCGACCGGCGTCCGCTCCCGCCGCCTGCCGGGAAGCGAGGGGGTGGCGGGGATCCACACGCTGCGCACCCTGGACGACGCCCTCGCGCTGAGGGCCCGGCTGCGTCCGGGACGGCGCCTGGTGATCGTCGGCGCCGGGTTCGTGGGCGCCGAGGTCGCCGCCGTCGCCCGCGCCCTGGGGGTGGAGGTGACGATGCTGGAGGCGGGCCCGGTCCCGATGGCGCAGGCCGTCGGCGAGCAGGCCGGCCTGTTCCTGGCCGGGGTCCACCGCGACCACGGGGTCGACCTGCGCACCCACGCCGCCGTCCGCGAGGTCGTCGGCGCCGGCGGCGCGGTCAGCGGCGTGCGGCTGGCCGACGGGACAGTCCTGCCGGCCGACGACGTGCTGGTGGCCATCGGCTCCGTGCCCAACACCGGCTGGCTGGAGGGCAGCGGGCTCCCCCTTGCCGACGGGCTGGTGTGCGACGAGTTCAGCGCCGCCGCACCCGGCGTGTACGGAGCCGGGGACGTGGCCCGCTGGCACAACCCGCTGTTCGGCACGGCCATGCGGGTCGAGCACCGCACCAACGCCGCCGAGCAGGGCATGGCCGTGGCCCGCAACCTGCTCGCCCCCGAGGCGCGGCGGCCGTTCGCCCCGGTGCCGTACTTCTGGTCCGACCAGTACGACATGAAGATCCAGGCGTACGGGCACCTGCGCGGCCACGACGAAGCGGTCGTCGTGGACGGTGACGTCGCGCGGCGGCGTTTCCTGATCGCCTACCGGACGGACGAGCGGCTGACGGGGGTGCTCGCCGTCGGCATGCCGCCGAAGACCCTGCGCGCCTGGCGGGCGATGATCGCGGCCGGCGCCGCGTGGGCGCACGCCGTGAGCACGGTCGCCGCCCACCCCTGAGACACCCGACGCTGAGACACCCGACGCTGAGACACCCGACGCTGAGACACCCGTCCCGAAGACGCCCCGGAGTTTGCATGCAGACGGGCACCGGCACGACCGGCCTTCACGCTTACCCGGGCATACGTGATGGGCGCCGTCCTTCCCATCCGGGGGTGCACGGCGACCGACCATCCATAAGAGGAGATGCCGAATGAGTGTCAACGAGCAGGTCCTGAGCTACCCGATCCCCAACGACGCGGCGCTGGACCCGCCCGCGGAGTGGGCCGAGTTGCGTGCCAAATGCCCGGTGGCCCACGTCACGCTGCCCAGCGGCGACCGGGCAACGCTGCTGACCCGCTACGAGGACGTCAAGCAGGTGCTGGCCGACCCGCGCTTCACCCGCCAGCTCAACGCGCCCGACGCGGCCCGGCTGTCGGCGGACGGCGGCGGGGTGTTCAGCAGCGAGATGGCGACGATCATCCCCGACAGCGGCGAGGAGCACCAGCACTGGCGGCGCCTGGTCGGCAAGTGGTTCACCGCCAAGCGCATGAACGCCATGCGGCCCGCCATGATCCGGATCGCCGAGGACCTCATCGACGACATGGTCAAGCGCGGCGCGCCGGGCGACCTCAGGGCGAGCCTCGGCTTCCCGCTGCCGGTCTACGTCATCTGCGACATGCTCGGCGTGCCCGCCGCCGACCGGGACCGGTTCTCCTACTGGTCCGACACGCTGCTCAACCTCACCCGCTACGGCAAGGCGGAGATCGAGGCCGCCCAGGGCGAGTTCTTCCAGTACATGTCCGACCTCGTCGCCGCCAAGCGCGCCGAGCCCGGCGACGACCTGCTGAGCGAGCTGATCGCGGCCGGCGGCCCGGAAGACGGCGGGCTGTCCGACATCCAGATCCTGGTCACCGGCATGGCGCTGCTGGTCGCCGGGCACGAGACCACCGCCAACATGATCGGCAAGATGGTCTCCATGCTGCTGGCCGACCGCTCCCGGTGGGAGCGGCTGCTGGGCGACCCGTCGCTGATCCGCACGACGGTGGAGGAGTCGCTGCGCTTCGACGCCAACTCCGGCTTCGGCCTGCCCCGCTACCTGAACGCGGAGACCGAGGTCAGCGGCACGGTCCTGCCCCGCGGCACGACCGTGGTGTGCAGCATGGCCGCCGCCAACCGCGACGAGACCGCCTTCGACGACGCCGGCGAGATGGACCTGACCCGCAGCCCCAACCCCCACCTGGCCTTCGGCTCCGGCGCCCACTCCTGCCTGGGGCAGGCGCTGGCCCGCACCGAGCTGCAGGTCGTCCTGGAGGTGCTGCTGCGCAGGCTGCCGACACTGGAGCTGGCCGTCCCGGTGGAGGAGCTGGAACGCGTGGAAGGGCTGGCCGTCGGCGGCCTGCGCGAGGTCCCGGTCCGCTGGTGACCCCCGACCACGAAGCTCGATCGGCAAGGAGGACATGGACATGAAGGTCATCGTCGACGAGGCGAAGTGCTGCGGCGCCGGGCAGTGCGTGCTGATCGCACCGGAGGTGTTCGACCAGCGCGACGAGGACGGCATCGTCGTCCTGCTGGAGCCCGAGCCAGCCGAGGACCAGCACACCGCGGTCCGCGAGGCCGCCGCCGTCTGCCCCGCCGCCGCCATCCAACTGGACGAGGACGCCTGAGTCCCGCGTACCCGTGAGCCGGGAGCGTGCCCGCGTCGCCTGAGGCGGGCACCCTCCCGCAGGGGCACCCGAACGGCCCTCGGCCGCGCCGGCAGGATCACCCGCGCGCTGGACAGTCTGTGATCAAGGCTGCATTGTCGTCATATGACCATGGACGCGGAGCCGGCGCCGGCCGGCGCGCCCAAACCGCCGTCGCTCGTGACGTTGCGAATGACGCAGATCGCGGGCGCGTGGATCGTCGGGTCGCTGCTGGCCGTGTGTGTGCCTCACGTCTTGATCCTCGGCCTGCTCATGCGGAGCCTGGCGGGTCTCGTGCTGTCCGTCCCGCTGCTCGCGGCCGTGGCGGCCGGCGTGCTGTGCTGGGTGGCCCGGTTGACCGCGGGCGCGTCGCCGATGACCACGACGCCCGGCCGGTGTGTCGGCTGGGGCGTCCTCGTCGTCATCGCAGGCGGCGTCTGCTGGATCGCCGCAGGGGGGATGTACTCCACTCACGTGGGCCCGCTGCACCCGCCCGCCGCGGTCACCGCGGTCGTGGCCGGGGCCCCCTTCGCTCTGACCGCCGCCCTGCTCGCCGGCGGCCGGACCTCGGTGATCGCGCTCGTGGTCGCGGTCACGCTCGTCGTGGCCCTCGTGGTCGCCGTCCGGCTGACGAGCGGGTACGGATCGGGGAGCCGGGCGAGCGCACCCGGTGGCGCCGGGACGGGGCGGGCCGTCCCGGCACTCGCGGGGGTTCAGCCGGCTGCCGGAGGGGTCCAGCCGGCCGGGATGCGGGCGATGCGGACGCGCTGCGGGTGGTCGCCGACCGGCACCGAGGTGATCTTCTGCCCGGTCGCGAAGTCGATGGCGGTGACCCGGTCGGCGCCGCTCTCGGAGATGACGCAGGCGCGTCCGTCGCCGCTGACGGTGGCCCAGTAGGGCTTGGACGCGCTCACCAGCGGGCCCTCCCGCAGCGTGGCCCGATCGACGACGGTGGCGTAGTCGTCCATCGTCGCGGCGACGCAGAGCTTGTCGCCGGCGGGGTTGATCGACAGCCCGTGGTGGCGGGAGTCGTTGACCCAGGTGGTGCGGTCCTCGCTGGTGGCGGGGTTCTTCGGCAGGGTCTTGATCCGCGTGATCCTGTCGGTGGCCGTGTCGTACTCGGCGAAGCCGTTGAAGAACGAGACCTGGAAGTACAGCGTCGACTCGTCGGGGGTGAAGACGGCGGGCCGCACCGCGTCCGACAGGTCCTTGCGTCCGAAGGCGTCCAGCCGGTCGCGCATGTCGATGGTCCTGACGACCTTGTACGTCGAGGCGTCCGCGATCGTGATGTGGCGGTCGCCCTTCAGCCAGTCCTGCGACGGGCTGTCGAAGTCGTTGTTCACCTCGCCGATCGACATGTTCCAGATGTACCTGCCGCCGCCGGTGAAGATGTTCTCGTGCGGCTTGTCCCCCGTCCCGAACGAGCCGAGCTGCCTGCCGGTGTCGATGTCGAGGACGTGCACGGTGTTGGAGGTGGAGGCCGACACCGCGATCTTGGTGCCGTCGGGCGACACGGCCATGTGGTCGGCGCGGAAGCCGGAGACCGGGAACCGCCACCTGATGGCGCCGGTCGTCAGGTCGATCGACACCACGTCGGCGAAGCTCGGGCGCGAGACGACCATGGCCGTGCCGTCCGGGGTGGCGTACATGTCGTCGACGAACTGGTCGTGGCCCTCGCCGGGCCCCTGCCGGATGCCCAGGAAGAAGGCCAGCTTGACGGGGTTGAGGTAGATCTCGGCCAGCCGCCGGGCCTTGTCGGGGATGACGTTGATCCGGCCGATCCTGGCGAAGCTCCCGCTCGACTCGATGACGTCCGCGGTGCCGTCCCAGTTGTTGCCGACGAACATCACCTCGCGCAGTCCGTCGGCGGCGCTCGCGGGACCGGCGGGAACGCCGCAGACGACGGCGCCGGCGACCGCCACGGCGCCGGCCAGCAGGGATCTGCGCAGGCGTGCGAGGGCCGAAGCGTGCATGTTCTTCCTCCGGGGGGTGGGAGGTGGGCGGGGCACGAACAGCTCCACGTCCCGGGAACGGCGTGACGGCCCCATGGGCCCGTCACGCGGACGGGACGCGGAGATCGAGCATGGCCGGCCGGATGGTCCGCGAGCCTTCGGCGCGTGGACCGCGCGCGAGTCTGAACATCGCGATATTCAGACTTGTTACTGGATGGTAGGCACGTGCGGCCTCCCCCACAAGGCCCAAAATTCATGCATCACGGAGCGGAGGACGCGGTGGCGGGCAGGATCACCCCGGCGGCGGGCCGGTACGGCGGCAGGTCGGCGGCCGAGCGGCAGGCCGAGCGCCGCAGGCGCTTCCTGGAGGCGGGCCTGGACCTGTTCGGCGCCGGTCCCGGCTACCGTGCCACCAGGATCACGGACGTGTGCCGGGCCGCGGGCCTGTCCAGCCGCCAGTTCTACGAGGAGTTCCACACCCTGGAGGACCTGCTGGCCGAGCTGCACCTGTATGTCAACGACGTCGCCCAGCAGGCCGTCCTCGACGTACTCCCCCAGGTGCGGCACCTGGAGCCCGTCGACCGCTGCACCCGGCTCTTCCGCGCGTACGCCGCCGGGGCCACCGCCGACCCCCGCCACACCCGCATCGCGTTCGTGGAGATCATCGGCGTCAGCCCCCGGCTGGACCGCCAGCGCCTGGACCGCCGCGCCCGCTGGATCGACCTCCTGTGCGAGCAGCTGGACGACGCCGCCGGTCGCGGCGAGATCCCCCCGCGCGACTTCCGCGTCACGGCCGCCGCGTTCATCGGTGCGGTCAACGGGCTCATGCACGACTGGGCCGTCGGCTGGGTCGACGCCACCCTCGACCAGATCGTCGACGAGCTCCTGCTGATGCTCCTGGGCAGGCTCC
The DNA here is from genome assembly GCF_040644635.1 of Microbispora sp. NPDC046933. Lineage (NCBI taxonomy): Bacteria > Bacillati > Actinomycetota > Actinomycetes > Streptosporangiales > Streptosporangiaceae > Microbispora > Microbispora sp. NPDC046933. Next base: position 114,939 of record NZ_JBEYWW010000028.1, on the reverse strand, counting down.
AGGTCACCGATGAACAGGTCACCGGTGAACAGGGCGACGGCGAGGCCGGCCCTGCCGAACGCCCCACCCCCTGACGTACCGGCCTTGGGAGGATGCCGGTCCGGCTTCAGGATCTCCGCGATAAGCAGTGGCGGCCCCTCCCCCGTGACGTGAGATCCTGCATCACCCACCCCATCCCGAGACCGGCCACGCGGCGGAGGCCGGGGAGAGAGCGGCATGAGCGACAAGACCGCGCTCGGCGACCGTATGAAGGCGTACGAGCGCGCCACCAGGAGTGTGCTGCCGCGCCGCGCGTACACGATCCTCCGCGTCGACGGGCGGGCGTTCCACACCTTCCTCCGCGACGCCCACCGGCCGTTCGACCGCGCCGTCATGGACGCCATGAACGGGGTCGGCGCAGCGTTGTGCGAGGAAATCACCGGCAGCGTGTTCGCGTACGTCCAGTCCGACGAGTGCAGCGTCCTCATGACCGACTTCGCCACCCCGTCCGCACAGCCGTGGTTCGGCGGCGTCACCCAGAAGATCGTCAGCGTGGCCGCGAGCATCGCCACGATCGCGTTCAACGAGGCGTACGCCACCGGCGGCGTCGACGGCCGACGCGCGACGTTCGACGCCCGCGCGTTCACCCTGGCCGACCCCTGCGAAGTCGCGAACTACTTCCGGTGGCGGCAGAACGACTGCGTTCGCAACAGCATCACCATGGCCGCGCAGGCGCGGTTCTCCCACCGGGAGCTCCATGGCAGGTCCACGGGGCAGATGCAGGAGATGCTGTGGGCCGAGCACGGCGTCAACTGGAACGACTACGACGCCGGCGCGAAGCGGGGCCGCGTCGTCGTGCGCGAGACCGGGCGACGCGAGGTCGCCTACCGGGACGGCCGGACGGGAGAGGCGGAGACCACCCTCGTCTTGCGGTCGTGGTGGCAGGCTCAGGCGGCACCGCGCTTCACCGCGGGGCCTGATGAATGGCTCGCCACCGTGATCCCCGCCATGCCGTCGCTGACCGCCGGAAGGATCGGATGACCCCTCACCGCCGGGTGCGCGGCGGGGCCGTGCTGTCGCGGACGACCAGGCGGGTGGGGACGAGGTCGGTGCCGGGCTGCGAGGCGCCGCCCTCGCGGATCTGCCGCAGGACGCCCTGCACGCAGCGCCGGCCGACCTCGGCGAAGTCCTGGTGGACGGTCGTGAGCGGAGGGACGAAGCAGGAGGCGTCGGGGATGTCGTCGAAGCCGACCACGCTGATGTCGGCGGGGACCGCCCGCCCCCGCTCGTGGAAGGCGCGCAGCAGGCCGAGGGCCATCTGGTCGTTGGAGGCGAACACCGCCGTGCAGCCGGGTTCGGCGGCCAGCGCCAGCCCCGCGGCGTAGCCCGACTCGGCGGACCAGTCGCCGTGCAGCGGCGGGGGCACCGGCCGTCCGGCCTCCTCCAGGGCCAGGCGCCACGCCTGCGCCCGTCGCTGGGCGGCGAAGGACGTCTTCGGACCGGTGACGTGCCAGACCGTGTGGTGCCCCAGGTCGAGGAGGTGGCGGACGGCGAGCCGGGCGCCTTCGGCCTGGTCGGTGTCGACGACGCTGTAGCGGTCTCCGGCGTCGGAGTCCACGACGACGACGTGGACTCCGGGAGGAAGCGTCACCGTGCCGGCGTCGAGGAGGTGGATCTCGATGATGACGATGACGGCGTCCACGGCCAGCTCGCCCATCCGGGTGAAGGCGCCCAGCACGTTGTCCTGCGTGGGGATGCCGATGGGGATCAGGGTGATCGCGTAGCCCTCGGCCGCGGCGTGGGTGGCGATGGCCTCCACCGTGCGGCTGTTGCCGGTCGACGCCAGCCCGAAGAGGATCACGCCGATCGTGTTGAACTGCCCGTACCGCAGCGCCCTGGCGGCGCTGTTGGGCCGGTAGCCCAGCTCCCGCATCGCCGCGAGCACCTGCTCGCGGGTCGCGCCGACGACGCCGGGGTGGCCGTTGGAGACCCTGGAGACCGTCTGTGACGAGACGCCCGCGAGCCTGGCCACGTCGGCCATGGAGACCCGCTGCTTGCGGCGCCCGCCCGGGATGCCCGAGCCGCCCCGCTGCGCGCCGCCGATCGGTCCCGGGACCTGCCGGGCCGGGCCGTCCGGTTCCATTCCTGTGTCGCTCCCGCCTGCTCGCCCCCGTCGCCGGAGATCGTACGCCGTGATCCGACCGGGTGTGACGGGGGGAGCCCTTGACCTCTCGTATGGCGGGTGCCACCATACCGCAGCAGAAGTTTACGTAAACATAACCTCGGCGACTCGAGAGATCACCCTCCGCGACGACTGAGCCGTGCTCGTTCGCTCGTGATGTTCACGTAAACAAGAGAGAGTCACGGCCGGTGGACACGCCGCGGAGAGGAGCGAGCCGGTGGTCTCGGAAGGGTATTCGAACGTTCGGGGTGTCTGGGCCTCCAGACGCCGGTCATGGATAGGCTGGCAGTTCGTCGGGCCGTTCATGGCGGTGTTCGCGCTGGTCTTCCTGGCCCCGATCGCGTACTCGGTCTACCTGAGCCTGTTCCGCACCCGGCTGATCGGCGGGACGGCCTTCGTCGGCGCGGACAACTACCTGAAGGTCCTCCAGGACCCGCAGTTCTGGTCGGCGTTCGGGCGCGTCGCGCTCTTCCTGGTCGTCCAGGTGCCGATCATGTTGTTCCTCGCGCTGCTGGTCGCGCTCGCGATCGACAGCGGCAGGCTGTACGGCACGGCGTTCTTCCGGATCTCGGTGTTCCTGCCGTACGCGGTGCCCGCGGTCGTCGCCACGCTGATGTGGGGCTTCATGTACGGGACCAGGTTCGGCCTGATCGGCAACATCAACGAGGCGCTCGGGATCTCGCTGCCCGACCCGCTGTCACCCGACCTGGTCCTCGCGTCCATCGGCAACATCGTGACCTGGGAGTTCGTGGGCTACAACATGCTGATCCTCTACTCGGCGCTGAAAGTGGTGAGCCCCTCGCTGTACGAGGCCGCCGCGCTCGACGGCGCCGGCCAGCTCCGGATCATCTGGGCGATCAAACTGCCCGCTCTGCGCGGCGCGCTGCTGATCGCCACGATCTTCTCGATCATCGGCAGCTTCCAGCTGTTCAACGAGCCGAGCATCCTCAAGACGATCGCGCCGAACTCGGTCACCACCTACTTCACGCCGAACTACTACGCCTACTCGCTGTCGTTCGCGGGCCAGCAGTTCAACTACTCGGCGACGGTCGCCATCGTCATGGGGATCATCACGATGATCGTCGCCTACCTCGTCCAGCTGCGCGGCATGCGGAAGGCGGTCTGAGCCATGGCGACCACCGCTCCCGCCACCGGCCGGAAGGCCACCCCGGCCCGCGGCCCTCTGGTGATCAGGAACGCGATCCGGCGGCGGTCCCCGCAGGACCGCCGCAGCGCCACGCTGACCGTGCTGACCGCGCTCATGCTCGTCTACACGCTGCTCCCCCTGGTGTGGCTCGCGATCAACGCCACCAAGACCCAGGAGGGGCTGCTGGGCTCCTTCGGCCTGTGGTTCGACGGCGACTTCGCCCTGTTCGACAACATCGGCACGACCTTCACGTACAACGACGGGATCTTCGTCCGCTGGCTGCTCAACACCCTGCTGTACGTGGTCGTCGGGGCGGGCGGCGCGACCCTGCTGGCGACGCTGGCGGGCTATGGGCTGGCGAAGTTCGACTTCCCCGGCAAGAAGGCGGTGTTCGCCGTCGTCATCGGGGCGGTGGCGGTGCCCGGCACCGCGCTTGCCGTTCCCACGTTCCTGATGTTCGCCAAGATGGGCCTGACCGACACCCCGTGGGCGATCATCATCCCGTCGCTGGTCTCGCCGTTCGGCCTCTACCTGATGTGGACCTTCGCCACCGACGCCGTGCCGAAGGAGATCCTCGAGTCGGCGCGGGTGGACGGCTCGGGCGAGTTCCGCACCTTCTTCCGCATCAGCCTGCCGCTGCTGGCACCCGGCCTGGTCACGGTGCTGCTGTTCAACGTGGTCGCGACCTGGAACAACTACTTCCTGCCGCTGATCATGCTGAAGGACCCCGCCTGGTATCCGCTCACCGTCGGCCTCAAGGAGTGGAACCAGCAGGCCCTCACGGCGGGCGGCGAGGCGGTCTTCAACCTCGTGATCACCGGATCGCTGCTCACCATCGTCCCGCTGATCGCGGCGTTCCTGCTGCTCCAGCGCTACTGGCAGTCGGGGCTGGCCGCCGGAAGCGTCAAGGAATGACCGGGAAGGAATGACCGCCCCCACCGACGTCTGTCTCCCCGGATAACTCAGAAAGGCACATCCATGGCGATAATCCGTCGTCACGCCCTCCTGCTGGGCGCGACCCTGACCGTGTCGCTCCTCGCCACCGCGTGCGGCTCCTCCGGCGACGAGGGCTCCTCGGGCACCGCCGCCGCCCCCGCGGCGTCGGCGGGCGTCTCCGACGCCGACATCCAGAAGGCGCTCGACACCGGCGGCTCCATCACCGTCTGGGCGTGGGAGCCGACGCTCAAGCAGGTCGTCGCGGACTTCCAGGCCAAGTATCCGAAGGTCAAGGTCAACCTCGTCAACGCCGGCACCGGCAACGACCAGTACACCGCCCTGCAGAACGCGATCAAGGCCGGGTCCGGGGTGCCCGACGTCGCCCAGGTCGAGTACTACGCCCTGCCGCAGTTCGCCCTCGCCAAGTCCGTCGCCGACCTCAACGCCTTCGGCGCGGGCAAGCTGGACGGCACGTTCACCCCCGGCCCGTGGAACTCCGTCCACGTCGGCGACGGCGTCTACGGCCTGCCCATGGACTCCGGCCCGATGGCGCTGTTCTACAACAAGGAGGTCTTCGACAAGTACGACCTCAAGGTCCCGGCCACCTGGGACGAGTTCGTGGCCGACGCCGAGAAGCTGCACAAGGCGAACCCGAAGGCGTACATCGCCAACGACACCGGCGACGCGGGCTTCACCACCAGCATGATCTGGCAGGCGGGCGGCAAGCCGTACACCGTCGACGGCACCACGGTCGGGATCGACTTCGCCGAGCCGGGCACCCAGAAGTTCACCGCCACCTGGCAGAAGCTGATCGACGGCAAGCTGCTCGCGCCGGCCACCAGCTGGAGCGACGCCTGGTACAAGGGCCTGGGCGACGGCACCATCGCCACCCTGGTCATCGGCGCCTGGATGCCCGCCAACCTCGAGTCCGGGGTCAAGGCCGGAGAGGGCAAGTGGCGGGTCGCGCCCATGCCGCAGTGGGAGGCCGGCGGCAGGTCCACCGCCGAGAACGGCGGCAGCTCGCTCGCGATCCCCGAGGCCGGCGCCAACAAGAACCTCGCCTACGCCTTCCTGAAGTACGCGAACGTCGACGAAGGGGTGCAGACCCGGATCGACGGCGGCGCCTTCCCCGCCACCACCGCCCAGCTGCAGGACCCGAAGTTCCAGGACAAGGAGTTCCCCTACTTCGGCGGCCAGAAGGTCAACCAGGTGCTCGCCGAGTCCGCCTCGCAGGTCGTCAGCGGCTGGTCCTACCTGCCCTTCCAGGTCTACGCCAACAGCATCTTCAACGACACGGTCGGCAAGGCGTACACCTCCTCCACCACGCTGCAGGACGGGCTGAAGGCCTGGCAGGACGCCTCCCTGAAGTACGGCGAGGAGCAGGGCTTCACCGTCAAGTAGCCCGGATCACGTTCGTCCCCGGGTGTCCGCCCGTCGCCATGTTCACGTAACCATGTCTGAAGTCGAGAGCAGGAGTCGTTGTGCAATCTGACCACGGCCACCGGTGGCTGCGCTGGCCGTCCGAGCCCGGGCGGGCCCGGATGGCGTACGGCGCCGACTACAACCCGGAGCAGTGGCCTCGTGAGATCTGGGACGAGGACATGCGCGCGATGCGGGCGGCCGGGGTGAACATCGTCTCCTTGGCGATCTTCTCGTGGGCGCGGATCCAGCCGAGCGAGGACGTCTGGGACTTCGACTGGCTCGACGAGGCGATGGACCTGCTGCACGCCAACGGCATCGCGGTCGATCTGGCCACGGCGACGGCCTCGCCGCCGCCGTGGCTGACCGCCAAGCACCCGGAGATCCTCCCGGTGGACCAGCACGGCCACACGGTGTGGCCGGGAGCGCGGCAGCACTGGCGGCCGAGCTCGCCCGTCTTCCGCGAGCACGCGCTGCGGCTGACCCGGGCCCTCGCGGAGCGGTACGGCGGCCACCCCGCCCTGGCCGCCTGGCACGTCTCCAACGAACTCGGCTGCCACAACGTCTACGACTTCTCCGACGACGCCGCGGCCGCCTTCCGGGAGTGGCTGCGGGCCAGGTACGGGACCCTGGACGAGCTGAACCGCGCCTGGGCGACCTCGTTCTGGTCCCAGCGCTACAGCGACTGGGCGCAGATCCTGCCGCCGCGCCTGGCGGCCTCCTACCCCAACCCCACCCAGCAACTGGACTTCAAGCGGTTCTCCTCCGACGCGCTGAAGGACTACCTGCGCGCGGAACGGGACGTCCTGCGCGAGCTGACCCCCGGCATCCCCGTGACCACGAACTTCATGGTCATGGGCGAGACCAAGGGCATGAACTACGCCGACTGGGCCGCCGAGGTCGACTTCGTCTCCAACGACCACTATCTGCTGACCGGTCCCCAGGCCCAGGACGAGCTGTCCTTCTCGGCGAACCTCACCGGCTCGCTCGCCGGCGGCCGGCCGTGGTATCTGATGGAGCACTCCACCAGCGCGGTCAACTGGCAGCCGGTCAACCTGGCGAAGAAGCCCGGCGGCCTGGCCCGCGACTCGCTCACCCACGTCGCGTACGGCGCCGACGCGGTCTGCTTCTTCCAGTGGCGGCAGTCGGCGGGCGGAGCCGAGAAGTACCACTCGGCGATGGTCCCCCACGCGGGCACCGACAGCGACGTGTTCCGGTCGGTCGCCGACCTGGGCGCCACGCTGGCCGCCCTCGCGCCGGTCGCGGGCACCCGGCGGCGGCAGGCCCCCGTGGCGATCGTGTTCGACTGGGAGTCCTGGTGGGCCGGCGAGCTCGACTCCCACCCCACCTCGCTGCTGCGCTACCGCCAGGAGGCCCTCGACTGGTATTCGGCCCTCCTCGACGCGGGCGTCCGCGCCGACGTCATCGGCCGGGACGCCGACTTCACCGGCTACCGGCTGCTCGTGGCGCCGATCCTGCACGTCGTGCCCGCCGCTCTGGCCCGGCGGCTGGCGGACCACGTCGCCTCCGGCGGGCACCTCGTCACCACCTATTTCTCCGGCATCGTCGACGAGGACGACCACGTGTGGCTCGGCGGCTACCCAGGAGCCCTGCGCGACCTGCTCGGCATCCGCATCGAGGAGTTCGGCCCCCTGCTGGACGGCGAGGCCGTCGACCTCGACCTCGGCGTGTCCGGCACCCTGTGGACCGACCGGATCGACCTCGCCGACCCGGCGACCGAGGTCCTGGCGACGTACAAGACCGGCGACCACGCGGGCCGCCCCGCCGTCACCACGCGCCGTGCGGGAACGGGATCGGCGTCGTACGTCTCCACCCGCCTCGGCCCGGAAGGTCTCGGGGTCGTCCTCCCCCGCCTGCTGGACGTCGCCGAGGTCTCCTCGGAGCTGCCCTCCGAAGCCCGCGGCCTGGTCGACCTCGCCGTCCGCACCGACGGGACGGACGACTACTGGTTTCTGATCAACCGCACGGACCGGCACGTCGACGTGTCCGCGATCCCCGGCGACCCGCTCCCCGGGCCCTCCCTGGCCCAGGACACCACCCTGGCCCCCCGGGAGGTCCGCGTCCTGCGCCGCCCCCGCGCGTAACGGGCCCCGCGGCCGGTCCTGGGCGACGCCGTCGTGCGAGTGCCGGAGTCCTCCCGCTTCCTCGCGGAGCAGGTCTCCGGCATCGGCGTGTCGTACGGACCGGGGCCGGGCGACCTCGCATCGCGAAATGGCATCGCCGCCGTCGCCGAACGCGAATCCGTGTTCGCCACCTGCCGGCACCCGAAGGCGCCGCACCCGACAGGACGGTGATGGCGCTTGATCGACGAGAACCCGTCATTCACATGAAATTCGCGGTGACCACACCCAAATAAATCACGCATGTCTATTCACGCCACATAAATCCTTTGTTGTCGTAATACACACCTTTTCGCGTCCTTAGCCTGACTAACTTTCTCCGCTGCCGCACCGACCGCCGAACCTGCGACCGGTGCCGGGTGCCGAGGAAGGACACGGATGCGAAAAACCGACATGGACAGGAGCCCGGCGGTCCGGGCTCGCGGGATCACGAAGTCCTTCGGTGAGGTGGTCGCACTCGACGGAGTCGACCTCGACGTGGCGTACGGGCAGGTCCACGGCCTCGTCGGCCCGAACGGCGCGGGCAAGACGACGCTCCTCGGCCTGCTGCTGGGCCTGGCGGTCGCGGACAGCGGCCGCCTCGAGATCCTGGGTGCGCAGGTCGGGCGGACGCTCGCCGTCCCCGACGGCGTCGCGGGCTTCGTGGACGGCCCCGGGCTCTATCCCTCGCTCACCGCACGGCAGAACCTCTCGGCCCTGGCCTCACTGCGCCCGTACGACGCCGGTCCCACCGCCGGCGTGGACGACGTGCTGGAGCAGGTCGGGCTCACCGACGTCGCCGACGACCGGGTCCGGGGCTTCTCACTGGGGATGCGCCAGCGGCTCGGGCTGGCGGCCGCGCTGCTCGCCAAGCCGCGACTGCTCGTCCTCGACGAGCCCGCCAACGGCCTGGACCCCGCAGGCAAGCACCACGTGCACCGCGTCATCACCGGACTCGCCGCGGACGGGACAGCGGTGGTCCTGTCCAGCCACCGGATGGACGACCTCGCCGCGCTGTGCTCCGAGGTCACCATCCTCGCCACCGGACGGGTGGTCTTCTCCGGTCCGGTGAGCAAGCTCGCCGCCGAGAGCGGCGAGCTCGACTACCGGCTGCGCACCTCCGACCCTGCGACCGCCCACCGGCTGGCGTCGCGGACCCCGGGGCTCCGCGTCGTGTCCGGCCACGACCCCGGTGAACGGCCGGACGCCGACGTCGTCGTCCGCGGGACGGAGCCGGCCCTCGACGAGCTGGTCGTGCGGCTCGTGGGAGCCGGCGTGGCGCTCCGGGAGCTGGGCCCCGTGGTGACGCCGCTCGAGGCCGCGTTCCTGGCCCTGACCGGGACCGGCACCGTGCCCGGCCCCCTGACCGGCACCGCGCCCCGCACCCTCACCGGCACCGTGACCGACGCTCTGACCGGCGCTCTGATCGGCACCGTGCCCGCGCAGACCGACCAGGAGGACCCGCGATGACCGCGACCGTCACCCGGCCCCGGGCCAGCGCCCGGCCGGCGCCCGTGCTGAACGGCTACCGGTTCGAGCTGGTCAAGCTGCTCTCCCAGTGGCGGATCCGCCTGCTGCTGCTGGCCTGCTGGATCGCCCCCGCGGCCTTCGTGGCCGCGGTGAGCCTGCAGAGCTCGCTCCCCGCCGACACGGTCTTCGGCCGCTGGATGAACGCGACCGGCTGGGCGGGGGCGCTGGTCGTGCTGGACTTCTCCTGCACCTGGGCGCTCCCGCTGCTGACGGCGCTCGTCGCGGGCGACGTCTTCGCCGTCGAGGACCGGCTGGGCACCTGGCGACACCTCCTCGTGGCGGTGCGCTCCCCGCGACGGATCTTCGTGGGGAAGACCCTTGCCAGCCTCACCGTGATCCTGCTGCTGGTGGCCGGGCTGGCCGCGTCGGGCATCATCGGCGGCCTGGCCGCGGTCGGCAACCGGCCGCTCATCGGCTTGGACGGCCATCTCCTCGCCCCGGCGGACGCCGCCGGCACGGTCCTGCTCGCGTGGGCCTGCGCGGTGGCGCCGACGCTGGCGTTCGCCGCCGTCGGCCTCCTCGGCTCGGTGGCCCTGGGCCGCTCGCCGATGGGCCTGCTGCTGCCCGCACTGCTCGCCTTCGTGCTGCAGCTCGCGCAGCTGCTCCCGCTGCCGGTGGCCGTGCGGCTGGCCCTGCCGAGCCACGCCTTCCTCGCCTGGCGCGGGCTCTTCACCAGCCCGGCGCAGGCGGGGCCCCTCCTCATCGGCCTCGCGGTGAGCCTGGCGTGGGCGGTCACCGCCACCGTGCTGGCCTACCGCCTGTTCCTGCGCCGCGACTTCACCGACCTCGCGTACGACGGGTCGGGCCGCCGGGTCGTCGTGGCGGCGGTCCTGCCCCTGGCCGGGCTGGTCGCCCTCAGCGCCGGCGTGATCGCCGGCGCGACCCCGGCCACGGGCACGGGGATAGAGCGGGGGAAGCTGCAGGACTCCCTCGCCACGGCGTACGCCCACCTCTACCGGCTGCAGACGCGCCAGCTCCATCGGCCCGACGTCACCGAGACCCGGCTGCGGGCCGGCGCGTCCTGCGACAAGGGCGACTCCCGGGTCCCCGACCAGGGACCGGGCAACGACTGGCGGTGTGTCGTGTCCTGGCACCTCCCCGGCGCGAGCGCGGTGGGCTCCGCCATCTACCAGCTCGACGTCACCGCGGACGGGCGGTACGTCGCCGACGGAGACGGGCCCAAGGAGGTGAACGGCTACTTCCAGGTGCGCACCCCGACCGGGGACGCGCCCAACCCCCTGTGGCAGTTCGACGGCAACGTCGACCTGCTCGCAAGCACTTCGAAGGAATGATTCATGCACGTCACGCGCCAGCGCGTCGCGAAGGTCCCTCTCAGGCTGTTCCCTGGACGCACCGGCCGGCGGACCCGCCTCCTCGCGGCCGCCACCGCCGCTCTCGTCGTCGCCGGCGGAGGCGTCGCCTACGCCTCCACCGAGATGTTCGGCACCGACCAGGTCGGCCAGACCACAGGCAAGGGCCTGGTCGTGTCCGGCGACCAGTACATCGACCCGATCGGCGAGCGCCTCGTCATCAACAACGGCAAGATCATGTCGTCCTCGGTCAGCCCGGACGGCACCCACCTCGCGGCCTCGATCACCGACGGCGGGATGGCGCTCGCCATCGTCGACCTGAAGACCTGGACGGTGCGACAGCTCGTCGGCAACAACGCGGCGGCGCACCTGCGCATCAGCGGCAACGACGTGGGCCAGGAAGGCCCCACGTACTCGCCGGACGGTTCCCAGCTGTGGCTGGGCCGGGCCGACGGCTACACCAGGTTCACCGTGAACCCCGACGGCACCCTCGCCAACCCGACGAACGTCACTATCGCCGCACAGGGCTCGAAGCGCGCGCTGGTGGGCGAGGCGGTGTTCTCGCCCGACGGCTCCACCGTGTACTCCGCCGTCAACGGCCAGAACCGCGTGGTCGCCATCGACACGGCCACCGGGGCCATCCGGCAGAGCTGGGCCGTGGGCAACGCCCCGCGTGACATGGTCATGGTCGGGACCAAGCTCTACGTCGGCAACGAGGGCGGCCGCCCGGCGAAGCCCGGCGACACCACGATCAACTCCTACGGCACCCCGGTGGTGGCCGACCCGGTGACCGCTGCCACCACCACCGGCACGGTCAGCGTCATCGACCTGGCGAACCCGGCCGCCGCCCCCACGAGCATCGACGTCGGTCTGCACCCGACCGCCCTGTACGCCAAGAACGGGGCGCTGTTCGTCACCAACACCGCCACCAACGACATCTCCGTCATCGACACGTCCAGCGACAAGGTCGTCCAGACCATCGCCACCCAGCCGTGGCCGCAGGCCTCGGTGGGCTACGAGCCCGACGCGGTGACGCTCACCGACGACGGTCACCTGCTGGTGACGCTCGGCCGCGCCAACGCGGTCGCCGTCTACCGGTTCACGTCGCCGCAGGAGCCGGTCGGCTATGTCGGCCTGCTCCCGACGGACTACTTCCCCGCGGAGATCACCACCATCGGCGACGACGTGCTGGTCTCCAACACCCGTGGGATCGACGCCCGCCGCCCCACCAGCAGCGCCGGGCACGGCACCCACGACACGACGTCGAGCCTGCAGCGGTTCACGCTGCCGGACGACAGGGAGATCGCCAAGTACACGGCCACGGTCTTCGCGCAGAACGGCTGGGGCAAGAACGACGTCAAGCGGGCCGAGGGCAACAAGCAGAAGGCCGTGGCGGTCCCGAAGCGCCTCGGCGACCCCTCGACGATCAAGCACGTCTTCCTGATCGTCAAGGAGAACCGGACCTACGACCAGGTCTTCGGCGACATCCCGCAGGGCAACGGCGACCCCTCGCTGGCACAGTACGGCGAGAACGTGACGCCGAACCAGCACGCGCTGGCGCGTCAGTTCGGGCTGTACGACAACGCGTACGACATCGGCACGAACTCCGCCGAGGGTCACAACTGGCTGATGCAGGCCGACAACCCGGAGTACACCGAATCTTCGGCCGGTGAGTACCTGCGCAGCTACGACACCGAGGACGACGCTCTCGGCCACCAGCGGACCGGCTTCATCTGGACCGGTGCGCAGGCGGCGGGCAAGACCGTGCGGAACTTCGGCGAGTTCCACCAGTTCCTGACCAAGCCGGCCGGCGCGACCTGGCAGAACCTGTACTGCGACACCAAGAACATGCAGGCGACCGGGCAGAACACGGCCTACACCCTGAACTCGTCCTCGCCGATCCCGTCGCTCAACGACGTGTCGGTGCACGGCTTCCCGAAGTTCGACACCAGCGTCCCGGACATCTACCGGTACGAGATCTGGAAGCGTGACTTCGAGGCCAACGGGCCGGCGAACCTGAACATGTTCTGGCTCTCCAGCGACCACACCGGTGGTCCGCCGAACGGGGCCGCTCAGGTCGCCGACAACGACCTTGCCGTCGGCAAGATCGTCGACACCATCTCGCACAGCCCCTACTGGAAGGACTCCGCGATCTTCGTGGTCGAGGACGACTCCCAGGCCGGCCTCGACCACGTCGACGGCCACCGTGCCCCGATCCAGATCATCAGCCCCTGGGCCCGGCACGGCATCGTGGACAGCCACTACTACACGCAGATCACCATGATCCGCACCATCGAGCAGATCCTCGGGATCCAGCCGATGAACCAGAAGGACAGCGCCGCCACCCCGATGGCCGCGGCCTTCACCGACAAGCCCGACTACACGCCGTTCGACGCCGTGCCGAACCGCACCTCGCTGACCTTGGGCCTGTCGACCCCGCCGGCCTGCGGTGCGGACACCCCGGCGCCGCAGAACCCGAACGCCGCGGCCCCGCCGTCGGGGAAGGTGCCGGCGGACAAGAAGGAGGTCGCGGGGAAGTGGGGGGCCTGGAAGTCGCAGCAGCGGCTCACCGGGCCCGACGCCAAGGCCGACAACGCCAACCCCGCGCAGATGAACCACTTCTCGTGGTACGAAGCGCACGACTGGGCCAAGCCCTATCCGGGTGAGACCAAGATCTACACGCCGGACCAGGTGCCGGGCGCCTACATCCCGTCGTCGGAGAACGACGGCTGACATAGGTCGATCACATGGGAGGGCCCCCGGCCGGGCGTCATCGCCCGGCCGGGGGCCTCTTCCGACCCGGCTCGGGCGGGCGACGTCGCGCGGGCCTCGGAGGAGGACGACGACGCGGCGCCGCCGTCCGCGGCGGCCGCGGCCCTGGCGCCACGACGTGCGTCAGGACGCCGGGTCCCCGCCCGCCTCCCCTGCGGAGTCCCCGGCGTCCGTGACGACGGCGAACACACCGCGGACCTCGGCGCCGTCCGGCAGCCGCCAACCGGCCGTCACGTGGCCCAGGGCGTCCGCGACGTCGTTTTCGCCGGGCCGCAGGACGCGGATCACGCGCATGGTCAGCCTCCCGCCCCGGTCGTCGTCCGCGGCGTCATTCGCTGTGGCGGCGTCCACGACGATGTCGGTGGCGTGCGGCGCGTCGGCCACGGCCGCCGGCCGGATCGGGCCCGGAGCGGCGGCTCCCGTGAAGCTCCAGGTGACCGAGAGGTCGGGGGTGTCGCTCACACTCTGGGCCTGCGGCTCGGCGTCGCCCTGGAACAGGGCGTGGAGTCGTGCCACGAGGACCGGGTCGTGGGCGCCGTCGTAGATCCAGCGCCGTCCCAGGACGCCGTGCTCCGCCATCCCGATGAGAGCGTGGTCTGCTCCTTCCAGCGGCGCCCCTCGGTAGGTGAGCGGCACGTGATAGGAGACCGGCCGGTCGCCGGACGCATCGGTGACCACCATGAACTCGATCCCGACCTCGCCCTGCGGGTCGTCGAGCCGGAAGCCGCCGGCTTTCGTCAGCTCCGGCCGCCGCCCTCCGCCTTCGTACCAGGGCCGGGAGGGGAGCCACGAGGTGAGCAGCTCCAGTTTGCTGGGCGTCAGGGTCGTGCGATGGATGACAGCCATACCGTGGAGCCCTCCGTCGGCGTCTCGTCACCGTGTCCCGGCGCCACCGGCCGGGGCCGATCATCGTCTCACACGGCCCGCGACGTCGGTCTGCCGGCGAGCCGGTGCAGATTCGCCGTCGAGGCGCAGTGCGCGGCTCAGCGCGTCGAGCACCTGGGCGGAGGGGTGGCGCTCCCGGCCCTGTTCCAGACACGTGTAGTAGTCGGCGTTGATGCCGGCGAGCACCGCGACTCCCTCGCGGCGCAGTCCGGGGACACGGCGGGTGCCGTAGCTCGCCATGCCGACTTCCTCGGGCCGAAGGCCCGACCTGCGGCCGCGGAGGAATTCGCCCAGGTCGTTGTCGGCCATGTCGTCAGGCCATGCGGCGTCGCAACCGGGTGCCTGGGTGTGTCGCACCCAGGCGGAAGGCGTCCTGGCCGGCGCGCGGGGCGCGGCCCAGACTCGGTGACGCAGGACATCCCCACCACGATCGAGAGGTTTCGCCATGACCATGAATTCGGCGGACGGCCAGGACATCGACGTCGTCGGCATGTGGGTCACCGCGGACGGTCACATCCGCCAGGAGTTGCGTGCGGACGGCCGCTATGACGAGGCGCGGGGCGGACGGGCCGGCGCCTACACCGGCCGCTACCGCGTCACGGGCAGTCACATCGACTACGTCGACGACACCGGCTTCACCGCGACGGGTGACGTACGCGACGGCGTGCTCTACCACGAGCACCTCGTGCTGTACCGCGAGCGACCCGCCTCCTGACGGCGCCGCCCGCCCTGCCGCCCGCGATGCGCGAGGAGTGGCCTGGCGCGGCGGCGAGCAGCCGGACGAGCTGCTGACCCCGGAGACCCGCATCGCCCTGGCGGCGGCGTTGCGGCAGGCCGGCGACCCGGAGGGCGCGGCCCGTGCCTGCGCGGCCGGCCTCGATGCCGCCCGGGCCCTGGAGATGCCGCGCCTGATCGCCGACGCTCTTGAGCAGCAGGCGTTCCTCGACGAGGCGCGCGCCGTCACTCTGCATCTGGAGGCCCTGCGCCTGCGCGCCGACGCCACCACCGGCTCCCGCATCATGGGCGCGTGCGATCGGGCCCGGGAGGAGCTCGGCTACCCCCGGCCGCACCGGCCGAGCGTCCCGGCCGCTCCGGAAGGCCGCCGAATGGATCTGGAGGAGGCCATCGCCTTCACCCGCCGCGCGTACGGCGGACGCCGTCGTCCCGCCACCGGCTGGGCCGGCCTCACCCCCGCGGAGCAGGAGGTCGTACGGCTGGCCGTGGCGGGCCTGTCCAACCCGGAGATCGCCGGTCGGCTGTTCATGAGCCGCAGCACGGTCAAGACCCACCTGGCGCACGTGTACGCGAAGCTCGGCGTGGCCAACCGCGCCGAGCTGGCGGCGCTGCAGCGCGAACGCGACCGCTGAGAAGCCGACCGGCGGTGCTGTCCCGCCTTGTCGGACTGCCTCGAGCGCGACACCTCGGGAACGGTCCGGCGACGTGGGGTGAGCCCGTGAACGCCACGGGCCACTACATGGGGCGTCAGGAGAAGCAGACCTGGTCGCGCAACGAGGGCTTGGTCAGGGCCAGGTTGCGGAAGTTGGTCGTGACCTCGTCCGGCGCGATGTCCAGCGTGTGCAGCAGGGTGCCGTCGGGCCGCGGCAGGAACACCAGGCCCTCACCCTCGCCGGCCGACGAGGAGATGTCGACGTGGTGCACGGTGATCACGTGACCCGACTCGGGGTCGATCTTGTACAGCGGGAGTGAGGCGCCGATGTCGGCGAAGGCGTAGAGCATCCCGTGGTAGACCTTCGCGCCCTGGATGCGGCGGAGGGTCTGGCTCAGCGGCACAGTGCGGATCAACGTGAAGGTGTGCAGGTCGAAGACGTTGAGTACCTTCGTGTCGTCCCATTCGGCCGTGTAGAACACACCCCGCGCGGCGTCCACGCTCACCCACGGAACCCCTTGGGTGTGCAGGTTCTGCGGCAGTTCGTGGTACTCACCGGTGAACCGCAGGGTCTTCGCGTCGTAGACGGCGATGAACGGGTGCAGGTACTCGATCTCACCCTTCGGCTTGTCGCCGTCCTCGATCGGCGCGTAGATCTTGCCGTCGTGGTAGTCGATGTCGCCGATGTGGTTGCCGCCGTACGCCGCGATCTGGGGTGGGATCGCCAGCGTGTTTCGGGTGAGGACCGTCTGCCGGGCATCGGTCATGGTGCGTGTCAGGCCGTACTGCCAGGAGAAGACGTAGCTGCGCCCGTCAGTGGCCACGCCCTGCGACCGGAGCAGGCCCTCCTGCCGGTTCAGCATGTCGACCGGCGGGGTCTGACCCGCCTCGTTCATGTCGTAAATCTGCCGCATCTCGTCGGCGGGACCGGTGAACTCCTGGACGGACTTCTCGGTCCACTGCTCGCCGTCCACCTGGTCGCGGAAGCGGGCCAGCACCGCGGCTGCGTCGGGCAGGGTGGCCGTCGCGTCGCCGGTGACGGTACGCACCAGTGAGGTGAGCGCGGCATCGTCGAGATCGGACACTCGCACCGGGCCCACGCCCGCCGCCCTGGCGCGGGTCTGCGCGGAGATCGAGATGCCGTTGTCCGGATCGCGGTCCCCGTCGACGGCTTCCAGGAACACCAGCTCGCGGGTAAGGGCTTCGTCGATCGTGCACTGCGCTCCGCCGCTCAGCTGGAACGGGGTCACCAGTTGAGCGCCTTTGGCGTGGCCGAGCTCGACCTGGCCGACGCCGAACCGCACGGGCCAGTTGCCACGGTAGCGGAACGAGCCGTCGGCGCCGGTGACGCCGTGAACGCCGCCGGGGCCGGTGTAGTCCACACCGGTGATGGCGCCGGGCGCGGCCCCCGGGCCGCCGGCCAGGACGCCGGTCCGCCAGCCGGCCGTAGCGTCAGCCGACGCGGGCGCGGTGGCGGCGGCCCAAAGCAGAGGCACGGCGAGGCCGGCCGCGAGTAGGGAGCGAACTGTGGTTGCCATCGGTTGCCTTTCGTTGTCGCTGGTCGCGAGGCGACGCTAGGAGACCACGCCGACCACCCGGTGAACCGGCGGTGATCCCCCGACGAAGCGACGGCGCGGTCCTGGAGGACACCGAGGGCGGCGACACCGTCGCCTGGAGCGTGCACAACGGCGGCGCCGGCGCGGCGGTGCGGGACGTCCGGGCGTTCCGGGCGCCGCCCGAGGGCTGGCGGTCCACCGACGACAGCCTCACCGCGCTGCGGGAGGGCGTGCCCTACGTTCGCGACCGTCAACGGCGTCGTCGGCGGCCGGTCACTGCGCGGCAGGGTGCCGTTCACGCAGGCGGACCTGGCGGGCCTCGGCGGCGGGCAGGTGCCGGCCTGGGCGGGAGGCGACGAGACCGTGAAGACGGACCGGGACGCCTTCCTGCGCGCCGACCCGGACCGCTGCCGTCCGTGACCCGCGCCCGCACCCGGCGGGACCGGGCGCGGGCGCGGGACGCTCCGGTCAGCTCATGCGGAAGACCGGGCCGCGCGGGGCGAACGGCAGGAAGGCGCCTTCGGGGATCAGGAACGCGTGCTCGCGGCGGATCCGCACCACGTCGCACTCCCCGTCGGTGATGACCAGGATCGGGCCGTCCCGCGGGAAGTCCTCGGCCCGTTCGAGCAGGTCCACGCCCGGCTGGAGGATCGTCCCGCCGCGTCCCCGCACGCGGACCCTGCGCGCGACGTCCTCCACCGGCAGGTATCCCGCGTCGTAGGCGACGGCGTCGCAGAACACGACCCGGGCGCGCGGCACGTCGCGCGCGGTCGCGTACGACGCGATGGCGCCGAGCGCCTTGCCCAGGAGGCGGGCGTTCATGGATCCCGACGTGTCGAGCACGACCCCGAACGTGGCCCGGCGCACCGTCTCCTCCGGCCGCAGCCACCCGGGACGGGGGATGTCCGGCGTCGACGACTGGCGGCGGGAGGCCCGGGCGTAGGACCTGCGTCGTTCGACGGCGGGGACGTGCTCCTCGAACCAGCGCGCGAGCGCGGCGTCCCAGGGCAGGGGCGGGTGGTCGAGGGCCCGGATCTCCTGCTCGAGACCGGCCGGCAGGGTGCCCCTGCCCCCGCTGTGGTGGTAGGCGAGGCCGGTGACGAGGGCGTTGCGGTAGTACTCGTCCAGGTCCACGTGACGTCCCGGCGCGCCGGGACGCGGCAGCGGCTGCCCGAGCACATCGCCCAGGCCGCGCCCGCGCAGCGTCGCGAGCTTGCGCAGGCGACGCAGGTCCCGCGCGATCCGGTCGTAGACCGCCTCGCAGGACAGCCCGCGCAGCTCCGGATCGTGGAGGAGCCCTTCGGGCATCTCCCCCACGCCCATCTCGACCAGCCAGCCGTTGACCACGTAGTCGCAGGCGACGTTCCACAGGTACGGCTCCCGCCAGCCCGTACGCTCACCGTGCCGCAGCGCGGCGTGGAGCATCTCGTGGGCCAGCACGAACCGCCACTCCTCGGCGGTCATCGAGACCAGCGGGTTGACGTAGATCTCGGCCGCCTCGGCGTTGACCGCGGCCACCGAGATGTCCCAGCCCCGGGCGAGGTCCGCGTCCGCCACGATCGTCATGCCCGCCGCCAGCGCCCCCAGCAGCGGGTACGACGACACGAACCAGCCGAGCGCGTGGTCCCACGGCTTCTTCACCGCGCTCCGGACGGAGTCGCGCGCGCCCCCGGCCACCTCGATCGCCGTCGCCGCCGCGGCGGCGACCCCGAGCGCGAACGCCTCCTCGTAGTCGTGGGCCTTGGCCGTCTCGACCGTGCCGGCGAAGAAGTCCGGGAAGGCCGGCACGTCGAACTCGGCGGGCACCCCGGACGTGCGCCACAGACCGGCCAGCGTCCGTTCGTCCTCCGGAGGGAGGACCGGCGGCCGCGGCTCCGGCGCCCTGCCGATCTTGAGGGTGGCGAGGAACCTGTCCACGCTCAGGCAGCAGGCGGCCAGGTATGGGTGACGGGGAGCGCGCCGCGGCTGCTCCCACCGAGGGGTGTGCTCCTTGTCCAGGTCCTCGGGCAGGGCGTTGCGCGGGTCCAGGTGCCCGAACCCCGCGTGCAGCAGGCAGTGCGCGAACACCCACGCCCACTCGCCCGCCTCGGCGCGCCTTCTGGGGTGGTGGTACACGCCGCCGTCCGGCGTGATGTAGGCCCACCGGTCGTGGGGCAGCACGTGCTCGTCCTCCGCGTACAGGTAGCCCCCGAGGTGGCGGAACAGCGGGTGGGAGCGCACCTCCTCCCACCCCTTGAGCACGGCGTCGCGCCAGGGGTCGGCCTTCTTCTGCTTCCTGCGCGGCATGTCGGCTCCCCGCCGCCTCAGGTCCGGGCCGCGGCCAGGCGCGGCAGGTCGCGGCCGACCTCGACCAGGAACCACGACGGCAGCACCGGCGCGCCGTCGTCGCCCGCCGCGATGACGAGCTGCGCGCATTCGAGCGAGATCCCCGCCAGCTCGACGAGCAGGTTCTTGGCCCGGAAGGCGAGCTGCCGGCCGGCGGGCGAGGCGTGCTCCTTCGACTGCGGCAGCTCCTTGACCAGCCGGGCCCGGAAGGTCTCGGACAGGAAGTACAGCAGGTCGCGGTCCTCGGGCCGGCGCGGCCACCCCACGTCCCCCTTGATCACCGCGTCGAGGTCGTACGCGTGCCGCACCGTCTTCACGTACGCGCGGAAGGCCGAGGCGTGCGCGGCGGTCAGCGTGCCGTAGGCCAGTATGCCCAGCGTCTCGTCGTCCAGCCGCTCACCGTAGGAGTGCATGGCGTCGGACAGCATGTGCCAGCCACGCGGCGTGGAGAACGGCTCTTCCGTCTTGGGCGGCGCGCTCCACAGGTGGTCGGGGCGCTGGACGAGGTAGTCGACGATCCAGGCATGGATGCCGCTTGTGGCCGCCCAGCTCAGCCAGTCGTCGGCCGACGCCCGGAGATGCACGTGGATCATGCGGTTGACCAGCGCGGACGGCATGGGCCTCGCGAGCGCGTTGTCGGTCGCCCGGTTTCCCGCGCCGATCACCACCGACCCCGCCGGCAGCTCGTACGTGCCGATGCGCCGGTCGAGGATCAGCGAGTAGAACGCCTTCTGGACCTCCGGGGAGGAGGCGTTGAGCTCGTCCAGGAACAGACAGTACGGCTCCTGCCTCGCGATCGTCTCGGGCGGGGCGAAGCGGCTGCGGTCTCCGACGATCTGCGGCACGCCGATGAGGTCCTCCGGAGCCAGCTGCGTGCCGAGGAGCGTCACGCAGTCGAGGCCGAGGGAGTCGGCGAACGAGCGGACGAGCGAGCTCTTGCCGATGCCCGGCGCACCCCACAGGAACACCGGGCGAACGACGGCGACGTGCAGCAGCACCTCCGGAAGCTGCGCGGGAGTCACGGTCAGGGTCGCCTGCATGCGTCCCAGACTCGCAAAACCCGCCTATCCGCCGCACCTCATTAAGATCCGCCGGCGGCCGCGTCACGGCGCATGGTCACCCGCGCTGTCCGGTCAGCGCCGCGCGCCCGTGCGGCTCGTCCCAGTCGGCCTCCCGGGGCTCGACCGCGATCCGCACCGGCCCGTCGCCCAGGTTGGCGGGCCGGGCGGTGAGCCGGAGGGCGGCGAAGTCGGTCGTCTCCCGGAACGCCGGAAGCCGGTAGAGGTCCCGCGCGTACGGCCAGAGGTTGGGATAGTCCGTCAGCGGCCGTTCGCCGATCCCGGCGAGCGGGTTGTGCAGCAGGTCATACCTGGCCAGGACCACCCAGAGCTGCACGTCGGACTCGGTGAGGCGGTCCCCGAACAGGTACCGCCGGTCGGCCAGGCGGGCGTCGAGGCGATCCAGCGCGGCGAGCACTTCGCCGCGCCGCCGCTCGTACTCCTCCTGCGTGGCGGCCCTGGCCACCAGGTGCACGCCCTGGGCGAGGTCGCGGGCGATCTCCTCGTCCAGGGCCTCGATCTCGTCGCGCAGGTCCTCCGGATAGAGGTCCACGCCCGAGTCGGCCCACTCGGCGAACCGGGTGCCGAGGTCGACCGGGATGTCGGGGTAGTTGTTGCTCACGATCCGGTTCGTCCGCCGGTCCCACAGCACCGGCACCGAGATGTGGCCGGGATATCCGGGCTCGGTGGCGTCGTACGCCTCGGCGAGGAGCGCGAAGCCGTTCACCGGGTCGGCACCGCGCCGCTCCCGGAACGCCCACCCGCGCGCGTCGCGCTCGTCGTCGACGTACGACAGCGAGACGACGTCCTTCAGCCCGGCCAGGTCGCGGACGATGGCCACCCGCTGCGCCCACGGGCACACGTAGGCGACGTACAGGTGGTAGCGGCCGGGCTCGGCGGGGTGGCCGCCGGAACCGTCGGCGGTGATCCGGCCCTGGAAGGGGTAGAGGGGTCCCGGCCGGTCGGTCCTGCCCGGCCCGTACGGGCCGAAGGCGGCGACGTCGGCGGGGCTCGCGTACGCGGGAACGTGGGTGGTCGTCACGCGGTCGCCCGCCTCTCCAGCGCCGCGGCCACCTGTGCGGCGACGCGATCCGTCCAGTCGGTGAGGACCCGGTCGAGGTCGGGGATCTCGGCCTCGAGCAGCGCCAGGCCGGGGGTGGGCACGAGCGCGCCCAGCTCGACCAGCACGGGACGCAGGTGCAGCTCGACGGCCAGCGCGTGCCGGGGGGAGCCCATGACCAGCAGCGGCAGCGCCACCGTCCCGGTCAGCGCGCCGCCGGGGAGGCGGTCGAGGAATGCCTTGAGCAGGCCGGTGTAGGTGGCCTTGTAGGTGGGGCTGGCCACCACGAGCACCTGCGCGCCGGCGACCAGTTCCAGCGCCACCTCCACGGTCGGCGAAGGACCGGGGGTGAACAGGTGCGGCCCGATCGCGGACAGGTCCACGACCTCGGGCGGCGCCTCGTGCCCGATCCGGCGCCCCACCGCCTCGGCCGCCGCCAGGGCCGCGAGGTGGGTCCGGGAACCGCCGCGCGGATTGCCGACCAGCACCACGAGAGAGCTCACGAGGCCACCGCCTCGTGCCGCTCAGAGTGTCCTGTGTCCGCGTCGAAGAGCTTACGAGTGGTCAACAGACGGTCCTCCAGATTGGAACGGGCGCTCGCGCGGAGCGGGAGCGGGATCACGGGTGGGCGATGAACCGGCCGAAACGGCCCTGGTGGTACAGCAGCGGACGCCCCGGCCCGCGCACCTCGGCCTGCGTCACCAGCCCCACGACGAGCACGTGGTCGCCCACGCCGACCCGCTCGTAGGGCAGGCAGATCAGATGCGCGGAGACGTCCTCGAGCAGCGGCGCCCCGAGCGGTCCCGGACGCCACCGGGTGGGCTCGGCGAACCGGTCGACGCCCTTGCGGGCGAACCGGGCGGCGAGATCGGCCTGGTCGCTGGCCAGGACGTTGACGGCGAAGTGGTCCGCCGCGCGCAGCGACGGCCAGGTGGTGGACGACTGGTCCACGTAGAAGGAGACGAGGGGCGGGTCAAGGCTGACCGAGGAGAACGAGGTCGCGGTCAACCCCACCGGCACTCCCCCGCTCCGCGCCGTGATCACGACGACGCCCGCCGCGTGCACCGCGAGGGCGCGCTTGTAGTCGTCGGCGTCCAGCGCGCGCTTGTAGTCGTCGGCGTCGAGGTCGGGGCCGAGCAGAGTCTCCGTCATGGCAAACCTCCGGAAGGTCGCGGCTGCTCACAAGGTCGATCTCACAGCCGCTGGCATCACGGCGCGGGATCAGGGATTCGGATGGAGGCGGGACCGGGTGTGACACGGTCACGCACGGCTCGCGAGGAGGGCGGCCAAGCTCTCGGCCGGCTCCTCATCGGCACGAAGACGACGGAAGATTCACAATTCACGACACTGCGCGCTGGCGACGTGGCCGTAGTCCACGCTCGAACGCCGGGTCAGACGAACGCCCTGGCTCATACCACCGAACGTACGATCACAGGGCGCAAAAGTCAATATTTCCTACTCGCTTTACCGGAAAAGCTCCGGAACGGCGAGGGTCGAGATCCGGCGGTCTGCGACTCAGGTCATCAGCGGACCGCCGAAGCCCCTGTCTTCACTCCCAGGCGGAGGCGCCTCTTCGGCACCGGTCAGGTCACGACGACGGGGTGGCGCACCACCGCGTCGAAGCCGTAGCCGAGGACGTTGTACGCCGCGCGATCCGGCTGCACGGCGCCCGTCTCGTCGGCGGCCCGGGCGAGCAGGCGCAGGTTCCCCGCCTCGCGCGGGGTCCAGGGGAAGGTCCAGCGAACCCAGCCACGCGGGTGCCGATCGTCGCGCAGGCGGGCCGCCCGCCACGACACGCCCTCGTCGTCGCTGACCTCGACCCGGACCACGCGCCCGCCGCCCGACCACGACCGGCCGCGCAGCAGATGCTCGCGTCCCGCCTCGAGACGGGCCGGCCAGGGCAGTTCGAAGGCGCTCTTCACTCCGACCCGGGTCAGCGGCGGGCCGCCCCCGGGCGGGTGACCGGGGCCGTGCATCCGGTACAGCCGCGTGCTCCACGGCGACTCCAGCGGCCGCTCCGACACCTCGATGTCCCCCAGCCACTTGATCGAGGCGACGCCCACCCACCCGGGCACCACCAGCCGCGCCGGATGGCCGTGGTCGGGCGGCAGCGGGCGCCCGTTCATCTCGTAGGCCACCAGCACGTCGTCCAGCGCCTTGGCCACCGGAA
The DNA here is from genome assembly GCF_040644635.1 of Microbispora sp. NPDC046933. Lineage (NCBI taxonomy): Bacteria > Bacillati > Actinomycetota > Actinomycetes > Streptosporangiales > Streptosporangiaceae > Microbispora > Microbispora sp. NPDC046933. The sequence continues at coordinate 91,103 of NZ_JBEYWW010000028.1, read as the reverse complement.
GCGGGCGCCGCACCCTCCCCAGGTTCTCCCCCGCTTCGACGTAGTCGGCGTCGAGCCCGCGCGGCATCAGCGCGACGGCCCTGTCGCTCATCCCCGCCCTCTCCAGGAGCGTCGCGAGCCGCACGCCCCGCCAGCGCGCCACCCCCACCGCACCCAGCCGCCAGGCAGTGCCCGACACCTCCTGGTTCTGCTGCTCGCCGTACAGGCGGCGCCCGTTGCCCGCGCACTCGATGAACGCGGTCACGGTCTCGGCCGGCATGCCGAGAAGGTCTTGGTAGGTGAACGCGACCGGTCCGCCGCTCAGAGCGTCACCCCATAGCGTGAGCCGCCAGGTGGCCGCGTCGATCAGCGGTGTCGCCGTGTGGCTGCGGACGAAGAACAGCTCGTCAGGCGTCAGGTAGTCCTCGCCGCGCAGCGCCTCCCAGCGGGTCTCCGCGTTCGTGCCGTGCACGGCGAACAGGCGGGGCGGCAGCGGCTTGCGGACGCCGGGCGGGGTTTCCGCTTCCGGCGCCGTACGCCGTGCGCCGCGCCTTACTCCAGGGCCGTCCATCATGGAAGTCATGCGCCTCCTCACCTGCCGCTGTCAGCCGGCCGGCCTCCGCAGGGCGACGGCCGGCATGGGGATGGGCGGGAAGGGGTTGTCGGGCAGCAGGATCACGCGGCGCGGCCGGTCCGCCTGTCCCGCCGCGTCCAGGTGCAGCAGGGCCGCCCCTATCCCCGCCGCCCCGGTCAGGTAGCCGGTGTCGGCCGTCACCTCTCCGGGGCGCTGCCGCCGGTACGCCTGGTACCAGCGGTATCCCCTGCCGTCGTAGCCGGTCGCCCGGCCGATCAGGTGGTCGGCGAGCCTGCGGGCGAACTCCAGGTGCTCCTGCTCCCCGGTCGCCGCCCACAGTCCCACGTACAGCTCGATCAGGCCGGCGGTGCCGCAGCACTGGCAGGCGACGTTCCACAGTCCCGCGGTCTGCCGGAAAGGCGCGCCGGACTCCCTGACGCCTCCGGCCAGCCGCTTCACCCACTCCAGGTCGTCTCTGTCACCGGTCACCCGATAGAGCTCGTAGAACATCCGCGCGATCCCGGCGGAGCCCGAGCAGTAGCCCAGGTGGTCGGTGACCATGGCGCTCTCCCCGGCCAGGACGCCGGCGGCGCGGACGAGGCCCGCGCCGCGGCGTGCCGCGTCGAGGAACGCCTCCTCGCCCGTCGCGCCGTACAGGCGGGCGAGGAGGAAGGCCGTCCCCGCCGTGCCGGACAGAAAGCCGGGCTGGGCCGCCTCCGCGGACAGGGCCGGGCACGCCGCGGGTCGCTCCCTGGGCGCGGACAGCCGCGCGATCCGCCGTCCCGCCTCGACGGCCATCTCCTCGTAGGCCGGCACGCCGAGCGCCGCCGCGGCGCGCAGCAGCCCCAGCACCACGCCGCCGTCACCGCGCAGTGTGGGATCTCCCGACCAGCCGATGCCGCCGCCGTCGAACGCGCGGGCGCTCCTGACGATCCTGTCGGCGACCGCGACAGCGGCGTTCTCGAAACGCTCCTCGCCGAGCGCCCAGCCGGCCTCGGTCAGCGCGAGGACGACTCCCGCGAGGCCGTGGTGGAGCGACACGTCGGCCTGCCGCTGCCATGTCTTCGCGAGATAGCGGGCGCCCGCGCGGGCGTCCTCCAGGTAGGCGTCGTGGCCGGTCCCGGCGGCGAGTTCCAGGAAGAACAGCACGATCCCGGCCGCTCCGGAGTGGAGGGACGCGGGCCCGCCGGGCGTCGCCGGCCGGCCGTGCGGGTCGGGGTTGGCCCGCCATCGCCTGCCGCTCTCGTCGTCGACGGCGGCCGTACGGATCCACCGTCCCGCCATGATGGCGGCCGTCAGCGGGGTCTCTGCGCGCTCACCGGGTGAGCGGATCGGGTCGGGGCCCATGGAGCGAGTATCCCACAAACCTGGTAGGTAATAGCAACAACTGCCGGAGTAGAGGAAACTCAGCAGTTCGTGTGCGCCTCTTCGTCGTCAGGCGGTCGTCGTCGAGGTCCGGCCGAAAAGGCCCGCGCTGATCCGGCGCGTCGTCACGTGAGCTCGCGGCGCATGGACGCGAGCACGGTCTCCTTCGCCCAGAGCGCGTCGTGGCCCGGTATGCCGAGCAGGACGTCGCTGCTGAGGCCGTCCATGAGGCGGCAGTGCCTGACCGCGAAGTCCTCGGCCGCCTCCGCGCCGAGGTCCGACAGCCTGCGCACGATGGCGGCCAGCTCGGCCGCCCACGAGCGGAAGAAGCCGTCGAGCCGGAGCAGGGTCTCCTCGTCGTCTGGCGGCCGGGCGATGACCTGCGCCCACAGCCGCCAGCGCACGTCCTGCGGTCCTCGCGGCAGGTAGAGCTCGACCAGGCGGTCCAGTGCCGCGTGGGCGTCCAGGCGGGCCAGCTCGGCTCCGCGGCGCTCGTCGAGGTCGGCCTCGCTCATGAGCAGGGTGGAGACGAGGATGCGGTCGCGGCTGCCGAAGTAGTAGAGCACGTGGCTCGTGCTCATCCCGGCCCGGTCGGCGATGTCCTTGATCCGCAACTGGGTGAAGCCGACCTCCTCGATCGCCAGCAGGGCGGCCTTGAGCACGTGTGCCCGCATGTCGGGGCGCTCAAGGGTGATCTTCGACTCCCGCACCATGCGCATCACCGTAGCGCCTTCCGTCCTGATTCGCGGTCGAATATAGACCTGTGCTCAAACTTTGAGTACGGTTCAAACCTTGTCGCCGCTCCCTGACGCGATCCGGAGGAAGAGTGAGACTGACGCCCACTGAGCGGGATCGGTTGCTGCTGTTCACGGCGGCCGAGCTGGCCCGTTCCCGGCGGGCCAGGGGCCTGCGGCTCAACGTGCCCGAGGCGACGGCGCTGATCGCGGACACCGTCTGCGAGGCGGCCCGCGGAGGCGCCCGGCTCGCCGAGGCGATCGAGGCGGGCCGCGGAGTGCTGGGCCCGGACGACGTATTGCCCGGCGTGCCGGATGTCGTGACCGAGATTCAGGTCGAGGCGGTGTTCGACGACGGCTCCCGGCTGGCGGTGGTCACCGACCCGTTCGGCGGCGGCTCGCTGGGCCCCGACGCCCCGGGCGCGCTCCTCGCGGCCGACCATCCGGAGGAGGCGTCCGAGAGCGTCCGGATCGAGGTCGTGAACACCGCGTCCGTGCCGATCAGCGTGACCTCGCACTTCCACTTCTTCGAGGTCAACCCGCGGCTGCGCTTCGACCGCGCGCTCGCCTACGGCCGCCGCCTGGCCGTGCCCGCGGGCTCGACGGTCCGGTTCGAGCCCGGCGTCGCCCGTACGGTGCCGCTCGTCGCGATCGGCGGCGCGCGGGTGGCCGTCGGCTTCGCGGGGCTGGTGGACGGGCCGCTGGACGCGCCCGGCGCGTTCGAGGCGGCGATGGAGCGGGCCCGCGTGTGCGGATATCTGGGGGCGTGATGAGTACGTACGGCTACCGCGAGGGCGACCGGGTGCGGCTCGGCGACTCGGGCCTGGTGGTGGAGGTCGAGCACGACTCGCAGAAGCGGGGTGAGGAGTTCCTGGCCGGGTTCGGCAAGACCGCCAGGGACGGGCTGCACCTGAAGGCCGCCTCCGTGCGGGAGACCTGCGATCTGGTGATCAGCAACGTGCTGATCCTCGACCCGGTCCTCGGGGTGCGCAGCGCCTCGATCGGCGTGCGCGAGGGGCGGATCCACGCGATCGGCCGCGCCGGCAACCCCGACACGCTCGACGGTGTCGACGTGGTGGTGGGCACCGGGACGACGATCGTGTCCGGCGAGGGCCTCATCGCGACCGCCGGGGCGATCGACACCCACGTGCACCTGCTGTCGCCGAGGATCATGGAGGCCTCGCTGGCCTCCGGCGTGACGACGATCATCGGGCAGGAGTTCGGCCCGGTGTGGGGGGTCGGGGTGAACTCGCCGTGGGCGCTGCGGCACGCGTTCAACGCCTTCGACGCCTGGCCGGTCAACATCGGCTTCCTGGCCCGCGGCTCCTCCTCCCACCCCGCGCCCCTGGTCGAGGCGCTGGTCGAGGGCGGCGCCTCGGGCTTCAAGGTGCACGAGGACATGGGAGCCCACACCCGCGCCCTGGACACCGCCCTGACCGTCGCCGAGGAATACGACGTGCAGGTGGCCCTGCACACCGACGGGCTCAACGAGTGCCTGTCGGTGGAGGACACCCTGGCCGTGCTGTCGGGCAGGACGATCCACGCGTTCCACATCGAAGGCTGCGGCGGAGGGCACGTGCCGAACGTGCTCAAGCTGGCCGGGGTGCCCAACGTGATCGGCTCGTCCACCAACCCGACGCTGCCGTTCGGCCGGGACGCCATCGCCGAGCACCACGGGATGATCGTCTCGGTGCACGGGCTCAAGCCCGAACTTCCCGGCGACGCCGCGCTGGCCCACGACCGGATCAGGGCGGGGACCATGGGCGCCGAGGACGTCCTGCACGACCTGGGCGTCATCGGCATCACCTCGTCCGACGCGCAGGGCATGGGCCGGGCCGGCGAGACCGTCAGGCGCACCTTCGCCATGGCCGGGAAGATGAAGGCCGAGCGAGGCGCCCCCGGACGGCACGACAACGAGCGCGTCCTGCGCTACCTCGCCAAGCTCACCGTCAACCCCGCCATCGCGCACGGCCTGTCCCACGAGGTCGGCACACTGGAGGTGGGCAAGCTCGCCGACATCGTCCTGTGGCAACCGGCCTATTTCGGCGCCAAGCCGCAACTCGTGCTGAAGGCGGGCTTCCCCGCGTACGGCGTGACCGGCGACCCGAACGCCTCCACCGACACCTGCGAGCCGCTCGTGCTCGGTCCGCAGTTCGGCGCGCACGGCGCGACCGCCGCCGACCTGTCGGTCGCCTTCGTGGCACAGGCCGCCGCGTCCGGCGACCGCCTGCCCACCCGCAGGCGCCGGGTCGGCGTGCGCGGCACCCGCGGCATCGGTCCCGCCTCCATGGTCCGCAACGCCCGCCTCGGCCACGTGGACGTCGACCGGCACGGCCGCGTCTCGCTCGACGGCGAGCCGGTGGAGTCCGGACCGTCCGACTCCGTCTCGCTGAACCGCCTCTACTTCCTCTGAGGAGCGATCCCCTTGTTCATGCCGCCGGAGTGGCACCCGCACAGTCGCACCTGGATGTCGTGGCCCATCGGCTATGCCCTGCAGCGGGCGGAGGCGTCGTATCGGGCATGGTCGTCGGTCGCCAACACCATCGTGCGGTATGAGCCCGTCACGATGCTGGTCGACCCCTCGGAGCGGGAGTCGGCGGCCACCTGGCTCGACCCGCGCGTCGAGGTGGTCGAGCAGCCGCTCGACGACTGCTGGATGCGCGACAACGGCCCCACCTTCGTGTTCGACGGCGAGCGGCTCACCGGGGTCGACTGGACCTTCAACGGCTGGGGGTGGGCCCCGCACGAGAAGGACGACCTGGTCGCCTCGTCCGTCCTCGGCCGGGTGGGCGTTCCCGGCCGTCGCACCACGATGGTCGGCGAGGGCGGCGGCATCCACGTGGACGGCGAGGGCACGGTCATCCTCACCGAGACCGTGCAGCTCGACCCCCGGCGCAACCCCGGCTGGACGAAGGCCGAGGTCGAGGCCGAGCTCCGCGACCTGCTGGGGGTGGAGAAGGCGATCTGGCTTCCCCGCGGACTGAGCGCCGACTACGGAGGCTACGGGACCAACGGGCATGTCGACCTGCTGGCCTCGTTCGTACGGCCCGGCCTGGTGCTGTGCCACGTGCAGCCCGACCCGGCGCATCCCGACCACGAGGTCACCCGGGAGAATCTCGCGATACTGCGCGCCGCCACAGACGCCAGAGGGCGCCCTCTGGAGGTGATCGAGCTGCCCGCCCCGACCGTCCAGGAGGCGGACGGCGAGCCGGTCGACTACTCCTACATCAACCACTACCTCGCCAACGGCCTGGCGCTGCTCTGCTCCTTCGACGACCCGCGGGACGCCGAGACGGCCGAGCTGTTCGCGAAGCTCTTCCCCGGCCGGGCGATCGAGGCGGTCGACGCCCGCGACATCTTCGCGCTCGGAGGCGGCATCCACTGCATCACCCAGCAACAGCCCGCCCTCTGACCGCCCTCGTCCTGCGGCGCGCCGAAACCCGCGTGCGGAGATCGCGTGCCGCCGTGTCCGTCATCATGACCGCCGGGATGGCGGCACCTTTCCGCCGGACCGGGGCTCCTCCTCACGAGGGGCGCGGGAAAGTCCGGCGCATCTACCGGAACCACCGCCAGAACCCGGCGCCCTCGTCCTCCTCCGGTGCCGCGTCGTCGTCCGGCAGGTCGTACCAGTGGGTGTCGCCGGGGAAGCGGTCCGGGGGCGTGCCGGGCTCGCCCCCGGAGAACGAGCCAGCACCGGACGGGAATCGGCCGGGCGCGCTCATGCCACCCCCTCGCCTGGCGGCTCGGGGTCGCACGAGCGCAACGCACCGTGTCCACTTACTGATTCGCTGTCCACCGATTCGCTGTCCACCGATTCGCTCGCTCCGCTCGCTCATGCCCGGGCTCCCGCCGGGACCGTGCTCAGGCCTTCGGCCGCCTCTTCCCGCGCCGCGTCCAGCGCCCTGCGCGCGTACGCCCGGACGTCGGCGTCGGAGTCGCGGAGAGCGCCGCGCAGGGCCGCGGCGACCTCCGGCCGCGCCGCCCACCCGGACAGCGTGAGGACCGCGGCCTTGCGCACGTCGAGGTGCGGGTCGGCCAGCGCCGCCACCAGCGGTTCCACCGCCAGGGCCGGGCCTGCGGCGGCAAGCCCCCGGGCCGCGCCCACCCGCACCTGCCAGGCCGGATCCGCCAGGGCCCGTACGGCCGTCTCCGCGAGACCCGGCTCCCGGTGGACCGCCTGACCGAGCCCGGCGAACGCCTCCAGCGCCGCCGCCCGGACGAGCGGGTCGGGGTCGGCGGCGAGCCGCGCGACGGCGGGGGCGCCTCCCGGCAGGCCGATGACGCCGAGCCCTCTGGCGGCCCAGACGCGTACCTCGCGGTCCTCGTCGCCGGCGGCGAGCGCCACCCGCTCCGCGTCGTCGAGCGCGACCAGCCCTCTGACCGCCTCGATCCGCACCCGGGTGTCGGCGTCGGCGAGCGCCGTCTCGAACAACGCGGCGTCCCCGAGGCGCAGCGCCCGCAGCACGTCCAGGACGGCCGCGCGGACGAGCGGGTCACCAGCGCCCCCGGCCGCCAGCTCGCCTTGACCCGCTCCCCCGTGGCCCACTGCGCTGTGGCCGGCTCCTTCGTGGCCCACTGCGCTGTGGCCAGCTCCCGCGTAGCCCGCGACGGCGCGGAGCGACGCGCCGAACTCGGCGGTCGCGGGCAGCACCTCGACGAGCTCCCGCAGGCCGGTGGCGGCGGCGCGCCGCACGGTGCCGTGCGGGTCGGCGAGTGCCCCGGCCAGCGCGGTCTCCACGCCGCGGGGCGCGGTCTCGGTCAGCGTCGCGACGGCCGCCCTGCGGACCTTGGGGTCGGCCTCCGCCAGGTAGGGGGTGATCTGGTCCAGCGCGGGCTCGCCGTCGGCGAGCCGCAGGAGTTCGAGGATGCGGGGCGAGCGCCCGATCGCCTCCACCGCGAGCCGCCCGCCCGCCCTGCGCCGCGCGGGGCCCGTCGTGCCGTACGCGCCGAGCACGACGGGCTCGGCCGGGCGGGGGGCGAAGCCCTCGACGGGCACGAGGTAGGGCTCGACCGGGCGCTTGACGAACTCCATCGCCCCGGCGGTGTTCTTGCGCAGGTTGAGGTGGTAGAGCCACTCGTCGTCGTCCCGGCGGGGCAGGTCGGCGCGGTCGTGGTAGAGGCCCCACCTGCTCTCGGTGCGGATCAGCGAGGACCTGGCGGCCATCTCGGCGCAGTCCCTGATGAACGTCACCTCGGCGCAGCGCATCAGCTCGTGCGGGGTCCGCGCGCCCATGGCCGCGATCTCGTCGCGCATCCGCTCGAACGTCTCCAGCGCGATGTTCAGCTTCCTGGCGGTCTTCGGCGGGGCGACGTAGTCGTTGACGAACCGCCGCAGCTTGTATTCGACCTGTTGCTGCGGCGGGCCGTCGGGGTGGCGCAGCGGGCGGTAGATCAGCTCGTGCGCGTCGGCGATCTGGTCCTCCGGCAGGCCGTGCGGCGCGCGGTGGTGCTCGGCGGCATGGGCGCCGGCGAGGTCGCCGAAGACGAACGCCCCGATCATGTAGTTGTGCGGCACGCAGGCCAGGTCGCCCGCGGCGTACAGGCCGGGGACCGTGGTGGCGCCGTTCTCGTCCACCCAGACGCCCGACGCCGAGTGGCCGCCGCACAGGCCGATCTCGGAGATGTGCATCTCGACGTCGTGGGTGCGGTAGTCGTGCCCGCGTCCCGCGTGGAAGGTGCCCCGGGTGGGGCGCTCGGTGGTGTGCAGGATGTTCTCGAGCGCGGTGAGCGTCTCGTCCGGCAGGTGGCTGACCTTGAGGTAGATCGGGCCACGGGCCGACGCGATCTCCCCGGCCACCTCGGCCATCATCTGGCCCGACCAGTAGTCGCAGTCGACGAACCGCTCCCCCTCGGCGTTGACCTGGTAGCCGCCGAACGGGTTGGCGACGTACGCGCAGGCCGGGCCGTTGTAGTCCTTGATCAGCGGGTTGATCTGGAAGCACTCGATGCCACTGAGCTCCGCGCCCGCGTGGTAGGCCATCGCGTACCCGTCCCCGGCGTTGGTCGGGTTCTCGTACGTGCCGTACAGGTAGCCGCTGGCGGGCAGGCCGAGCCGCCCGCACGCGCCGGTGGCGAGGATCACGGCCCCGGCGGCGACCGTGACGAACCGCCCCGAGCGGGTGTCGAACCCGGCGACGCCGACGGCCCGGCCCTCGCTGGTCAGCACGCGGACCGGCATCACCCGGTTCTCGATGCGGACCTTCTCGCGGATGTCGCGGCGGCGCAGCACGCGGTAGAGCACCTTCTTGACGTCCTTGCCCTCCGGCATGGGCAGCACGTAGCTGCCCGACCGGTGGACCCGGCGCACGGCGTACTCGCCGTGCTCGTTCTTCTCGAACTTCACCCCGTAGCGCTCCAGCCGCCGGACCATGTCGTAGCCGCGCGTGGCCGTCTGGTAGACCGTGCGCTGGTTGACCACTCCGTCGTTGGCCCTGGTGATCTCGGCGACGTAGTCCTCGGGCGTGGCCTTGCCTGGGATGACCGCGTTGTTCACGCCGTCCATGCCCATCGCCAGCGCGCCGCTGTGCCGTACGTGCGCCTTCTCCAGCAGGATCACGTCGGCGCCGCGCTCGGCGGCGGTGATCGCGGCCATGGTCCCGGCGGTGCCGCCGCCGACCACCAGGACCTGGCATTCCAGATGCGAACGGTCCGCCGGGGCGGGGATGTCCATCACAGCTCCTTGATGATGCGGGCGCGCAGCCCGGCGCGGTCGATGTCGGGGGTGCGCGGGTCCGGCACGCGCAGGACGCGTCCGATGCCGCCGTGGCCGAGCACGACGACCCGGTCGGCGAGCAGCAGCGCCTCGTCCACGTCGTGGGTGACGAAGACGACCGTGGCGAGGGTGTCGCGGAGCACGTCCAGCAGCAGGCGCTGCATCCCGGCCCGGGTCTGCGCGTCCAGCGCGCCGAAGGGCTCGTCCATGAGCACGGCGCGCGGCGCGCCCGCCAGCGACCTGGCGAGCTGCACACGCTGCCGCATGCCGCCGGACAGCTCCCGGGGCAGCCGGTCCTCACAGCCGGAGAGGCCGACGCGGGCGATCCAGCTCTCGGCGGCCGTCCTGCGCTCCCGCCTCGGCACGCCGCGGATGCGCAGCGGCAGCTCGACGTTGCGCCGTACGGTGCGCCACGGCAGCAGCGCGTCGTCCTGGAAGACCATCGCGCGGTCGGGCGACGGCCCGGTCACCGGGACGCCCCCGGCCAGGACCCGGCCGGAGCGCGGCGCCAGCAGTCCCGCGATCGCCCGCAGGACCGTGGACTTGCCCGATCCGGACGGGCCGACGATCACCAGGACCTCGCCGGGGGCGATGTCGAGGCGCAGGTCCTCCAGCACGGCGTGCCGCCCGTAACCCAGGGACACGCCCTCCAGGCGGGTGGCGAGCCCTGTCTCCAGGGCAGGCGCGACCGGGGCGCTCATCGGGCGCTCCCTTCGACACCCTCGTCAACACCGGGCAGCCATCGGGTGAGGCGCCGGCCGAGCAGTTCGATCGAGGCCGAGGCGACCCAGCCGAGCACGCCGATCGACGCCATGCCGACGAGCACCGCCGGGTAGTCGACCACCGTGTAGGCGTGCCAGGTGCGGTAGCCGACGCCGAACTCCCCGGAGATCATCTCGGCGGAGATCACGCAGATCCACGCGACGCCCATGCCGACGGACAGCCCGCCGAAGACGCCCGGCAGCGTGCCCGGGAGGACGACGTTCCACAGCACGTGCGCGCGCCCGCCGCCCATCGTGCGGACCGCGTCCTCCCACAGCGTCGGCAGCGCCCGTACGGCGTGGCGCGTGCTCACCATGATCGGGAAGAACGCCGCGGCGAACGTGATGAACACGATGCCCTGCTCGTCGGTGGGGAACACCAGGATCGCGATCGGGACGAGGGCGATCGCCGGGATCGGCCGGACGACCTCGACGGGCGGCAGCAGCACGTCGCCGGCCCACCGGGACCGCGCGACCAGGACGCCCAGGGCGATGCCGGCCACGGCCGCCAGCGCGAACCCGGTGAGGATGCGGATCATGCTCTGGGCCAGGTCGAGGTAGTAGATCCGGGTGCCGAGCTGCCGGCCGAACTCCGTCGCGACCTCGGCGGGCGACGGCAGCCGGTCGAACCGCAGCCCGACGCGGGCGTCCGCGGCCGTCAGCCACTGCCACAGCGCGACGACGACCGCCAGGGACCCCAGCCTGACCGCCCACCTGCGTAGGCCGGCCGCCGTTCGCGTCCGGCCCGGTTCCGCCGCGACCCGCTCGGAGGCCGCAGCGCCCGCGGCGAGCGCGTCCGCCGCGTCCAGCGCCGGGGTGCTCATCGCGACGCACCTCCCGCCGCCGCCTTCAGCTCCCCCGCCGCCGCCTTCAGCTCCCCCGCCGCCGCCTTGAGCTCCCCCGCCGCGGCCTTCAGCGCCTCGTCGTAGCCGACGATCCGCGCCCGGGGGTGCTCCTTCACGTACGCCTGCGCGCCGTCAGGGGTGGTGAAGGGCGCGAACCGCTCGTTCTCTCCCGCCGCGGGGTCGCGCACCCACACGCACCGGTCCGCGAACCAGTGCGTCCCGGTGGCCGCGTCGGGCACGTAGGCCGCCCGCACGGTCCGGCCGCCCGAGGTGGCGGCGGCGATCTGGCGCAGCAGGCAGGTGGGGGTGGCGGCGGGGCGGAGCCGGTCCTCCCCGGCGAGCCAGAGCTCGCCCGCCTTCGCCGGGTCGCTCACGGTCGTCCCGCAGGCCTCGTCGGTCCCGGTGATCCTCGCCGCGTTGACGGTGCTCGCGGCGCCGGCGTCGTAGGAGGCGCCGTACGCCTTCCTGATGTAGGAGTCGTTCGCGAACCTCGTCACGTCGACGTCGGTGAAGTCGGTGCCGATGATCTTCAGGTACTTCTCGTCGTGCTGCAGTGCCTCCAGCAGTTGCGGCTTCACGGTCACGTCGAACGACGCGATGCCGTCGCGGCCGTTGTAGAGGTAGACCACCTCGGGCGGCAGGCCGGTGGCCTTCGCGACCGCCTCGGCGGCCTCCACGGGATGCTCGTGGAGGTAGGTCGTCGCGTCGATCTGCGCCTGGAGGAACGCCTGGAGCACGTCGGGGTGCTCCTTCGCGTACGCCTGCCGTACGACGACGCCGTGGAACGTCGGCACGCCGAGCGCCGACCCGTCGTAGACGAGCCGGGCCTGGTTCCTGAAGACGAGCAGTCCCGGCCAGGCCACGAACTGGGCGTATCCCTGCACGTTGCCCGACTGCAGCGCCGACGCGCCCACCGGCGGCTGCTGGTTCACGACCTCCACGTCCGTCGCCGGGTCGAGCCCGGCCCGCTCCAGGGCCTGGACGAGCGTGCCGTGCCCGGCCGACCCCGAGCTGGCGGAGACCTTCTTCCCCTTCAGGCCGGCCAGCGTCCGCACGTCCGAGGACGGGGGCACGACGACCGAGTTCAGCCCGCCGCGCAGGTTGTAGCCGGTCACCGAGACGAGCTCGGTCCGCGCGGAGGGCACGCCCTGGGTGCGGGAGGCGTTGATGAGGAGCGGGTAGTCGCCCATCGACCCGATGTCGATCTTCCCGGCCACCATCTTGGCGGTGATCGGGGCGCCGGTGTCGTAGTCCTGCCACTCGACCCGATACCTGTCGCCGAGGCGCTTTTCGAGGTAGCCGAGGCCGCGCAGCAGCGTCCCGGCCGTCACCGTGTTGATGGTCTTCGACTGGTATCCGACGACGACCGTCTGCCTGCCGTCGTCGGCGCCGGCGGACACGGAGCACCCGGCCGCGGCCAGCAGCGCCACGGCGGCGAAGAGCTTACGCATGGGGGTGTCCTTCTATCGGAGCAGGTAGGGGATGTTCACCGTGACCGCGTCCGCGGGGCACCGGTCGGCGCAGGGGCCGCAGTACCAGCACTCGTCCACGTGCATGTACGCCTTGCCGCTGACCTCGTGGATGGCCAGCGAGTCGAGCGGGCACACGTCCACGCACAGCGTGCAGCCCTCGATGCACAGCGACTCGTCGATCGTCACGGGCACGTCGGCACGGCTATTGACCAGGGTCATCGGTGTTCCTCCAGAGATGGCCACGCATGGTGAGGCGGTCGCCGCGGAACCTGACGAACTCCAGGTCGACCGGGCGGCCGTCGGACAGGTGGGTGAGGCGCTCGACCATCAGCAGCGCCGCGCCGCGCGGCGCGTCGAGGACGGCGGCGGTGTGGGCGTCGGCGTTCACGGCCTCGATCGTCAGCTCCGCCACGCCGAGCGGCTGCCCGGCGACCCGTTCCAGCAGCACGAACACGTCGTTGTGCACGAGATCGGCGTCGAAGAGCGGCTCCCCCACCTCGCGTACGAGGTAGGTCAGGTCGAGGGAGAGCGGCAGGCCGTTGAGCCTGCGCAGCCGCTCCACGTAGACGACGGACTCGCCCGGCGGCAGGCCGAGCCGCCCCCGGACGGCGGCCGGAGGCGGGATCAGCCCCATCGCGCGGACCTCGTTCGTCACCTCGCCGTGCTCGCTGAGGGTCTCGGCGAGGCCGAGCAGCCGGTGCAGGCCGTGCGGGTACTTCTCCGCCGCGACCGTCGTGCCGACTCCCGGGCACCGCTCGATGAGGCCCTCGTCACGCAGCAGGTCCAGGGCGTCCCTGATCGTGTTGCGGGAGGTCCCGAACTCCCGCGCGAGGGCGGACTCCAGCGGCAGGTGACCACCGCAGAAACCGCCGTGCACGACCTCCCGCCGCAGCAGGTCGGCGACCTGTCGGGCCCTGTCCGCCCGGCGCCGTCTCGCGTCCGCCAACTCCATGAGGCGTAAGCCTATTCTTCAGGTAGGAATATGTGGATAACGGCGGAGTTACGCCACTCCGGCAGGTCGCCGCACGCCTTTGACCTGCCGTTTCACGCATACAAGAGGGACAACCGCCACCCGCCGCGGCGGCCGGCCCAGAAATACGGCCCAGAAATACGGATGGCCCCTCTCCCCCATGGGGAGAGGGGCCGGCGTCGCGGCGTCAGCGAGTGCGCGGCAGCACCTGGATGGTGTCGCCGACCGCGCGTTCGCCCGCGGCGTCCGAGGGGCGGTTGACGAGCACGCCGTCGACGGCCATGGCGGAGGAGCCGCCGCCGTCCAGGTTCAGGGCCTGCACCGCTCCGAGTGAGCGCATGAAGGCCGCGCCCTCGGCGAGCGTGAAGCCCTCGCTGCCGCCGCTGAGACGGCCGTCCACGGTGACCAGCAGCAGCCGTCCCCGCTGGTCGATTCCGGCCATCGTGCGAGGCTGGCGGTTGTTGGCCCAGGCGTAGCCGAAGGACAGGTCCGCCGGGTCGACGACGCCTTCGGCGGCGGCGTCGATGTGGACGCGTCCGTCCTCCACGAGGGTCGGGGCGGCGCTGACGATGCTGTCGCCGCGGCCGAGCTTGACCTGCCGGCCGTCGGTGTCGCGGATGACCTCCGTCACGGCGATCTTCCCGCCCACCACGGCGTTGGCGGTGAGCCAGTCGGCCGCCGGGCCGATGCCCTGGAGCACGGTGTGGGCGGGTGGCACGGTGCCGCCCCGGCCCCCGACGGACACCACGCGGTCCTTGGCGTCCAGCACCACCTGGACGCCGGGGCCGGTGGGAAGCGCGTGGACGTATTCGGCCGTGAACTTGACCAGATCGTCGGTCTTCGTGCAGGTGACGTCCTGACGCGGCTCCTCGGTGGGGGTCGCGCCGGGCTGGCCACAGTTGCGCACGAGGCCCGGCGTGCGGTTGACGCCGCGGACGGCGGCGGTGGAACGGCCGGCGCGTGCGGTGACGGTGGTGGTCAGGTCGGCGATCCGGCTGCGCCGCCCGCCGTCCGCGAGGATCAGCGCCGCGCGCGCACCGGCCGCCATCGAGGCGAGCTCGCCGTCGTGGGCGCTGATGCCGGCCGGAGTGCCCTGCACGCCGTCGGCGTCGGAGGTGATGAAGAAGCCGCCGTTGACGCCGACCAGCGAACCGTGCCTGGCGGCCACCGAGGACGTCGTCTCCCGATCGGTGACGTCGGCGTCATGGGTCGCTTCGACCGAGCCGCGGAAGGTGCGCGGGTCGATGACCGCGACGTGGACGTTCTCCACGTCGGCCGGCTGGTCGGCGTCGTAGCCGCTCCACTCCACGACGGCGCGGAACCCCGCCGCGGTGACCCGCGAGGCCACGCTCTTCGCCGCATCCTGGCTCGGGTAGGAGCCGACCCTGACCCGTACGCCCATGAGGCCGGAGGGGACGTCGGCGTAGCCGGGCCAGGGGATCCGGCTCATCGTCGGCTCGAACCCGGCCGCGCGCAACCTGCCCGCGGTCTCCTCGGCCCATGACTCCGTCCCCACCGCGGCCCAGGCCGCGGCACCGGTGAACCGCGCGGTGACGGGGGCCTGCACGGTGACGGTCCAGCTCGGGGCGGCGGCGGGGTTCCTGAGGGTGCCGGTGCGCACCTCCACGCCGGGCGCGACCACTCGGGTGGTCCACTCCGCCGTGGCCCACTGCGGCGTGGTCCACTCCGCCGTGGCCCACTGCGGCGTGGTCCACTCCGCCGTGGTCGCGGCCGCCGGCGCGCCCGCCGCCGTTGCTGTGGGCTCCGTGTCCGCCGCGGCCGTTCCGCCGATCGACAGCGGCACCGCGACGGCCAGCGCGGTGGCCAGGCGGAGCCCGAGCCTCGCGCGAGTGATCCGACCGCTGCCCTGGGGGTTGTCCATACCGATCCTTACGACTCACTGGACGGCCGGAAGCATTCGGAGAATCGTCCGGTTCCGACCGAAATGACCAAGCCGGAAGTCCAGCGCTTCGAGAAGAACATCAGGGCGGCAGAAATGATGGGGACGTGGTCGGCGAGATGAACGCTCGGTGACTCCTCCGCTCCCCGAAGGGAGCGGCTGGTGAGGCCGCGCGGGCCAGGTGAGGTTCGTGGTACTTTCCCGATCGTAAGGTGCGGCGCTCGTTCACGAGCGTGTCGGGACATCCGGCCGGCACGACAGCCTCGGTGCAGGCTGTCTGGATCTCTCAGCGGAGAGTGTGCCTCGCCATGTCCACAACCTTGTCCCCACGCGCCTGGCCGATCTTCGTGGTCGCCGCCGATGCGCTCGACCTGCTCAGCACCACGGTGACCACGCATCGCCTCCCACGGACGCGCTGTGGTCTCGATCGGGGTGCCGCTCTTCGCCGTCGCGGCTGAGCACCAGCCGGTGTCGCTGATCACCGCTGTTCGCTGCCGGTCTGGGCATGGGCTGCCGCTTCGGCGCCGTGTTCGCGGTCGCCCTCGGCGATGTGCGCTCCACCCAGGCGGGCGGCGCAGGCCCGCTGAGCCTTCCACGTCCCCGGAAGGCATCCGTATCCGTACCGATCACCGGAGTATTTCCATGATTCTCATCACCGGAGGCCGCGGCGCGGTCGCCACCCACCTGCTGGCCCTGCTGCTTCGGGCCGATCGCCCCGTACGCGTCGCCTCCGGCAACCCTGGGCAGCTGCGGGTCCCCGACGGCGTCACAGCCGTCACCTGCGACCTCAGCGACCCTGCCACCTTCCCGGCCGCTCTGTCCGGCGTCACCGAGGTCTTCCTGTACGCAGAGGCTTCGCACATCGGCGAGTTCGTCGACGCTGCCGTCACGGCCGGGGTCGAGCACGTCGTCCTGCTGTCCTCCGCGAGCGTGCTGGACCCCGACGCGGCCGGCAACCCGCTGGCCGCGTCCCATCTCGACGTCGAGACCGCGCTGCTCGCCGCACCGCTCACCACCACGATCCTGCGGCCCGGTTCCTTCGCCGGCAACGCGGGCGCCTGGGCCTGGCCCATCAAGGCCGGGCGTCCGGTGAGCCTGCCCTACCCGGGCTCCCACACCGACCCCCTCCACGAACGGGACCTCGCCGAAGTGGCCTTCACCGTGCTCACCGACCCACGCCACCAGGGCGGGCGCCTCCACCTGACCGGCCCGGAAAGCCTCACGTTCAGCGAACAGATCGAGCTACTCGCCGAGATCACCGGCCGGCCGATCACCGTCAGCCACGTCACCCCCGAGGAATGGAAACAGGAGATGGCCGGCTACATCCCCGGCCCCTACGCGGACGCCCTGCTCGGCTACTGGCAGGCCAACGACGGCCGCCCCGTGCCCCTGACCGGCACCGTCGAACAGGTCACCGGCCGCGCTCCCCGCACCTTCGCCACCTGGGTCCGCGACCACGCCGCGGACTTCGCCGAGTAGCAGCCCCCGAGTAGCGGCACCCACAGGACATCCCCGGTGCCGTCAGGCCGGGTGCGACCCGTATGCGGCTCGCACCCGGCCGCCCCTTCCGGCGGCGAGCGGCCGGGGACTACCGGGTCGGGGCGGGGTCGGGGGCGTACCGCGTCAGGTCGTCCTGCTCGATGACCTCGTCGGCGGGCGGGGCGGTGATGACGAGACGGCATCCCCAGCCGGTGTAGCGGGTGTCGGTCCGCGCGAACACCGACGCCTTCCCCGCTCCCAGCGTGTCGGTGGTGACCAGGCGCGTCACCAGACCGTCGTGGCCGGTCCAGAGCCGCCAGGAGACCTTCCCCTTGCTCTTCTTGGCGGACAGTCCCGAGTACGGGTCGACGTAGCGGCCCTTCGAGACCCTGCCCATCTCCTTGTGACTCATGGTGCCCCGGTAGAGGAGACCTCCGGAGACGGGCGTGGTCGTGGACCGCTTCAGCACGGCCTTCAGGATCGACGGGTCGTACACGTCGACGGGCTGCAGGCTGGCGGCCGGGGCGAGGTAACGCGTCATGCCCGCCGCGTGGTTCCTCCGGATCCACTTCTTGCCGTCGGGAACCGGCCCCGGATACTGGGCGACGTCGTAGTACACGTCCTCGCCCACGCGGATCACCCGGTAGGAGGCCGGTCTCTCGGACGGCGCCCGGCCCGCACCGGTCCCCGGATCGGGAACGTCCCGCCAGGTCAGGTCGACCGCCACCGGACCCGAAGGGCCGAACTGCACCTCGCCGCTGATCCGGAACGCGCTCCCGGACTTCGCGCCGAAGAAAACGCGGGCGGTCTCCGACGTACGGACTCCGTGCTCCTCGCGGAACTGCCGCTTGAGCGCGTCCACCGGGTCGGGCGGACCTCCCTGCGCGGCGGCGGGGCCCGCGGCGACGGATGCGGACGCGATCAGTACGGCGACTGCCAGGGCAGCCCATCGTCTCATGGGGGGTTTGTCCTTGTTGTCGAGCTACTGCGTCATTTCACGGTAACGTGATATTCACGGGAATTAGTCATCTTTCCAGACGAAAACGACCATATCCATGTTCGAGCGGACCCGGCCCCGCCGCCGAACTGATCGCGGCCCACGAGCGGAGAGCGCCGGCTGACCGGGCAGCAGCGGTCGGTGCCCGCTCAGGCCGCCGGCGCTCGTCCGCATCATCTCTGTCAGTCCTCGCTGTGCCCCGGGTTCCGGCGCGCGACGTACAGGCGGTTGCCCTCGGGGCCGGTCCACTCCAGCCGTACGACACCGGGCACGGCGGCGTCGCCGACGCGCGACGGGTCGGCCCAGTAGCCGAAGTTGGGGTTGCGGAAGAACGTGGCCCACAGCTGGCCGCTGCGATCCACGAAGATGTTGTTGTGGCCCGCGCCGACGCCCAGGGTCCACCGCTTGGAGTAGGGCCCCTCGAACCTGTCCGCGACGGCGATGATCGCGTCGTACTGGTACTGCACGCGGCCGGCGGCGGCCGTGTCGTAGGCGTAGCGCGTGCTGCCGTCGGCGTTGACCGACGAGCGGTCCCACGCGGCGTGGATGAGGTAGTACTTGCCGCCGTACTTGAACACGTACGCGCCTTCGAGATACGGCTCGGGCGCGTAGGGCGTCTGCTGGAACTTCGGCAGGTTCGTCGTCGGGATGATGTCCTCCATGTCATCCCGGAACTTCGCGTACAGGTTGTTGTGCAGCACGAGCCAGGCGTCGTCGCCCTCGCTGTAGAGGCCGCCGTCGATGTGGTGGTAGGCGCCGGGCTTGATGAAGGCGGGCCCGCCGATGAAGGAGTCACCGAAGGGCTTGTCGTAGTTGCCCTGGACGAGCCGGTACGGGCCCTCCACCCCGCCCTCGCTCACGAGCATGAACGAGCCGACCTTCTGGGAGTGGTCGCCCATGCACGCGACGATGTACCACTTGCCGCGGAAGTAGTGCACCTCCGGCGCCCACGCGTTGCCGCGCTTGCCGAACTGGTCGTCGTACCAGTACTCCTGCCACGGAGCGACGACCGTGCGCCCGGGCCGGTTCTCGCCGACGAACTCGGGCGACCACACCTTGCCCTTCTCGGCGTCCGGCCGGATGCCGGTCGTGTCGGCCAGCCTCCACGGCCCGTGCAGGGACGGCGCCGTCCAGACGAAGATGCCGTCGTTCCACGGGCCGGCCGCCGCGAGCCCGGGCACGCGGGTGGTGCCGGTGGCGACGTAGATCGGACGGCCGTTGACGACGAAGCAGTTGACGTAGGTGTCGCGCATCCAGACCCGGCCGAGCTCCTCGTCGCGGGGGCGAAGCTCCAGCGGGAGGATGAAGGAGTTGTCGTCACGCGGCCACAGGTCCGGCCGCGTGTCCGCCAGGCCGTAGGGCGCGAGCTCGGGCCAGTTCGACGGGTACCTCCCCTTCGGCGCGCCCGCGTTCGGCAACTCCTTCGGGTCCGCGTGCGCGGCGGCCGCGGGCAGCGCCGCCGCTCCCAGCAAGCCCGCGACACCGGCCAATACGGACCGGCGGCCGACGTACAACCCGTTATCGGAATCAGTCATCAGTCACGTCCTCCTACCTGAGCAGGACCGAGGGTGCCCTGCCGGGAGGACACGGTAGTGAGACTTATTTCGACAGTGAACAGACGACAGAAAAGATCCCGGCGCGCCCACGCCCACGTCGTCCGAGACGTCACGGGGGATTCTCCCGGCCCGTCGCGGGAGCACCACCCGTCGCCGGGAACGTAAAGCTGGGAGCGCACCGCAGGTGCGGCTTCAAATTCCCGGAAGTCTCTCTCCGTTGTTTCCGGAACCATCGGCCCACGAATTCGGGTGCGGTTTCAGCGGACACGGAAAGCGTTCGACGCCGAATCGCGCTCTCTATCAATCGCTGATTTCACGAAACGCCGCCGAAAGGGAGGCTCCGGCGCGGGGCGGTGCCCGCCCCACGCCGCAGGCTCACAGGCCGATGTTGCTCATGACGTGCTTGATCCGGGTGTAGTCCTCGAATCCGTACATCGACAGGTCCTTGCCGTATCCGGAGTGCTTGAACCCGCCGTGCGGCATCTCGGCGACCAGGGGGATGTGCGTGTTCACCCACACGCATCCGAAGTCGAGAGCACGCGCCATGCGCATCGCCCGGCCGTGGTCCTTCGTCCAGACCGAGGACGCCAGGCCGTACTCCGTGGAGTTGGCGATCCGCAGGGCGTCGGCCTCGTCGGTGAACGGCTGCACGGTGATCACGGGGCCGAAGATCTCCTTGCGGACGATCTCGTCCTCCTCCCGCAGGCCCGAGACCACCGTCGGGGCGAAGTAGAAGCCACGGTCGCCGATCCGGCCGCCGCCCGTCTCGATCTTGGCGTGCGCCGGGAGCCGCTCGACGAACCCGGAGACGTGCGCGAGCTGGGCCGCGTTGTTCAGCGGCCCGAAGTCGGGATCGGCGACGCCGGGGCCGGTGCGGTGGGCGCGGGCCTGCTCCGCCAGGGCGGCCGTGAGCGCGTCGTGCGCGCCTTCCGCGACCAGGACCCTGGTGGCGGCCGTGCAGTCCTGCCCCGCGTTGTAGTACGCGGCACCGGCGATCTTCCGGGCGGCGGCCTCGATGTCGGCGTCGTCGAAGACGACGACAGGCGCCTTGCCGCCGAGTTCCAGATGGACGCGCTTGAGGTCGGCCGCGGCGCTGCCGGCGACCTGCATGCCGGCCCGGACCGAACCGGTGATGGAGACGAACTGCGGGATCTCGTGCTCCACCAGGGCGCGGCCGGTGTCGCGGTCACCGCACACGACGTTGAAGACGCCCGGCGGCAGGAACTCGGCCGCGATCTCGGCCAGCAGCAGGGTCGAGGCGGGAGTGGTGTCCGACGGCTTGAGCACGACCGTGTTTCCGGCCGCGATCGCCGGAGCGAACTTCCACACCGCCATCATCATCGGGTAGTTCCACGGCGTGACCTGGGCGCACACCCCGATCGGCTCCCGCCGGACCATCGACGTGTGGCCCGGCATGTACTCTCCCGCGGACAGCCCGGACAGGTGCCGGGCGGCGCCGGCGAAGAAGCGGATCTGGTCCGCCATGGGCGGCACCTCGCCCGACGCGGTCGCCTCACGCGGCTTGCCGGTGTTGCGGCACTCCACGTCCACGAGCCGGTCGGCGTTCTCCTCGACCGCGTCGGCCAGCCGCAGCAGCGCGCGGGCGCGCTCCCCCGGGGTCGTGTCGCGCCAGGTCTCGAACGCGGAGGCCGCCGCGCGCATCGCGACGCCGACGTCCTCCTTCGAGGACACGGGCGCGAGGGCGTAGAGCTCGCCGTCGCACGGATCGATCAGCTCGGAGGTGACACCGTCGGCCGGGTCGGTGTGACGACCATTGACGAAGTTCCTCAATACCGGCAAGTCAGACACTGGTGCAAATCTCCTACAGTTGCGCTTTATCTAGCCGAACACGGCCAGAGAGACCAGGGGAACCCGGACGGAAGAGTCACAGACGGGTGGTCACGTACGTCTTCCGCACGGTCTCGTGGACGTGCCACTCACCTCGCCAGCCCGCCGGCATGACCAGGGTGCTGCCGGGGCCTGCCTCCTGCTCCGTGCCGTCGGCGGAGACCACGGTCACCCGCCCGGACAGGATCTGGCAGATCTCGTGGTAACCGTCCCGTACGGCGGTGAACCTGCCGGGCGTGCACTCCCACACGCCGGCGCTGGTCCTGCCGTCCTCGGAGGTCCACACCGCGAGGGTCGCCTCGCGCTGGTCGCCCTCGACCGAGGTCGGCTTGGGTGCGGCCGGGCCGAGGACGGCCGTGCTCGCGTCGGGTACGACGATGCTGGTCAACTGCTCTCCTGTTCGTCCGCCGGATCACCCGGCGGCTCGTCGTGTGCTGCGCGCGACGCCGTCCGCCGCGCTCAGTTACGCCGCGCTCGATGCCCGCGGACTCAGTGCCGGCGGGCGACGGCGTCGGCGATCCTGGCGATGGGCGACGTCGTCGTCCGGCCGCCCACGATCTCGGCCCGGTCGGCCGCGCGGTAGGCGGCGTACATCCCGCGCACGCCGATCCAGCGCAGCGGTTCGGGCTCCCACCTGCGCACCTTCCTGCCGACCCAGGGCAGCCGGGTCAGTTCGGTGTCGGCGCCGAGCACGAGGTCGCGCAGAGTCCTCCCGGCGAGGTTGGTCGTGGCCACGCCGTGGCCGACGTAGCCGCCGGCCCAGCCGAGCCCGGTCCGCCGGTCGAGCGCGGCGGTCGAGCACCAGTCCCTCGGCACGCCGAGCACGCCGCACCAGGCATGCTCGACCGCGGCGTCCCGTACGGCGGGGAACAGCCGCACCAGGGCGTCACGGAGGGCGCGCACCGTCGCGGCGTGCGTGCGCCCGTCGTCGTCCGTACGGGAACCGAACAGGTAGGGCACCCCGCGCCCGCCGATGGCGATGCGGTCGTCGGCCGTCCGCTGGGCGTAGATGTAGGCGTGGGACATGTCGCCGAGCAGTTCGCGGCCCTCCCAGCCGATCCGCTCCCACACCCGGCCAGGCAGCCGCTCGGTGACGATGAGCGAGGAGTTCATCGGCAGCCAGGTCCGGCGCTCGCCGGCCAGCCCGGCGGTGAACCCCTCCGTGGCGCGCAGCACGAAGTCCGCCCGCACGGCGCCGTACGGCGTGCGCGCCTCGTGCGGCACGATCTCCGTCACGGGGGTGGACTCGTAGATCCGCACCCCGAGCCCCTCGACGACCCTCGCGAGGCCCTGCACGAGCTTGGCCGGCTGGACCCTGGCGCAGTGGGGGTTGAACGAGGCGCCGAGGGCGCCGTCCACCCGGATCCTGGCCGTGGTCTGCTCGGCGTCGAGTTGCTCCACGTCGGTGTCGCCCCAGGCGCGGGCCGCGCGCACCTGGGCGGTCAGGCGCGGCAGGTGGGACGGGGCGTGCGCCACCCTGAGGATGCCGCCCTTGACGATGTCGGCGTCGATGCCCTCGGCGCGCGCCACCGCGATGACCTCGTCGACGGTCTCGTTCATCGCCCGCTGGAGGGCGTGCACGCCTTCGCCGCCGTGGGTGCGGGCGAACCTGCGGGGCGACCCCGCGAGCGCGCCGGTCAGCCAGCCGCCGTTGCGGCCGGAGGCGCCGTAGCCCGCGAACTTGCGCTCGATGACGACGACGTCGAGGCTCGGATCGGCCTTCTTGAGGTAGTAGGCGGTCCACAGGCCGGTGTAGCCGGCCCCGACGACGCAGACGTCCGCCTCGATCGACCGGTCCAGGGGCGGGCGTCGCGCGGGCAACCCCGTCTCGCGGTACCAGAACGACACTCCGCCGTTGACGGTCACGTGAAGATCCTTTCGGTGGTGGGGTCGTCGGGCAGCAGGACGCAGTCGTCGGGGTGCCAGCACAGGCGGGCGCGGTCGCCCACTCTCAGGTCGCTCGCCGTGCCCGCCTGCTCGCGTACGAGGCCGCGCCCGCCACCGGGCAGCAGCACCTCCAGCTTGCGAGCCGACCCGAGATAGATCTCCTCGACCACCGTGACCGGAACCGCGTTGCCACCGGTCCCGGCGGCGTCGGGCCGGTCGGGCTCGAGACGGAGCCGTTCCGGCCGCACGACCAGCGCGGCCGGTCCGCTGCGCACCCCACCGGAGGCCTGTACGGCGAGGCCGTCCAGGTCGAGCCGGGCCCGGCTCCCGTCCGGCGTCGCGGTGCCGCGCAGGATCGTGGACTCGCCGAGGAACCGGGCCACGAACAGCGTGGCCGGCCGCTCGTACAGGTCCCGGGCGGTGCCGACCTGCTCGATGCGGGCGTTGTTGAACACCGCGACGCGGTCCGAGAGGATCAGCGCCTCCTCCTGGTCGTGGGTCACGAACACGAAGGTGGACCCGACCTCCCGGTGGATGCGCTTGATCTCCAGTTGCAGGAACTCGCGGAGCTTGCGGTCGAGCGCGCCGAGCGGCTCGTCCATGAGCAGGACGCGGGGGCTGAACACGATGGCCCGGGCGAGCGCGACCCGCTGCTGCTGGCCGCCGGACAGCTCGCGGGGGTAGCGGGAGGCGTGGCCGGGTAGTTGCACGGTCTCCAGGGCGGCGGCGACGAGGCGGTCCCGCTCGGCCCTGGGCACCTTGCGCTGCCGCAGCGGGAAGGCGACGTTCTGGGCGACCGTCATGTGCGGGAAGAGCGCGTAGTGCTGGAACACCACGCCGATGTCCCGTTTGTGCGCAGGCACGTCGCCCACGGGCCGGTCGTCGATCCGGAGGGTCCCGGAGGTGATGTCGGTGAAGCCGGCGATCATGTTGAGGGTCGTCGTCTTCCCGGAGCCGGACGGCCCCAGGAACGTCATGAACTCCCCCGGCTCCACGGTGAGCGTGACGTCGTCGACGGCGGCGGCGCCGCCGTAGCGCTTGGTCATGCCGCTCAGGTCGATGCGGGCGCCCTTGCCTGCGGGCAGGGCCGCCCCCTCGGGCCGGTCAACGGGCACGGTTCCTCCTTGCGGCCAGCGTGAGCCCTCCGCCGACCAGGACCGTGGTGAGGACCAGGATCATGGTCGCGGCGGCGGCGAGCGTGGGATCGGTCTCGCGGGTGACGCTCGAGTACATCTGGACGGGCAGGGTGACGAGGGTGGGGCTCTGGATGAACAGGGAGACCACGACCTCGTCGAACGAGGTCACGAACGCGAACAGGGCGCCCGAGACCACACCCGGCGTGATCAGCGGTAGGGTGACCTGCCGGAATGTCGCCCACCGCCCGGCGCCCAGGCTCGCGGCCGCGGTCTCCAGCCGCACGTCGAACGTGCGCAGGGAGGCCGTCACGGAGACGACGACGAAGGGCAGGGCCAGGACGGTGTGCGCGGCGACGAACCCGGCGAGCGTCCCGGCGAGGCCGAGCTTCAGGAAGACGGCGTAGATCCCGATGGCCAGGATGATGCCGGGGACGATCATCGGGGCGAGCAGCAGCACGCTCGCGGCCGCCGCTCCCCTTCCGTTCGTCCAGCGGCTGAGCCCGAACGCCGCCGCCGTGCCGAGAGTGGTCGCGACGACGGCGACGAGCACGCCGACCAGCACCGAGTTGGCCAGCGCGGCGGTCCACGCCGGATCGCCGAAGAAGTTGGCGTACCACCTGGTCGACCAGCCGGTCGGCGGGAACGTCAGCGACACCTTGTCGGTGAAGCCGAGCGGGATCACCACCAGCGTGGGCGCCACCAGCCAGGCGGCGACCAGCGCGCCGGTGATCCACAGGGCGGCGCGGGCGAGCCGGGCGCTCATCGGGCGCTCGCCCTGCTCCGGCGGCCGGCCCGCATGGCCAGGCCGAGCAGTCCGATCAGCAGCAGCGTGGCGGCGAACAGCACGACCGCCATGGCGCCGCCCCTGCCCCACATCAGCATTCCGCTGACCTGGGTGTACATGAACTGCGAGATCAGCGCCTCGCCGGGCGAGCCGAGCAGGGCCGGCGTGACGTAGAAGCCCAGCGAGGTGATGAAGACCATCGTCGCCCCGGCGGCGACTCCCGGCAGGGACAGCGGCACGAAGACGCGCAGCAGCGCGACCAGCGGGCGGGCGCCGAGGCTCTCGGCGGCGGTCAGCAGCCGCCGGTCGATGCCGCTCATCACCGAGTACAGCGGCAGCACCATGAACGGCATCAGGATCTGGACCATCCCGATGAGGACTCCGGCCTGCGTGCGGACCAGGCTCACCGGTCCCAGGCCGAACAGCCCGAGGAACCCGTTGACGACACCGGTGTCCTGGAGCAGCACGAGCCAGGCGAAGGTGCGGACCATGAGGCTGGTCCAGAACGGAAGCATGACGATCAGCAGCAGCGCCGCCCTGGCCCGCGGGGAGGCCACCGTCATCAGATACGCGTAGGGATAGGCGAGGCACAGGCAGATCACGGTCGCCCACAGGGCCGTCGAGAACGTCCTGGTCAGCACCGCGACGTTGGCCGGGGAGCCGAAGAACCAGGCGAAGTTGCCGGTCCCCGGCGTCGGCGTGGTGAACGCGCTGACGAACGTCTGCGCGACCGGGTACGCGAAGACCGCGAGCAGGACCAGCAAGGCGGGGACGATCAGCAGGAACGGCCAGTTCCGCGTCCCGCGGCGGGAGCCGGCGCCCTTCTCCCCGGGCGCGGCGGCCGCCGCCGGGCCGCTCGGGGACAGCGGGCTCAGGAGAGCAGCCACTGCTGGAACCTGTCGTTGACGGAGTCGCGGTTCTTGCCCCACCACTCGTCGTCCACCTTGACCTGGGTGTCGAGGTGGGTGGTCGGCAGGTTCTCCTTCGCCGAGGGGTCGACCTGGTCCTGCGCCGCCTTGCTGACCGGTCCGTACGGCTGGTACTTCGTGAACTCGGCGGTGGGACCGGCCGACGTCATGTGGGCGATGAGCTTCATCGCCTCGGCCTTGTTCCTGCTGCCCTTCACCACGACCCAGTACGCCTCCTGCGACAGCCAGGAGTCCCAGGCGATCGTGATGGGGGCGTTGGCCGCCGACAGCACGGCGCGGGCGATCCACACCATGCCCATGACCGCCTCCCCGCTCTCGAGGTACTGCTGGGCCTGGGCGCCGGTCTCCCACCAGATGAGCTGGTCCTTGATCGTGGACAGCTTCTTCAGCGCCCGGTCCACGTCGATCGGGTAGAGGTCGGCCGGGGCGACGCCGTCGGCGAGCAGCGCGATCTCGAAGATGCCGCCGCCCACCGACTTCCAGGCGGTGCGCTTGCCCGGGTACTTCTTCAGGTCGAAGAAGTCCGCCCAGGGGGTGGGCGCGGCGCCGCCGGTCTTGTCGGAGCGATAGGCGAGGACCGTGCCCTCGATGTCGGCCGCGACACGGTACGTCTGCGCGTAGCCGTCGACGATGGACGACTTGTCGACGACCGAGTAGTCGATCGGCTCCAGCCACTGGGCGTCCGCCTCGCTGCCGAAGTCGTTCCCGACGACCACGATGTCCCAGGACGGGTTGCCCGACTCGGCCTGCGCCTTGATCTTGGCGTTGTCCGTGGGGCCGTCCTCCTTCACGGTGATCCCGTTCTTGGCGGCGTACGGCGCCCACATCGTCTTGGCCTGCGCCTTCTGGTAGTCGCCGCCGAAGCTCACGACGGTCAGGGTCGTGCCGCCACCGCCGCCGCTCGACGACGAGGCGGAGAAGCCGCCGCCGCAGGCGCTGAGCACGCCGGAGGCCGCGAGGAGGCCGAGCCCTTGCCCACTGCGGATGAGCAGAGTCCGGCGGGAGAGCATCCCGTGCGCGCCGGTGTCAGTCACTGGTTCCTCCTGAAGGAGACGGCCGCCCGGCCGCGCCGGGCGAGAGAGGGGTGAGGGGAAGGTCGCTTTCCGGCTTCCATCGGGACAGGCGGCGGCCCGCCTCGGCGCCGTGGGCCAGGGCGGCGGCGGGGTCGGTCGTCCCCGCCGCGCCGCCCGCGACCGCCACGCCGCCCGGCAGGGAGTAGGGCCCGCCCGCCTCGTCGCGGGTGACGTCGAGCGTGACGTCGCCGTGGTAGAGCCGCTGCAGGAGCAGTTCCTCGGCCGGTCGCCGTCCCGCGGCCACCACCACCGTGTCGCAGGCCGGCCGCACGACCAGGCCACCATCGCGCGGGGCGACCACCAGCCGGCGCACGCCACGATGCCCCACGGCCTCCCGTACGGCGTGGCCCGGCAGGTACGGCACCCGCGCGGCGGAGAGCGCCTCCGGGAACGCCCCGGCCGGGATCTCCCGTTCCGGCCGGGGGTCGACGACGGCCGCGAGCACGACGCCGACGGCGTGAAGCTGCTCGGCGAGGCCGTAGCCGTACGGCTCGGCGGCCACCACGACGGCGCGTTCGCCGGGGCGGACGTGGTCGACGTTGATCAGGCGCTGGACCGGACCGGCCAGCATCACGCCGGGGATGTCGTTGCCGGGGAACGGCATCGGGACGTCGTAGTCGCCGGTCGCGACCAGCAACCGGTCGGGGCGCAGCACCAGCAGGCCGTCCGGAGTGTCCACCGGCAGCACGCCGCCCTCGTACCAGCCGAGCGCGGTCGACGCGGTGAGCACCGTGATCGAGGCGTGCTTCCGCGCCTGGGCCGCGAGGCCGGCCACCAGCCGGAATCCGGGGACCTCCACGCCGTCGAGGCCGCGCACGTGACGCGTCTCCGCCCGGAGCGCGCCGCCCGGCTCGTCACCCTGGTCCACCAGGACCACCTCCAGCCCGCTCTCGGCCGCGGCCAGGGCGGCGGCCAGCCCGGCCACGCCTGCGCCGACGACGGCGAGCGGGGTCCGCCGCTCCCCCAGGCCGGGCCGGAGTGCCCGCGCGGCGACCCCGGCCGCCACCGTGCGCCCGCCGCCCGCGATCACGCCCATGAGGCGCTCCGCCAGATGGGCCGACCGGGGTGAGCGCCGGAACAGCCGGAACTGGAAGCCCGCGGGGACGAGCGCGGAGAACCGGTCGATCGCCCCGAGCAGATCCCAGCCGGCGCCGGGCCAGGCACGCTCCCGGCGCACCGACTCGCCTCCGCGCAGCGGGGTGGCGCATCCCGGCACGCCGTACTGGCCGTCGACGGTGAGCTGGCAGCCGGGGCACGAGGGGGTGCCGCAGGTCAGCCCGATGCCGCGGGGGCGGTGGTACTTGAAGCTGCGGGAGAGCACCCGCACCCCGGCGGCGTGCAGCGCCGTGGCGATCGGCTCGCCCTCGTACCCGTGCAGGGTGCGGCCCTCGAACGTGAACGCGACCCGCCTGGACCTCGCGGGCCGGGCGGACGGATGGGTGGTGATGCGCAGGTTCACGCGGCGTTCCCCTCCTCCGCGGCGACCACGAGGGCGCCCTCCTGGATGAGCCGTCCCTCGTGCAGGCGGGTGACCGAGAAGGGGCGGATCAGCTCGGGCATGACGCCCTCGTGGATCCCCCGGGCGAGCAGCGCGCCGGTCGCGGGGGCGCCCATGAAGCCGTAGACCCAGCCGCAGGTCAGGTGGAAGCCGCTGACCTCGGGCACCGGACCGATCACCGGGGACAGGTCGTCCGCCTGGTCGACGAGCCCCGCCCAGTGGCGCAGCAGCCGCACCCCGGCCAGCCGGGGCAGCAGCCGGACGAACTTCGCGGCCATGTCGGCGAGCAGCGTGTAGGTGCCGTTGAGGCTGTCGCTGACGTCGGGGTGGGGCAGCTCCGTCCCGCCCACGAACTCGCCTCTGGCCGTCTGGTGGCAGTAACCGAGCAGTTCCAGGCTGGCGAGCGCGGGACGCAGGAACGGCGCCACCGACTCGGTGACGATCATCTCCAGGCGGCAGGTGCGGGTCGGCAGCCGCACCCCGGCCATCTCGGCGACCGCCCTGGCCCCGCCGCCGGCCGCGTTCACCACGACCGGCGTGGAGACGTCCCCGCGGTCGGTGCGCACGCCGCGTACGGCTCCGCCGGCGACGTCGACGCCGGTCACCGTGACCCCGGTGTGGATCTCGACGCCGAGACGCGCGGCGGCCCGGGCGTAGCCCCACACGACGGCGTCGTGGTGGGCGAACCCGGCCTGGTCCTGGTAGACGCCGCCGAGCGCGAGATCGGGGTTGACCTCGGGCACGATCCGGCGCGCCTCCTCCGCCGTGACGAACTGCGAGCGCACGCCCAGCGCGGCCTGCCGTACGGCGTCGGCCCGGCACCGCTCGACCTGCTCGGGCGTGGAGGCCAGCACCAGGTAGCCGCTGCCGGAGAACAGCACGTTGAAGTCCAGCTCGGCGGAGAGCGTGCGCCAGCGGCGCAGCGACTCCTCGAACAGGCCGGTCCACTCGCGGGAGCCGAACGCGGAGCGGATCATCTCGCCGTTGCGTCCGCTGCCGCCGCCTCCGGGGTAGCTCCGGTCCAGCACCGCCACGTCGCGGACGCCGAGCTTGGCCAGCTCGTACGCCAGCGCGAGGCCCTGCACGCCCGCGCCGACGATCACGACGTCGTACGCGCGGCGGAGCGGGGAGCGGCAGGCTCCGGGGACCGCCATGGTCAGGCACCCCCCGTCGTGCCACTCTCGGCGCCCGTCTCGCGGCCCGCCTCAGGGCCCGTCTCGGCGGACGGCCCGGCGGACGGCCCGGCGGCGCCGGCGAGCACGCCGAGGAGGACGGGACGCAGCGGGGGCCGGGCCGTGGGGCGCCGGGAGACCCGTCCCTCGTCGCCGCCCGCCAGCTCCCGCAGCAGTTCCATGACCGGACCCGCGCAGTGCTTGCCCTGGCAGGGGCCCATGAAGACGGCCGTCGCCCGCTTCAGCGTCTCGGGGTGGGTGTAGCCCGCGGCGTACATCGCCCGGATGTCCTCGACGGTCACGTCATGGCACGGACAGATGATCGTCTTGCCCACCGCCCCCTCCAGTCCATGGCTCGGCGGGGCGCTCCGACCTGCGTCAAGCGACCCGGCTCCGTTAGTACCGCATTATTAGAGGAGTGGGCTCATGCCCTTGTCAATAGGGCTTTTCGGGTTCCTTTTGCGCGTCAGGCATCGCTATAGTGCGGTCCGGAGGCGACAGGCACAGGACCGGCCGAGAAAGGGCAACGGGTGGACGCCGCACTGGAGGTACGGACCGACGGTCAGCGAGGGCGCATCCTCGCCTCGGTCATCGAGCTGGTCGCCGAGATGGGCTACGAGCGGGTCCGGCTGCGGGACGTCGGCAAGCACGCCGGGGTGTCGATCGGCACCCTGCAGCACTACTACGAGACCCGCGACGGGCTGATGCTGGCCGCCTTCGCGCACCACACCGGGAAGATCATCCAGGGACTCGAGGAGATCGCGGCCCGCCATCGCGACCCCTGGGACCGCATCCGCAGCCTGGTGGAGTACATCACCCACCCGCGCGGCTTCCGGAACCGCTGCCTCGCGTTCATGGAGTACGCCGCCGCGTCCGCGCGCGACAAGGAGCTCAGGCGCCTCTTCGGGCTCCAGTACGACGGCTGGCGGGCCCCCATACACGCCGCCATCGAGGAGGGCCTGGCCACCGGGGCCTTCCAAATCCACTCCACGGTGGAGGAGACCGTCGACCTGATCCTCACCCAGATCGACGGCTTCGAGATCGCCGTGGCCACACAGGTGTCCGGCATGACCAGAGCCCGGATGCACGACTCGCTGCTCCGCGGCATCTCGGTGCAGCTCGGCCTGCCTCCCTGGACGCCCGGCCAGACGGCCGCGGGCACCTGACGTCGGCTCTCAGGAGGAGCGAAAACGTGTTGCGGGACAGGACCGGGACGCGGAACGCTCCCGGCGTGAAGATGCACGCCGACCAGCTGACGGTGTCACAGGAGACCGTGCGCGCCCTGGTGGACGGGCAGTTCCCGCAGTGGCGGGGCCTGCCCGTCACCGGCGTCGCCGCCCATGGGACGGTCAACGCCATCTTCCGGATCGGCGATCACTTCACGGCCCGGTTCCCGCTGCAGCCCGGGCCGGTCGACGCGACGCGGCGCCGGCTGGAGTCGGAAGCGGAGGCGGCCCGTGAACTGGCGGGCAGCACCCGCTTTCCCACGCCCGAGCCGGTCGCGCTCGGCGAGCCCGGTGCGGGATATCCGCTTCCGTGGTCGGTGCAGACGTGGCTGCCCGGCAACGTGGCGACCGACGAGGACCCGGGCGAATCGGTCGCGTTCGCCCACGACCTCGCCGATCTCATCACCGACCTGCGCGCGGTCGGCACGCGCGGCCGTAGGTTCTCCGGCAAGGGCCGGGGAGGCGATCTCCGGTCCCACGACGCGTGGGTGGAGACCTGCTTCGAGCGCAGTGAAGGACTGCTGGACGTTCCCCGGCTGCGCCGGATGTGGAAGAGCCTCCGGAGCCTGCCGCGCGAAGCGGCCGACGCGATGACCCACGGTGATCTCATTCCCGGCAACGTGCTCGTGTCCGGCGGCCGGCTCGCCGGGATTCTCGACGGCGGCGGCTTCGGGCCGGCCGATCCCGCTCTCGATCTCGTGAGCGCCTGGCATCTGCTCGAGGCGGGGCCACGCCAGGTGCTCCGCCTCCACCTGGAGTGCGACGACCTCGAGTGGAAGCGGGGCAAGGCGTGGGCCTTCGCGCAGGCGATGGGGCTCGTCTGGTACTACCTCGAGACCAATCCGGCCATGAGCCGGATGGGCCGGCGCACCCTGGAACGCATCCTGGCGGACGACGGGCTCGGCTGAGCCCTGCGCCCGCGACCGGACGCCCTGCCGCCGGAAGCTGGGCTCAGCCGCGGGTGACGTCGACGCCGCCGAACACGCCGTAGTTGCGGACGCGGACGACACGGCCGGAGGAGTTCGGCGTTCCCGGCTCCACCTTGCGGCCGCCGAACAGGCTGAAGCCCTCGACCTCCACCGTGATGTCGGCGGGCACCCGCAGCCGCACGCCGCCCGCGATCGAGATCTTCGTGACCGAGGTGACCGGCGCGATGTCGGCCTCGCTCAGGTCGAGGTCGGCTCCGCCGACGGGAGTGAGGACGACCGTGTCCGCGGGCACCCGCCCCCGCCCCCGGCGCTTCAGGCCCCCGAGAAGGGAGATGTGCCAGTCCGTACGCTGCGATCCTGTCGTGTTCGTCATGACCTTCACGGTACGGATCGGCCGGTGCGGCGATAAGTGCCGCGCGTCGTGTCCTGACCCGTGACACCCGTCATATTCGCAGCTCAGCCGTCAGAAGAGCGTGCCGGAGAAGGGTGACGCGTCCGTGTGGAACAGCTCCTCGGCCGTCTCCAGGGCGCCGTCGCGGTGGACGGTCACCCGTCCGGCCCTGGCGTGCTGCCACCAGCGGGAACCGCCCAGGTAGAGGGCGGCCAGGGTCGCGACGTCCACGGAGAGATCGGCCCCAGAAGAATCGGCCCCAGAAATATCGGCACGGGAGAGATCGGCCCGTCCCTCGGTCCTGGCGGCCCCGCGTGCGCTGATCAGGTAGGTCCCGGTGTTGCCGGGCAGCAGGTCGTCGGTGACGGCCAGGACGACCGAGCCGGGGCCCCGATAGTCGCGCGCGGCCAGTGCGGCGGGCACGTCGACGAGGCGCAGCCACGTCTCGTCGCGGACGGAGACCGTGCGGACGGCGCGGTCGTCGGTCAGCAGCAGCGGCAGCGGGTCGTCCGGGGCGGTGAACGGCAGGATGATCCGGTCGACGAGGTCGAGGCCGAGCAGCCACCGGACCAGCCCGGCGTACGCGTCCGGCGTGGCGGCGACGAGGTCGTCGACGACGATCGCCCGGTCGCGGCTGGTGAACCACTCCGCCGTGCCGACGGGGTGGTAACGGACGAACCCGTCCTCCGATCCGTCCCGTCCGTGCACGGCGACGTAGGCGGGGCCGGGATCCGCGGCCTGCCGCTGCTCCTGCTGGCGCCACCAGGAGACGGGCCGGCCGATCGCCCCGGTCCAGGCGGCGGCGTTCTCGTAGATCTGGGCGAGCGTCTTCCAGGAGGACGCGGCGTCGGCCAGCCTGACCGGGCCCCCGGGCGGCACGGTCGCGCGGAGCACGGCCTGCCTGCGGGACACCTCCCGGCGGGCGGCCGAGCCCGCGATGCCGTACCCGAAACGCTCGTAGATGACCGCCTCGGAGGCCCGCAGCGTGGCCGCGATCTCGCCCCTCGCGGCGGCGTCCGCGAGCTGGCGGCGCATCAGCGCCGTCACGACGCCCCTGCGGGTGTGCGTGGGCAGCACGCCCACGTGCGTGACCGCGGCGTGCGGAACCCGCGCCCCGCCCGGCACGACCAGCGTGCTCGCGTAGGAGTCCGCGGTGCCGACGAGATCGGTCCCGTCGAAGGCGCCGAGGGTGCGGCCGGGTTCGAAGAACTGCGTGACGTCGGTTCCCGCCGGCACGGGCGGCAGGCCGAGGAGGGCGGTGCGGAACGTGGCCGACGCCGCGAGCAGGTCGTCCTCCCCGGTCAGCACGCGCACGTCGAAACTCATGTCTTCTCCTTGCTTGGTCAGTCGGCGGCGGGGTCGCGCAGGCGGGTGACGACGTCGACGGCGAACGTCGCGAGCACGAAGATCGCCGCGGCGAGGATCGTGGTGCCGATGACGACGGGGAAGTCCCCGCCGACCGCCGCCTCGACGGCGAGCCGTCCGACGCCGTCGAGGCCGAAGATCTGCTCGGTCACGATGGCCCCGCCCATCAGCGCGGCCAGCTCCAGCCCGCCGAGGGTGATGATCGGGTTCAGCGCCGCGCTGAGCGCGTGGCTGAAATGGACCCTCCGCTCGGTGACGCCCTTGGCCCGCGCCGTGCGGATGTAGTCGGAGCCGAGCGCGTCGAGCATGTTCGCCCGCACGACCCGCTGGAAGATCCCGATCTCGGCGACGGCGATCGTCAGCCAGGGCAGCGCGAGGTGCCTGGCCCACTCGAAGGGATCCTCGGTGATGCCGACGTAGCCGCTGCCGGGGAACCACCTGATGCCGTACGTCGAGAGCGTGAAGTAGAGGAAGTAGGACAGCAGGATCCCGGTCAGGAACGTCGGGACGGACAGGCCCGCGTAGGACAACGCGGACAGGATCCGGTCCACCCAGGAGTCCGGCCTCCTGGCCGCCGCCACGCCGAAGAGGATCGACAGCGTCATCCAGATGACGAGCGCGCCCAGCGCCAGCGAGAGCGTCACCGGGATCTTCGAAAGGATCAGCTCGGTGACCGGGCGCTGCTGCCTGAACGAGTACCCGAGAGCGGGCGGCCAGTTGAACAGGCCCATCGGCGCGCCCTGGATGTCCGGCCCCCGGTAGAGGTAGTGCCAGAGCTGCAGATACCACGGCTCGTCGAGGCGCAGCGCCCGCGTGATGCCGTCCAGGGTCTCCTGGGTGGCGTTGCGGGGCGCGAGCACCGCGGCGGGGTTGCGGTAGGCGACCCGGGTCATCGCGAACGTGATGACCAGCACGGCCAGCAGGGTCGCGAGGGCGCGGGCCGCGTGACCCGCGATGTGCCTTCTCATCGCCGGCTACCCCTGGGGATCGAGGACGTTGCGGATGCCGGAGCCGATCGCGTTGAACCCCAGCACGGTGACGAACATGGCGATGCCGGGCCCCAGCAGGAACCACGGCTGCACCTGATAGAGGGACGACCGCTGCGCCTCCGCGATCATGTTGCCCCAGCTCGCCGTGGGCGCCTGGACGCCGACCCCGAGGAACGACAGGGTCGCCTCGGCGAGGATGTTCACGGGAAGCTGGACGGCCCAGTAGACCGCGACCACCGGAAGCACGTTGGGCAGGATCTCCCGCACGATCAGGCGGCGGCGGCTCACGCCGATCGAGAGCGCGGCCTCCACGAACGGCCGGTTGCGCAGCACGACGACGAGCCCGCGGGTGAGCCGGGCGAAGTAGGTCCAGGCGAACAGCGAGATCACCAGCACGACGAGCAGCACCGGATCGACGACCGGCTCGCCGTCGCCGCCCCGGTTGAGCGCGACCAGGCTGAGCGCGGTCACGACGAACGGGAACGACAGCGCGACGTCGGTGCCCAGGGACAGCAGCCGGTCGGTCCTGCCCGGGAAGAACCCGGCGACCAGGCCGACCGCCGTGCCGGCGACGAGGGCGAGGGTGGTCGCCGGGATCCCCACCAGCAGGGAGACGCGCGCGCCGTACAGCGTCCGGATCAGCACGTCGCGGCCGTTCCCGTCCGCGCCGAGCAGGAAGTGGGCGCTCGGGCCGATCGGCAGCCCGTTATCGGCCAGGGCCTCCGACCGGAACTGCTGGTCCGGGCCGTGCCCGGTGAGCGCCGCCGCGACCGGGGCGAGCAGCGCCGCCAGCACGACGACACCGACCAGGATCAGCCCGGTCCTGGCGGAGCGCTCGGCGAGGATCGCCCGCACCACCGGGAACCGGCGTACGGCCCCCTCCTCGGCGTACGCCTCGGCGACAACGACCTCAGACACGTGTCCCCCTAAACACGGGCCACCCGCCCCGGGATCGAGTCGAGCAGTTCCCGGGTGTACGGATCCCGGGGGTCGTCGAACACCCGGTGGACCGGGCCCTGCTCCACCACCCGGCCCTGGTTGAGCACGACGACCCGCTCGCACAGGTCGGCGACCACCCCCAGGTCGTGGGAGATGAACAGGAACGACGTCCCGAGCTCCGCGCGCAGCCGCCGGATGAGGGCGACGATCTGCGTCTGCGTGGTGATGTCGAGCGCGGAGACCGGCTCGTCGGCCACGACGACCGAGGGCTCCAGGGCGACGGCGCGGGCGATGGCCACGCGCTGCCGCTGCCCGCCCGACAGCTGCGCCGGGAGCCGGTGCAGCACGGACTGGGGCAGTTCCACCCGCGCCACCAGCGCCTCGACTCTGGCGCGGATCTCGGCGGCCGGCAGATCGGTGTTGACCACGAAGGGCTCGGCGAGCGTGGCGGCGACGGTGCGTCGCGGGTTGAGGCTCCCGTAGGGGTCCTGGAACACGACCTGGATGGCCGGGCGCAGGCTTTTCGGGAGCCGCACGTCACCGGGCGCGTTGTAGACCTCGCCGCGCAGCGACACCGACCCGGCGGTCGGCCGGGCCAGGCCCGCCACGATCCTGCCGATCGTGGACTTCCCCGACCCCGACTCACCCACCAGCCCGACGATCTCGCGTTCCCGCAGGTCCAACGACACGTCGGTGAGCGCCGTGAACGACTCCTTGCGCCCGGGCCCGCGGTAGCTCATGTGCAGCGCGCTCGCCCGCAGCAGCGGCGCACTTTCCGCCCGGGGCCCGGGCGGCTCCGGTGACCGTACGAGAGCCCGCCCGTGCCGGGCCGCGCCGAGCAGCTCGCGTGTGTACGCGTGCCGGGGGGCGGCGTAGAGCTCCGCCGCCGGCGCCGCCTCGACCACCTCGCCGTCGCGCATGACGACGACGTCGTCGGCGATGTCGGACACCACGGCCAGATCGTGGCTGACGAAGATCAGCGCGGTGCCGTGCGCCTCCTGGAGCCGCCGCAGCAGTCTCAGGATCGACGCCTGCACGGTGACGTCGAGCGCCGTGGTCGGCTCGTCGGCGATGATCAGCTCCGGGTTCAGCGCGATGGCCATGGCGATCATGGCGCGCTGGCGCATGCCCCCGGAGAACCGGTGAGGGTGGTCGTCGATCCGGCGTTCCGGGTCCTTGATGCCCACCTCGCCGAGCAGGTCGAGCACGCGCCGGCGCAGCGCCGCCCGCCCCACCCGCTCGTGGGCCGTGACGGCCTCGCCGATCTGGGCGCCGATGGTCTTGAGCGGGTGCAGGTTGCTCAGCGGGTCCTGGAAGACGAAACCGATGTGCCTGCCTCTGATCGCCCGCAACCGGGCCGGGGGCAGCCGGGTGAGGTCCGCGCCGCGGAACAGGGCGCTTCCCCGCACCTCGGCCCGGCTCGGCAGCAGCCCGGTCGCGCCCAGCAGCGAGACGCTCTTGCCGGAGCCCGACTCGCCGACGAGCGCCAGCGTCCTGCCGGGCTCCACGGCGAACGACACGCCGCGGACCGCGGTGGTCGTCCGTCCGCGCCGCCCGAACGTGACGCGCAGATCCTCCACGGAGAACAGGGCCATGACGCTTCCCTAGCGTGCCGGGGCGACGGCGATGTTGGTGATGTCGGCCTGGGTCGCCAGCGACGACCAGGTCCAGTTGCGCACCCGGTCGGAGGTGATGGCGACCTTGCGCTTCTCGAACAGCGGGATCCACGGGAGGTCGGCGGAGACCAGCCTGTCGGCCTCGGCCCAGATGGGCCCCGGGTCGTCGGAGGGGAACGCCTTCGCCGCCAGCTTGTTCAGCTCCGGGTTGTCGTAGCAGATGGCGTGGACGTTGCCGGTGCCGCAGGGCGCGGCGTCGGAGTCGAGCCAGCCCCCGAGCAGCATCCGCGTGCTCGGCCCCTGCCAGTCGGGCGCGAAGGACGCGCTCAGGAACACGTCCCAGCGGCTCTTCGGGTCCTGCAGGTACGCGCTGGACTGGGCGGGCGGGACGGGGATGAGGTTGAGCTCGATCCCGGCCTTCGCGAGGTCGGCCTTCAGCGTGACGGCGATCGTCTCGAACTGCGCGTTGACGCGGTAGACGGCGTCGAGCTTGAGCCCGTTCGGATACCCGGCCTCGGCGAGCAACTGCTTGGCCTTCGCGGGGTCGCCGGCGTCGCCCGGCGTCGGGTACGGGTCGAAGTCCTGGTGGCCCAGGATCGTCGAGGTGATGATCTGCCCCAGAGGCCTGGCCGCGATCTTGCCGCCCTGCGCCTGCACGAGGTTGGCCTTGTTCACGGCGTACGCCAGGGCCTGCCGCACCTTGAGCTTGCGCAGCGCCTCGGCGCCGGGCGAGGTCGCCTCCGGGCGAGCGTTGATCGTGATGAAGTTGGCCGCCCCGCTGTCGGAGGAGTGCAGGTAGGGGCTGTTTTGCGCCTGGTACTGCTGGATCGTCGACAGCGGCGGCACGTCGAGGTAGAGCGACAGGTCGGCGTCGCCGGACTGGATCTTCTGCACCACCGCGTCCTCGCTGTTGGCGGTGAAGTCCACGACGATCTCGTCGACGTACGCCTTGCGCGCCGGGTCGCCCGCGTGGTCGTAGCCGGGGACCTTCTTCAGCACCAGGCTGCGCCCCGGCTCGTACGAGGCGATCTGGTAGGGCCCGCTGGAGGGGTAGTTCTTGCGGAACTCCAGCGAGTCGCCGACGTACTTGGAGACGACCTCCTCCGGCAGCGGCGACACGAAGTTCATCGACAGGATGCTGAGGAAGTCGTAGTTCTTCGTGTCCGAGCGCAGCACCAAGGTCTTGTCGTCGGGCGCCGAGACGCCCGCGATGTCGTGGCCGTCGATGAACGCCTTCGATTTGGCCGGGTCCCCCGCGGGCACCTTGGCGAACTTCTCGCAGTAGTCGCGGAAGCCGGAGAAGGCGAGCTGGAAGTAGTTGATCGCGGCGACCTGCTTGTTCGGGTCGCAGAACCGCTTGATCGCGTAGACGAAGTCGCCGGCCACGATCTCGCGGGTGGACGAGCCCGAATATCTGATGCCGTCGCGCAGGTGGAAGGTGTAGGTCTTGCCGTCCTTGCTCACGTCCCACGACTTGGCCAGGTCGGGCACGAGCGTGGTGTCGTCCTTGATGTCCTTGGCGCTGCCCGGGTAGGTGACGAGCTGGCGGGTGAGCGCCCGGATGATCTCCCAGGAGTCGGTGCTGTACCCGGTGAGGGGGTCGAGCGCGTCGAGGTCGGACTGCAGCGACGCGATGCGCAGCGTGCCGCCGGCGGCGGGGGCCCCGGCCACGTCACTCGCGCCGCCGCCCGTGCCGCCGTTCGTGCCAGGGTTCTCCGGTGGAACCGGGCCGGCGCAGGCGGCCAGCAGAGCGGCGCACGCGGACGCGGCGAGCAGGGACAGGAGCGGCCGGCGTTCGCGGAGCGTCTTCTTCATGATGGTTGTCTTTCGCACGGAGTTCTTCACAGAGTCGGACGGGC
Organism: Microbispora sp. NPDC046933; assembly: GCF_040644635.1. Lineage (NCBI taxonomy): Bacteria > Bacillati > Actinomycetota > Actinomycetes > Streptosporangiales > Streptosporangiaceae > Microbispora > Microbispora sp. NPDC046933. The sequence continues at coordinate 52,118 of NZ_JBEYWW010000028.1, read as the reverse complement.
GGGGTCGTCCGCCGTCGGGGACGCCAGCAGTCCCCGGGACCGGAGCACGGCGCCGGCGCCCTCGGCGAACCAGTACGCCTCCTCCAGGTGGGGCTGGCCCGAGAGGATGAAGTGGTCCAGGCCGAGCGCGTGATACTCCTCGATCCGGTCGGCGACCTCCTCGTGGCTGCCGACCAGGGCGGTGCCCGCGCCACCGCGCACCAGGCCGTAGCCGGCCCACAGGTTCGGATAGACCTCGAGCCTGCCCGGGTCGCCGCCGTGGAGTTCGAACATGCGCCGCTGGCCCACCGACTCGCTGGTCGCGAAGTCCTTCTGCAACGCGGCGATCCGCTCGGGGCTGATCCTGGACAGCAGCCGGTCGGCCTCCGCCCACGCCTGCCCGGAGGTGTCCCTGCTGATGACGTGCAGCCGGATGCCGAAGCGCAGCTCGCGCCCCTCGGCCGCGGCGAGTTTGCGCATCCGCTCGAGACGCTCGGCGATCTGGTCGGGCCGCTCGCCCCAGGCGAGGTAGACGTCGGCCTGCCGGGCCGCCACCCGCTCCGCGGCCGGGCTCGCGCCGCCGAAGAAGATCTCCGGGCGTCCCCAGGGCCCGGCGTCGACGCGCGCGTCCTCGATCCGGAAGTGCTCGCCCGCGAAGCTGAACGTCTCGCCCGGCGGCAGGCCGGTGACCCCGCGCAGCACCGCGAGGAACTCGTCGGTGCGGGCGTAGCGCTGGTCGTGGTCCAGGTGGTCGCCGAAGCGCCGCTGCTCGGCGGAGTCCCCGCCGGTCACGACGTTGAGCAGCAGACGGCCGCCGGAGACGCGCTGGAACGTGGCGGCCTGGTGCGCGGCGAGGGTGGGCGAGACCAGCCCGGGCCGGAACGCGACCAGGAACTTCAGCCGCTTCGTCACCTGGGTCAGCGCGGCCGTGGTGATCCATGCGTCCTCGCACCACAGACCGGTGGGGGTGAGCACGGCCTCGTAGCCGAGCTGCTCCGCCGACCTGGCGATCTGGCCGAGGTAGTCGACACTCGGCGCCCGGAAGCCGTCGGCGACGGCGCCGAGCGTCTTCTCCGAGCGGTCGCCGGAGCCGACGATGTCGCGGTTGTCCCCGTTGGTGGGCAGATACCAGTGGATCCGGATGCTCATGCCGGCACCCCCACGCGGCGGAAGGCGGCGCCGGGGTGGTCGTCGCCGAGCCTGCGCCTGCCGGCGCCCTGGAGTTTCTCCCGGAAGACCCCGGGCGGGTACGCCTCCCGCACCAGGCCCCTGCGTCGCAGCTCCGGGACGACGTGCTCGATGAAGTCCTCGAACGTGCCGGGGCTGACGGCGTAGCCGAGGTTGTACCCGTCGATTCGGGCCTCGTCGGCGAACGACTCGAGCCGGTCGGCGACTGTGCGCGGCCCGCCCACGACCTTGGGGTGGATGCCGCCGACACCGATGTACTCGGCGATGTCCCTCAGCGTCCACCTGCGGTCGGCGTCGATGCCGGTGAGCGTGGCGAGGGCCGAGCGCCCGGCGTCGGTCTCGATGTACTCCAGCGGATGGTCCAGGTCGTAGCGCGACCAGTCGACCCCGGTCCACGCGGAGAACAGGGCCAGCGCCGCCTCGACGCTGGTGTAGGAAAGGTAGTCCTCGTACTTGCGCCGCGCCGACTCGTCGTCCGGGCCGGTGACGACGGTCACCGAGGTGATGAACTTGATGGCCTCGGGGCAGCGCCCGAGCGCCGCGGCGCGCTCCTTGATGTCGGTGACCGCCCGGCGGATCGACGCCGCGTTCGTCCCGCCGAGGAAGACCACCTCGGCGTTGCGCGCGGCGAACTCCCGTCCGCGGGGGGACGTGCCGGCCTGGAAGATGACCGGGGTCCGTTGCGGGGACGGCTCGGACAGGTGCGGGCCTGGCACCGTGTAGTAGCGCCCCTTGTGCCCGATGGGATGCACCTTGGCCGGGTCGGTGTAGACGCCGCGTTCGCGGTCGCGGACGACCGCGTCATCCTCCCACGACCCCTCCCACAGCTTGTAGGCGACGTCGAGGAACTCCTGCGCGCGGTCGTACCGCTCGTCATGCGCGATCTGCCGGTCGAGGCCGAGGTTGCGGGCGGCGCTGTCCAGCACCGAGGTGACCACGTTCCAGGCGATGCGGCCGTCCGTGATGTGGTCGAGGGTGGTGAACTTGCGCGCCAGCAGGTACGGCTGCTCGTACGTCGTGGACACGGTGATGCCGAAGCCGAGGTTCCGGGTGGCCGCCGCCATCGCCGACACCAGCAGCAGCGGGTCGTTCACCGGCGACTGCGCCGCGTTGCGCAGCGACGCGTCGGGCGTGCCGCCGAAGACGTCGAGGTGGCCGAGTGCGTCGGCGAGGAACAGCGCGTCGAACCCGCCCGACTCCAGGAGCCTGGCGAGGTCGGTCCAGTACGACAGCGTGGTGTATCGGCTCGCCCGGTCGCTCGGATGCCGCCACAGCCCAGCGGACACGTGACCCACCACGGTCATGGCGAATCCGTTGAGGATGAGGCGCTTGGGGTCCTGGCTCAATTTTCTCCCTCGTTCCGTTCCGCGCCGTCACGAGTAGTAGGTCGGCTCGGGCGACCGCCCGTTGAGGGCGAAGTGGCCGATTTCCAGCAGCTTGTAGTGGGCGGGGTCGTGCAGCGTATGCGTCCGGACGTTCCGCCAGTGGCGGTCCAGCCCGTACGCGCGGGCGGTCGAGCGGGCCCCGGTCAGCTCGAAGATCCGCGAGGTGACCTCGAGCGCCACCTCGGTCGAGTGGACCTTGGACTGGTAGGCGGCCACGGCCACCCGGCCGCGCTCCTCCTCGGTGAGGTCGCCGCCGCGGTCGATGGCCGCCTGGAGCGACTCCCCCGCCTTGTCGGCGAGTGCCACCGCCGACTCGGCGAGGACCCACAGCCGGCCGTACCGCTCGACCACCAGGGGATCCTCGGTCGCCGCGGCGACGCCGGAGGTGAGCCACGGCCGGGACCTGGTCCGGGTGTACTCCAGCGCCTCGTGCAGCGCGCCGAGGGCCGCGCCCAGGTAGAGGTTGCCGTAGGCGAGCTGCCCCTGCGGGACCTGGAGCGTCTCCTGGGGCGTCGGAGGGGTGTCCGGGTGCGTGTAGCCGAGCAGGTCGTCGGCCGTCACGCGGACGTCGCGGAGGGTCGTGCCGCCGCTGACCGTCAACCGCTGGCCGATGTTGTCCCAGTCGCCGTGGAACTCGATGCCCTCGGCGGGCGAGCGGACCGCGAACTGCCCGACGAGCCCCGACACGTCCACGCCGCCGACCACCGCGCCCTCGCCGAACCGCACCCACACGATCAGCGTGTCCGCCACCGCCGCGCCGCTGGTGAACGGCTTGGAACCGCTCAGCAGGAAACCGTCGCCGTCCGGCCTGGCGACGACCAGCGGCTCGTACGCGGCCTGGGCGACGGCCGCCACGAACCGGCCCTCCTCGACGATGCCCTTCGCCCAGCGCTCGGCGAGCGCGCGCCCGCCGCCGAGCCCGGCCCGGCTGCCCAGGAAGTGGAAGGCCGCGAGCTGGGCGACCGAGGTGTCGGCCGTGGCAAGGACGCGCACGATCCTGAGGACCTCCTCGTAGGTCGCGCCGCCCCCGCCCAGCTCCTCGGGGAGGTGGACGGCGAGCAGGCCGGACCTGCGCAGCAGGTCGACCTCGGCGACGGGGTCGGCGCCGGCGATGTCGCGTTCGGCGGCGTCGGCGCGCAGCCGGTCGGCCACCTTGAGGGCCGCCTCGCGCCATTCCTCGAAGCGGCCCGAGCCGGAACGCGGGCGTATCTGGTCGATGAGACTCATGGGAGTTCCTTGCGGTCGTGCGTGGGGAGGCAGGGCTGCCGTGCCGTACGCGGAGAGCCGGCGCGCTTCGGGGGCACGGTGCGGGTGAAGGCGCGGGTCAGAGCGCGATCACGGCGCTCGCGCGGGGGACGGGCGGCCGGGCGGTCTCGCACCGCGACGAGAGACGGGGACAAGAGGTGCGGGCAGCCGCCGAGGACGGGGGGTTGCCACGAGGGGGGCGTAGGGAACGCGCTCCGCCGGGCGCCGTCGCCCGGCGAGGGCGGGAGAGGTCAGGACTGGCGACAGAGGCTGGCGGCGAGCCGAGCGAGGTCGACATAGTGCCGCACAATCAAGACTTTCCCTACAGACATAGTAGGAAATTACCAGAATCCGGCATTCGGCGCAAGAGACGCTGTGGTCAGTCGTGCGGGACGAAACTGCCGAACCGGCCCTGGTGGTACAGCAACGGACCGTCGGCGCCGTGCACCGTCGCCTCGATGACCAGGCCCACCACCAGCACATGGTCGCCGATGTCCGTCGCCGAGTGCGGCCGGCAGATCAGGTGCGCCGACGCGTCCGCGAGCAGGGGCGCTCCGAACGGCCCGGGACGCCACCGGGTGGGCGGGGCGAACCGGTCGGCGCCCTTGCGGGCGAACCTGGCCGCCAGCTCGCCCTGATCGCCGGCCAGCACGTTCACCGCGAAGTGGTCGGCCGACCGCATCGACGGCCAGGTGCTGGAGCCGTGGTCCACGTAGAAGGAGACCAGCGGCGGCGCGAGGCTGACCGAGGAGAACGACGTCGCCGTCAGTCCCGCCGGAATCCCCTCGTGCTGCGCGGTGATGACCACCACCCCGGCGGCGTGCGCCGCCAGCGCCCGCCGGAACAGCCCGCCGTCCACCGCCGGGCCCCGCAACGTCTCGGTCATGGGTCTGCCTTTCCCGCGGCCGTACGGCCGCGTGACTCATCTGTGGATCTCATCGGGAGCACCGCGTCGAGCAGCGCCCTGGTCACCGGATGGCGGCCGGCGGCGGACAGCTCCTCGGCGCGGAAGGTCTCGATGAGGACTCCCTGCTCCAGAACCCCGACGCGGTCGCACAGGAACTCGACGATCGCCAGGTTGTGGCCGATGAACAGGTAGGTGAGATCGAGCTCTTCCCTCAGGTCCAGCAGCAGGTTGAGGATGTTCGCCTGGGTGGACACGTCCAGCGCCGACGTCGGCTCGTCGAGGATCAGCAGGTCCGGCTCCAGCGCGAGCGCGCGGGCGATGCCGATCCGCTGCCGCTGCCCGCCGGACAGCTCGTGCGGATATCGGTGCAGGTACGACGACGGGAGCCCGACGAGGTCGAGCGCCTCGGCGGCCCGGGCCCTGCCCGCGGCGCGGGAGGCGGCCTTGCCGAACCGCAGGAGCGGCCGGCTGATCTGCTCGCCGACGGGCACCCGGGGGTTCAGGGAGCTCGTCGCGTCCTGGAACACGAACTGGAACCGCGGCCGCAGCCGCCGCAGCTCCGCCTTCGGCAGCCGCGCGATGTCCCGGCCGTCGAAGACGATCTCACCCGAGTCCGCCCGCAGCAGGCCGCCGATGAGCCGCGACAGCGTCGACTTGCCCGAGCCGGACTCTCCGATGAGGCCGAAGACCTCGCCTCGCTCGACGCGCAGCGACACGTCGCCGACCGCCCTGAAGCGCCGCTTGCGCTGCCCGGTCCCCAGGCCGCCGACCACGAACTCCTTGGTCACGTTCCGCAGGGTCACCAGCGGCGGCCGGGCGGTGCCGGCGTCCGAGCCCTCGTCCCGGGGCTCGGACGCCGTGCTCTCCGGGCCGTCTCCGGCGACCTGGCCGAGGCGGCGGGGCAGGCCGCGCTCGGCCAGCCGGAACCGGGCCCCGATCTCCGGGACCGCCTGGATCAGCGACCGGGTGTAGGAGTCGGCCGGCGCGGTGAGCACGCGGTCGCGCCGGTCCTGCTCGACGATCCGGCCGCCCTTCATCACCGCGACCCGGTCTGCGGCGTACGACACCACCCCGAAGTCGTGGGTGATGAGGAGCAGCGAGCCGCCCGTCTCCCCCGTCACGCTCCTGAGCAGGTCGAGGATCTGCTTCTGGACGACCGCGTCGAGCGCGGTGGTCGGCTCGTCCGCGATCAGCAGAGCCGGGCCGGACAGGCTCGCCAGCGCGATCATCACCCGCTGCCGCATTCCCCCGCTGAGCTCGTGGGGGTAGGCGGACAGCACCCGGGCCGCGTCGTCGATCCCGACGTTGCCCAGCCACGTCTCGGCGATCTCGTGCCGCTCCCGCTTCCCCGCGGCCGGGCGGTGCAGCCCGATGATCTCCTTCAGCTGGCTGCCGATCCGGAACGACGGGTCGAGGGAGGCGAGGGGGTTCTGGAAGATCATGCCGATCTTCGAGCCGCGGAACCTGGTGACCGACGACCGGGTGGCGGTGAGCACCTCCTCGCCGTACAGGGAGATCGACCCCGACGTCACCACCGCGTCGTCCGGCAGCAGGCCCAGGATCGCCGAGGCCGTCAGGCTCTTCCCGGCGCCGGACTCTCCGACGATCGCGAACGTCTCGCCGGGCCGGACGTCGAAGGTGACCTCGTCCACCACGCGCTCGGCCGCGGGTCCGCGGCCGAACTCGACCGACAGCTCCCGCACGCTCAGCAGTGCGCCGGTCATCGTCCCGCCCTCCTTCGACGGGGGTCGAAGACGTCGCGCAGGCCGTCTCCGAGCCAGTTGAAGGCCAGGGCCACGACGAGGACCACGAGCCCCGGCAACAGGGCGGGATACACGTTCCCGGTGATGATGACCTTGGCGCCCTCGGAGATCATCCGGCCCCAGTCCGCCGTCGGCGGCTGCACGCCGATGCCCAGCGCGCTGAGGCTGGAGGAGAACACGATCATCCCGCCGACCAGGCCGGTGCCGTACACCACGATCTGGGCGAGCACGTTCGGCAGCACCTCGCGGAACAGGATCGAGAAGAACCCCGCGCCGAGCGACCTCGCCGCCTCGACGTACTCGCGGCCACGCTGGAGCTTCACCTCCGCGAAGACCACCCGGGTGACGTACGGCACGGCGGAGAACACGATCGACAGGACGACCACGGGCGTGCCGGGGCCGAGGATCACCGCGAGGACCAGCGCGATGATGATCACCGGGAAGGCGAACATGACGTCCACCGTCCGCATGATCAGGCCGGCGGCCCGGTCGCCCGAGAAACCGGCGACGAGCGCGAGCACGCTGCCGGCGACGGTCGACGACAGCGACGCCGCGAGCGCGACGACCAGCGAGGTGCGCCCTCCCCAGATCAGCCGGCTGAGGATGTCCCGGCCCAGCTCGTCGGTCCCTAGGAGATGCCCCGGCGCGCCGACCGTCAGATACTTGACGCCGCCGTCCGCGAGGTCGGGGTCGTACGGCGCCAGCACGGGGGCGAGCAGGCCGACGAGGACGAACCCGGCGATGACGAGCAGCGCGACCGCCACCTGCGTGTTCACCCGCAGGCGGGAGCGACGCCGGCGCGGCGCCATCCCCTTGAGCGGGTTCGGCGACCGGGTGTTCGGAGTTGCCGTGAGAACCACTGGCGCCTACCTCCTCAGCCGTGGGTTGAGAGCGTCCACCGTGATGTCGGTGAGCAGGTTGACCAGGAGATAACAGAGCGCCACGAGGACCACCCCGCCCTGGATGAGCGGGTAGTCCTTCCCGTTGACCGCGTTCACGAGCTGCGTGCCGATGCCGGGCCAGTTGAACACGCTCTCCACGAAGATCACGCCCGTGATCAGGGTGCCGATCTCCAGGCCGATGATGTTCACCACGGCCGGGAGGATGTTGCGCCCGATGTGCTTGCCGATCAGCCGCCGGCGCGGCACCCCCTGGGAGGCGAACGTGCGGACGTAGTCGCTGTGCGACTCCTGAATGATGCCGAGCCGGGTGAACCTGGCGAGCACGAGCGTCGAGATCAACGCGGCCGACAGGCCCGGCAACACCAGGTGGGCCAGCAGGTCGCCGAAGCCGCCGCCGTTCCTGGACTCCATGCCGCTCACCGGGAGCCAGCCCAGCCGCAGGGAGAAGATCCAGATGAGGATCAGCCCGAACCAGTAGACCGACAGGTTGCTGCCGGTCTGGACGAACAGCATCGCGAAGCGGTCCAGGAACCGGCGGTGGTTGGTCCCGGCGACCACCCCGATGGCGACGCCCAGGACGGCGCAGATCACGACGCCCGCCGCGGTCAGGATCAGGGTGTTGGCGAAGTTCGGCAGGAGGATGTCGAAGACCGGCCGGCTCTGCGCGATCGACATCCCGCCGCCCGCCGTGAACAGGTCCTTCACCCACTTCACGTACTGCTGCCACAGGGGCAGGCTGAGGCCGTACGACGCGCGGATGGCCTCGACCTGCTCCGGCGTGTGGTCCCGCGCGAACTGCGCCTCGATGGGGTCCCCGGGTGTCAGCCGGCCGACCAGGAAGGTCAGGGCCGACACCACGAGGAGCACCGGGACGATGTTCAGCGCTCGCCACAGGATGTGCTTGAGGGTTCCCATCGCCGTGATCGGGCCTCAGCCCGCCAGCCAGACCTTGGTCAGGTCATACCAGTTGGTGGCCGCGTACACGAAGCCCCGCACGTTCGGGCCCAGGGCGTAGTACCTGGTCAGCGACACCGCCGGAATGGCGATCGCGCCTTCGCGGGCCTTCTTGTCGGCCTCCTTCCACAGCTCGATCCGCTTGTCCTGGTCCGTGGCGTACCGCGCCTTGTCCAGGGCCTTGGTGATCTCGGGGAAGTCCGCCGGGTCGAGGCCCTTGACCGCGATGTTCGTGTAGTAGACCTGGTAGAGCCATTCGGCGTAGCTGCCGCCGTACTCGTCGATGCTCAGGCCGTCGTCCGGCTCCGGCTTGCCGAAGGCGCGGGCCACGTAGCTCGGGCGGTCGAGGGTGACGACCTTGACGTTCACCCCGATGCCCTTGAGCCGGCTCTGCAGCCACTCGGCCAGGTTCTGGTTGGCGACGTCGGCGACGATGGTGAAGCTCAGCCCGCCCTCGCCGTAGCCGGCCTCCTTCAGCAGGGCTTTGGCCGCCTCGGGGTCGTAGTCGAAGTCACGCGCGTCCGGGTCGTAGGCCTCGTTGCCCGGCGGCTCCAGGGAGTGCAGTGGGATCGCGTTGCCGTTGTAGACCTCCTTCGCCAGCGTGTCGCGGTCGATGCCCTGGATGACCGCCTGCCGTACGCGCTTGTCCTGGAAGGCCTTGTTCTTGAAGTTGAACGTGAAGTAGAGGAAGGCCGCGCCGTGCCCCTCCGGCACCTGGAATCCCCTGGACTCCAGCGTGCTCACGTCCTCGGGCTGGACGTAGCTGATGACGTCGGCCTCGCCGCTGAGCAGCGTCGCCAGGCGCGTCTGGTTGTTCGGGATGACGCGGAAGACGAGCTCGTCCAGGTAGGGCTTGGGGCCCCAGTAGTTCGGATTCCTCTTCAGGACGATCCGGTCCCCGACCGTCCGGGAGACGAACGTGTACGGCCCGGTGCCGCCGGGGTGGTCGGCGAATCCGTCGTTGCCGTACTTCTCCCAGGTCGCCGGATTGCCGATGGTGAGGGTGCTCATCGACTGGGCGAGGATCCTCGGCAACCCGAGGAAGGGCTTGGAGAACTCGAACTCGTAGGTGTGGTCGTCGACGACCCGGCCCTTCACGAGGTCGCCGAACCAGGCCGCGAGCCTGGCCGCGCTCGTCTTGTCGTAGAACTCGTAGCCCGGGTCGGAGATCCGGCGGACGTTCTTGTCCACCGACTCCGCGGTGAAGGCGGAGCCGTCGTGGAACTTGACGCCGCCGCGCAGGGTGAAGGTCCACTTCCTGCCGCCGTCGGACGCCTTCCAGTCCGTGGCGAGCGCCGGGAGGAGCTTCGTCGGCCCCTTCGAGTCGGACAGGTCCTCCTTGACCAGGCCCTCGAAGATGTTGCTCGACACGCGGTAGGTCTCCCAGTAGCCCTGCCGGTGCGGGTCGAGGGCGAGGGGTTCGAGATACAGGCCGCTCACGAGCGTGCCGCCCGCCGTGGGCGTGCCGCTCCCCTGCGCCCCTCCGGCGGCGGTCCCGCCGTTCGCGCCGCCGCCGCAGGCGGCCAGAGCCATTGCGCCCAGGAGCGCGATGACCCCGATGACCGCCCGCCGGCCGCGCATTCTCGATAGCACGATGCCGTCCTTTCACATGCTGGGGGAACCCGGCGGGACTGGCCCGCCGGGGGGAGGGAGGATCAGAAGGAGGGCGTGAACGCCAGCGGCGGCTGCGGCCGCGGAGCCGGGAAGACCGGGCGGGCGCCGTCGAGAAGACGGGCGGGCTCCGGCAGGGCCAGACGGTCGCGCAGCGTCGGCCCCTCCGATGGGCGCACGACCCCCAGGGCGGCGAGGCGCGGGACGATGTCGGCGACGACCGAGGCGTCCACGTCCGCGTCCGGCCTCAGGAGGATCCCGTCCACTCCCGGGCGGGCGGCCACCGACTCGGCCTCCGCGACGAGGTCGGCGGCGCCGCGCGCGCCGGTGACCGCTACCTGCACGAACAGCAGCGGACGACGGCCGTCGGCGGCGAACCTGGACGACGGGGCCGCGTCGAGCGCGCCGGCGGCCTGAGCGATCAGGTCCGGGCCGGGCGGCTCCGGAGCGCCGCTCCCGAGCACGACCAGGTCGGCCACCTCCCCCGCCGCCGCCACCGCGGGAACCGAGTCCGCGTACCAGGCCAGGACGGGAGAGCCCTGCGCGGTGGACGGCACGGTGAGCGGCCCGGCGATGTCGAAGACTCCCCGGTGGTCGACGTGCACGATCTGCTCGGCCCGCGCGAAGATCCGGCTCTCGCGGTCGGCGACGATCGACTCCCGCGGCCAGCTCTGCCAGAGCTTCTGGACGGCGACGGCCACGTCGCGGGTGGTGCCGACGCCCAGGGGCGCGCCCTCGGTGAGCCCGGCGCCTCCCCACGCCGTGTCCCCCGGCGCGTACCCGTCGCGGACGCCGAGGATCAGGCCGGACCTGCCGCGCGACAGGTGGTCGAGCGAGGCGATCCGGCGTGCCAGGTTGTACGGGTGGTCCCGGTGCGGGGCGGCGGCCGCGAGGAACGCCGTTCCCGGCGCGTGCACGGCGAGGAACGCGGCGGCGACCGTGGGTTCCACGGTCACCCCGGCGGGCGCGGACCCGTCGATCCTGTCGATGCCGGCGACGACGAACGCCGTCCCCGTGCCGTCGAGCCGGGAGGCCTGCCGGGGATCCGCGATCAACGCGGCCAGGTGGTCTCCCCCAAGCCCGATGGCCAGATATGTGGATGTTTCGGTGGTGGTGCTGTCACCCATGTGCGGGTCTTTCTGGTGGTGTGCCGATGTGGTCGAGTGCCGGCATGTGCTCGTGAGCCGGCGGGGCTCAGGCGGAGGCGGCCCGGAAGTGCCCGCGGAGCGTGTCGGTCGTGTATTCGTGCCGGAAGAGGCCGCGCTTGCGCAGGAGCGGGACGACTTCGTCGGCGATCACTTCGAGGCCGTCGGCGAGGAGGTCGGGCTGGAGGTTGAACCCGTCGACCGCGCCGGACCGGTACCAGTCCTCGATGTGGTCCACGAGCTGCTCGGGCGTGCCGACGAACCCGCTGTGGCCCGAACCGGTGTATCTCGTCTGCCGCAGGTACTCGCGTACGGTCGGATCGGTCGCGCGGATCTGCTCGTGGATGGACTGCCGGAAGCCGATGCTGCCTCCTGAGGACGCGAGGTCGACGATCGCGGCGAGGACCTCTTCGGGGAACTTCGCGTCGAGGTCGAGCTGCGAGACGTCGTAGCCGATCGCCTGGGAGAGCCACTGGACGGAGTAGGACGCCGGGCCGAGGTCGTGGAGCTCGTCGCTGCGGCGCCTGGCCTCCTCCTCGGTGCTGCCGAGGCTGAGCAGGAGTCCGGGCAGGATCTTGACGGAGTCCGGCGAGCGGCCCGCGTCGGCGGCGTGCCGCTTCACCTCGCGGTAGTGCGTGATCGCCCCCTCCTTGGTGAGCTCGGCGGCGAACACCCCTTCGGCCCGCCTGCCGGCGAGCGCCCGCCCCTTGGGCGAGCCTCCTGCCTGGAGCAGCACCGGGTGCCCCTGCCGTGACGGGGGGACGCGCAGCCTCCCGTCGAGGTCGAAGAACTCGCCGTGGTGGTGCACCTCTTCACCGGTCCGCGCCGACTCCCACAGCGCGAGGACGAGGTCGACGAACTCCGCCGCCCGGTCGTACCGGTCGTCGCGGTCGGGGATGTCCGGCAGGCCGAAGTTGCGGGCGGCCGAGGTGTCGCGCGTGGTGACGATGTTCCATCCGGCCCGCCCGCCGGACAGGTGGTCGAGGGACAGCAGCCGCTGGGCCAGGTCGAAGGGATCGTTCAGGGTGGTCGAGGCGGTGGCGATCAGGCCGACGCGCTCGGTCGCCGCGGCGACGTGGCTCCAGTTGACCGTCGGCTCCAGGCGGCCGGCGTTGGCGTCGTAGGACGGGTTCCCCAGCGCCGGCGCGTCGGCCAGGAAGACGGCGTCCAGGGTGGCCCGCTCGGCCACCCGGCCGATCGTCTTCCAGTACTCGCCGTCGACGAAGGAGTCCTTGTGGAGGAGGTCTGACTGCCAGGCGGCCGGCAGGTAGCCCAGCACCAGGACGTTGACCCCGAGGATGACGTGACCCGTGCGTACGTCGGACATCGATGGACCTCCGCCTACTCGCTCTGGCCGGCGGAGATGGCGTAGACCTTGGCCGGGTCGGCGTCGTTCACGTGCCAGTCGCCCAGGATGCGTTCCTTGTAGACGCGCGGGTTGTGCGAGGCGAGCGTGCGGGCGTTGCGCCAGTGGCGGTCGAGCAGCAGGTCCTCCGATACGCCTGAGGAGCCGAGCGCGTCGAAGACGACGGTCGTGGCCCGCAGCGCCGCCTCGATGATCACCAGTTGGGCGCGCGTGGTGGCGACGTGCCCGTCGAGAAGCGCCCGCTTCACCGCCTCTTCGTCGCCGGCGATGCGAGCGTGCGCGATCTCGTCCAGTGTGGCGGTCGAGGCCGACAGCGCGGCCTGCGCGCCGAACGCGTCGGCGGACACCTTGCCGACGACCTGCAGCAACTGCGGGTCGTCGCCGGCGCTCTGGGCGAGGCCGTGCCCGTAGTTGCGCTTTCGGGCCTTCAGGGCCGCGATGCCGTCGCGCAGCGTCGCCTGGGTGATGCCCGCGAGGATCGCCAGCAGCGCGGTCTGGTAGAAGAGCCCCTGGTAGGCGAAGCGGTCGGTGGCGGGGAAGAGGTGGTCGCTCTCCACCCGGGCCCGCGAGTAGTTCGCGCTGCCGCTCGCCGTGGTCTTCTGGCCGAATCCCCTCCAGTCGTCGACCAGGCTCACGCCGGGCTGGTCCGCCTTCACGAGTGCGGTGGTGGGCACTCCGTCGGGGTTGACCGCGAGCACGTCCAGCCAGTCGGCGTACAGGCTGCCGGTGGCGTAGTACTTCGCGCCGGTCAGGAGCCAGTGGTCGCCCTCGGGAACGAGCTTCGTCTGGATGTTGGCGTACGTCCCGTTGTTGGCCTCGGTCCACCCGCCGCCGACGAACTCGCCGTTCAGGAATCTCTCGATCCAGGCGTCCGTGGCCTCGGAACGCGGGGCGTTCAGACGGTCCTCCACGAACGCCAGATGGTTGCGCCACACGTGGGCCACGTTCGGGTCGGCGGCGCCGAGCTCGCGCAGGAGGTCGAAGGTCTGCCACAGCGACGCGCCGAACCCGCCCAGCTCGCGGGGGATGCGCACGGCGCCGAAGCGCGCCTCGATCAGCCACCTGACCTGCTCGTAGGGGAAGACGCGGCCCTTCTCGCGTTCCAGGTTGCCCTCGGCGATCTTCTCGAAGACCGGGCGGAACTGCCCGCGCAGCTCCTCGATGTCCGCGGTCGCATGCCGAAGCGAAGACGTAGAACCAGACATGTGCCATCTTTCGTGTCGGAGGCCGGGCAGCCGTGTACGGCCCGGGCCTCTCCGGTGTCGTGAAGTTCCCGGGCAGGCGAAAGCCACGGGACGGAACAGGGCAGGAGAAATCGGTCGAGGTCAGCCCGGTCCGGGATGACGCCATCCGGACATGTCAGCGGGCGCGAGCCTCGTTCCGAGCGGGGAAGGGCGCCGGAAACCGGATGGGGCCGGTCCGGCCGGACATGCGGCCGCCGGGCGCCGCGGTGATGGGACGGCCGTCAGCGACAGCGGTTGCTGGTCACGCGCATGTAGTCGACCACGCGGCGGAAAGTCAGGGCGACAGATCCGGACATATCCTTAATTTCCTACATGCATTGTCGGTTTAGCAACCATGTCTCGCGTATCGAGACGATCGAGACGTCTGGGAAGCGCGCTGACCGGCTCGTCGCCGACGATGACGCGGGGGCGCGGCGCGAGCGCGCGTGCGATGGCGATGCGCTGCCGCTGCCCGCCGGAGAACTCGTGGGGATACCGGTCCCGCACCTCCCGGCCCCGGTAGCGCACCGTGCCGGCGTCGACCCGTTCCAGCCCGAGCAGGAGACGGATCAGCGTGGACTTGCCGGCGCCCGACTCGCCCACGATCCCAAGGGACGAGCCTTCTGCCAGGTCGAAGCCCACGCCCCGTACGGCGTGGCGTACCGCCCCGGCACTCGTGAGGGAGGTGCGCGGCAACCGGTAGGCGCGGCTCAGCCCGCCGCCCGGAACAGGTGCTCACTCATGCGCTCCTCCCCCGAGTCCGCGTCCGCGACGTCCGCGGTGAGGGCGGCGGCCTGTGGGTGCGGCAGGACGCGATCAGCGCGGCGGCGAGCTGGCTGCCGATGACGCTGCCCACGGTCCGGGCGATGTTGTTGATGCCGTTGGCGGTGCCGGTCCGGGCCAGGGGCACGATGTCGGCGATCAGCTTGGGCAGCGCCCCCCCCATCACGAGCCCGGAGCCCGCCCCCACGACCGCGTAGAACACCAGGTGCTGCCAGTACGAGGCATGGCCGAGCGCCATCAGCCCCGCCCCCACGGCGAACAGTGCGAACCCGCACGCCAGCGGCCCTCGCGGACCGAGGGACGCCGAGATGCGGCCGACGGCCGCACCGGCCGGGACGATGGCCAGCATGCCGGGGAGCATCAGGAGACCCGCCAAGCCGTCTGCCGTGCATGTCCCCCAGCCGGCCCAGGAGGGCACGGAGGGCACGGAGGGCACGGAGCTGACGTTCGCCGCCGCGCTGGTGCGCATGTCCCCACGTGGTGCAGTACGTCTTCGCCGACGTAGGCCGGGAACACGGCGTCACCCCGCAGCAGGCACAGTTGCTGTGCGTGCTGGCCGGCGGCCCGATCGGCATGACCGAGCTCAGCCGCCTCCTCCATCTGGAGAAGTCGGGCCTCACCGGGCTCGTGGACCGGGTGGAGCGGCGCGGGCTCGTGACGCGGGTCAGCCACCCCCGGGATCGCCGCGCCTGCCGGATCTCCCTCACCGACGAGGGCGCCCGGCTCTGCACGAAGGTGCACGAGGAGATCTGCGCGCGGCTGGACGTCCTTGGCGAGGCGATGCCGGAGGCCGACAGGCGCGGGATCGCCACGGCCCTCACGGGCGTGGTCGCGTGCTACGGCCCCTGATGTCCGTGGCGCGGCCCCGGCGCGCCGTCAGCGCGGGCGTGTCGGTCCCGCCGTCCTCGTTGCTCCGCACCGACGCGCGGCTCAGGTCGTGGTGAGCCTGCGGACCGGCGACTTGCACGACCGGCGCTGCGCCGGGGTCTGCGAGTCGAAGCGGACCTGCCAGTCGCCCGTCGACGGCACCTTCCTGCGTAGCGCGAAGCCGCCGTCGGAGCCCGTCGTCACCGACCCCCGCACGGTCTCGGTGCCCGCGCCCGATGGGTCCAACCAGAGCCGGACACGCTGCTGGGGCAGCGGATCCCACCAGGTGGCCCTTGACCTCGGCGGGCGGCCCGCTGGTGACCACCGCCTGGAGTTCCCAGCGGGGCCGCCCCGGTGGAGCGGCGCCCGCTGGTTCTCCCCGGACCTCATGGTGACTGCCGCCGACGCCGAAGCCCTGGCGCGTGGCGAGGCCGGCTACGTGCTCGGCGAACTGCGCTGCGCGGCCAACACCATCGAGAACAGGTCCTTCGTCAGCCAGCACCCCGATCCCGGCCGGCTGCGTGAGGCGATGGCGGCCACCCACCCGTTCCGGCCCTACAGCCGAGGGGCGTCGCGGGCAGGCCTCGTCTGGCCACCGTCGCTTGGGCCTGGCGGAGGGGTTACCAGGTTTCCCCCTCGCGCAGGAAGCGCCAGAGGCGGTCGGAGAAGTCTTGGTCGCGGTTGAGGTAGAGGGTGTCCCAGCTTCCAGGGCCCATGTAGGTGCCCAGCGTCAGGGCGAGCTTGGGGTTGTTGCGGGGGCGGAAGGCGGCCCAGCCGGTGACGTGGCTGGACCCGGTCTCCTCCAGTCGACGGGACCAGTCCTGGGCAGCTGACCCGTCGCAGGTCTTGATGACGACCTTGCCGCCGTCGAGAACGGCGTGTCGACATCGAGGCCGGGATGAGTCAGTTCTTTGGCCATCCGTCGTCGATATGGCCAGTCTCGGTAAGGGTGCGCCAGTCGGCGATCAAGGTTTCGGCCGAATCGATCCGGTGGACGGTGTAGTGATCTCCGCGGAACCAAACGCACAGGGCGACACGCTTCCCGTCGTTTTTGAAGTCCCGGCTGACGGCCACCTTCTTCCACTGCTCCCTGACTTCTTCGGAGGTGGTGGTGACCTTCAGCTCGTGTTCGTAGGAGGAGCTGACCGCGGAGGAGAATCCCTCGTAGGAGAACGCGAGGTCGAGGCTGACGCGGATGTTGGTGGTCTCCTCGACCACCTGCGCGTTGCGAGTGGTCAGCCCAATGTAGGCCTCTTCGGTCTTGGTGTAGTTGCTGTTACCGGCGTGCTCGTAGTACAGCACCTGCTGCCAGTAGCCGTAGCGCCGAACGATGTAGTACGGGCTGTGCTTGGCCTGCCAGGTGGTGTCCTTACCGGGCTCGTTTATTGCCAGGTAGGGGATGGCGACCTGGCCGATGAGGACCTCGTCGGTGCGCATCCTGGGCTGCTGGAAGCCCTTGAGCCGGTCCACGTCACCGATCTGGGACGGGTCGGTGTCGATGTGGGCCAAGTTCTCGACCTTGGGCAGGTGATTGACCCTTTGGAGAGTGAACCGGGCCAGGGTTTCATCGTCGTCCCCGACGACCAGCGGCGGGTCGCCCGCCTTCTTGCGGCGAGCGTACAGGCTGGTGCTTGCGTTGGTGATCTCGTAGCCGACGCCGTTGCCGACGATGCCCCAGTGGGTGAGGGTGTTGGCCGCCCAGGCTCGCTGCTGGCCGGAGGTTTCGATCACAAGGTTCGTGTCCGCGGCGCTGCTGAGGTTTTCAGGCATCACCAGCTCGCCCCGGTTGACGTTGACGATCCAGTAGGTGGTGCGTGCGCTGTTGATCGGCATCAGGTGGAAGTAGTTGGCGGCCTCGGGCTTGGCGGCCAGGTCGAGTAGGCACTTGGGCAGCTCGGGCCGGTACACCCGCACGTTGTTCCCGTCGGCCTGTTTGATCAGGTAGATGCCGCCCGGCTTGAGCGTGGTGCCGGAGGGCTGGGAGGCGTCGTAGGTCTGGTCGGCTGTCGTCACAGCGCACTCCTTGGGAATGAAGGATCACAGGGAGGCCGGCCTTGCCGCGACCCGGACCGGCCCCCGGGAGGGCGCGGTCCGTCCCCGGCGGCCTGACCTGGCCGGTAGGAGGCTCCAGAACAGGCCGCGGGGGATCGCCGCTGCGGGACCGGGTCGGTGATCTGTCTGGGTGAGAGCCGGTAGGCCGGCGGATCAGTCGGGTGCCGAGACCGTGGCGGTCACGGAGGCGTTGTTGCCGTTACCACCGGTGTAGTCGGTGTCGAAGACCTGGTCGGTCTGGTCCCAGTCGTAGCTGTTGCGTCCCGTGTAGGGGTTGTCCCAGTGGAAGCGGATCCGCTTGCCTGACTGGGTGCAGTTGCTGGCCAGGTAGTTCACCGCGGCCTCGGTGCCGGTCATGAATCCGTCGGACTCGGTCTCGAAGTTGTCGCTGCCGCCGGGCTGAATCGTCTGCGCGGGATCTGTGACCCAGATTCCGTGGTCCAGCTCCTTGTCGCGCAGCGTCAGCACACACTTGGTGGTGTTGTTGAACGTGACTGCGACGCTGCGTGCCGCGCGCTGCTGTCGTGCCACCGAGTCGGGGGCCGGCGCGGCTTGTGCGGCACCAGGAACCGCCGCAAACCCGGCTCCCAGCGCCGCTACGGCGGCCAGGCGAACCCAACGGGTCATCGAATGCTCCTCTCCTGAGACGAGATGACTTTGACTGGACGTCGCGCAAAGGCAGACCGAAATCGTCCTTCCTTCCCGGGCGGGCCGACTGGCGATCTCCCAGTAGTCTGTACTTTGCGTAATCGACCTGTCACTCACCGTATTTACATGTCCTCCTCCCGGCAACGACCGATCCGCCACTATGCCCTTACCAGGAGACGACGCCGCCACCGCCCGGAGTTCGCGCACGAAGGCATCGACCCTCGCGTCGTGGCCCTTCTGTGCTCATCTCGCGTATTGGCACCACGATGCGCAGATCGTGTGCCGAGACCGCGCTGGCGTCTCAGCACCCTGGTGCTCCAATGTGGTCGGCAGCGGCCGTGGCCTTAGTTCACCGAGAAGCTTCCGGAACCCGGCGTAAGGTGCGCGCCATAGCCGGGCTGGACCGTGATGCCCGGGATGAGGCAGAACGGGTCGGCGTACACGACGACGGGGGCGTCGGTCTGGTTGTCCAGGGAGTGGGCGGCGATGGGCAGCTTGGTGCAGCCGGTGGGGTCGGTGTAGATGCCCAGCGGTTGGAACTCGGTGGAGAAGACCACGACTTCGCCGGTGGCGGCATGGGCGGGGATGGCCGTGCCCAGCAGGCCGGCCAGGGTGCACCCGGCGGCCAGGGCGACGAGCGGGAGGTGAGTTCTCATGGGGGCTCCTGCCATCTGTCGGCGGCGGGAAGGCCGTCGGCTAACGGGCCTTCACCAGGACGCCGCCACTCAATCACAGATAGTTATCGTGTGACTACATTAGGTAATCAAATCGTGATGCCCCAGCCGCGACTACAAGACCCACATGAAGACTGTGCTGCGCCGCGCGTCGAATACCGTCAACGCCCACCTCACCGCGTTGGACCACTTCTTCACCCAGCTCGGACCCGGCCCCGCCGTCGTCCGCCGCGACGACGCCCCCAAGCTCGCGCCCCGCGCCCTGGACGCCCGCCCGCAGAAGCGCTACCTGCGCGCCGTCGAACGCCGCCCCCTCGCCCGCGACCGCGCCATCGGCCGGCTGCTGTTCTACTCCGGCGTCCGGATCGCCGAGCTCGTCGCTCTGGACGACGTCCCGCTCTCGGCGCGCAAAGGCAAGGTCATCGTCCGCTCCGGCAAGGGCGAGACCTCCCGCGAGATCCCGCTCCTGGACGGCACCGCGCGGACCTCCATCACCGGGTGGCGCACCGACCGCGCCTCCTGGCCCGGTGCCGACGCCCCGGCGCTGTTCCTCAATCGCCGCGGCGCCCCGACAAACAGCTCCGCATCTCCCGTCTTCGCCTGTCGTTCGCCTTCGGCAGCCAGTCGGGAGAACCATCAGCAACCTAATGAGTCAGCGCTCACGCCCTGGTGGCGGACACGACATCCCCTCAGCGATCAACTCGCCCCGTTACCGGCAGAGGCACGGTCTTTCGCTAGGACTCTCGGTCCAGATCGAGGGGGTGCTCACCTGCCGGCGGCTACCAGTTCCGAGTCTGCCCAACGGCGACGCGGTAGCTCTCATCAGATCGAGGTTAGCGTCTGATATCGATATCAGAAGCTCTGATGGGAGGGCGGCGTCGGCGCGTTTGATCGGGCCCAAAGTCCCGAGGCCACGCTCAGGCCAAGTCCGTTCGGGGGTCGGCCACGATACGACGGAAATCGGCAACCATAGTGATCTTGAGTTACTTTCCGCAGGTGAGCTGCTGGGGCGGATCGGTGTCGGCTGCCCGACCAGGGACAGCGATGCGGCAAACACAGCCGGAGGCCCGATCTTGTGTCACCGTTCGCAGTGGACTTCTTCGCGTACCCGCTCAGATCGGTCAACGGCGCACCCGATAGCGCAGGTGAAGCACCCGGTTGCCCTGAATCATCACGTCGGGATCCTCCAACAGGTGCTGCGCGTGGACCGACCCGAAGTAGCGCTTGCCGGACCCGAACACGACGGGTACGACGTCCATGCGCACCTCGTCGATCAGGCCCGCGGCAAGCACCTGGCCACCGACGTCGCCAGCGGCGACCTCGACCAAGCGGTCACCCGCAAGCTCTTGCGCCTTGGCCACGGCTGCCTCGACGCCGTCGACGAAGTGAAACGGCGCCTCGGGGTCCCAGCCCTCGGGCTCCGGCCGGTGCGTCACGACGACCACGTGGTCGATGCCGCTCGGAGGCTTTCCGTCCCAGCCGTCCGTCAGGTCGAAGACGTGGCGGCCGACGATCGTGACTCCGATCTGGTCCCAGTACGAGCGGGTGTAGTCGTGGGACGTCTGCGACACCTTCAGCGCGCCGCTCTCGTCCAACGGGACGTCACCGCTGGACAACCAGTCGAACAGCGGTCCGGGCTGGTCATTCTCGTCCGCGACGAAGCCGTCCACCGACACCGAGCTGTACATGACCACCTTGCCCACGGGGCTCTCCTCTGCTTTGGGATGCCCCCAAATTAGCGTGTCGTGAGCTGTCGCTCTTGTAAGAAATCAATCGGCCGGCAGCGGCCAGCCGTCCAGCACGTGGCCGGGATGTTCGCGCAGGAACCGCCGCCGGACTTCGACGTACCGGGTCGGCGTGAGCCCGGTGAACGCCCGGAACTCGTGGCCGAAATGGGCCTGGTCGAAGTAGCCTGCGCCACCGGCGAGGTCGCCCCAGTCGATCGGTCCGGCGGGGTTGATCGCGAACACGGTGGCGGCGAAGCGGTAGGTGCGGGCCAGCCGCTTCGGCGTGACGCCGATGAGCTCCTTGAACCGCTGTGCCAGATGAGTGCTGCTGACACCGGCTGCCACGCTCAGGTCGCCGATCGCCACCGCCCCGCTGGTCGCCGCGATGACGCTGCTCGTATGGCGGACCAGCCCCAGGCCGGCGGTCTCGCACAGCCGTCGAATCAGCTCCTCCTCGAGCAGCGTCAGCATCTCGTGCGGTCCGCCCGCCGTGGCCAGCCGGTCTCGCAGCTCAGCAATGGCGGGCCGGCCCCAAACCTGCTCTACCGTCACCGGCCGGTCACGCAGCTCGGCCGCGGGCATCGGCAGGAACGGCGCCAGCCCCCACGGCTTGAAGTGCACGCCGACGGACCGGGTCCGGAGTGGGTAGCCGAACTCCAACGCGCGGGTGGGCATGGTGACCACGCAGCCGTCGGCGTACTCGGCCGTCTCGATGTCGGTGCCGGCGCGGATGCGGAACGGCGCCCCGAGGTTGACGATGAGCAACGCCGACGGCATCGGCGGCAGCGTCAGCCGGGCGTACGGCGGCGCACCCTCCAGGTAGTAAAGGTCGTCGATCAGCCCGTCGAGCGGCGGTCGCGGCACTCTGGACACGTAATCCACGCCCACAGCATCGCCGATGCCCCGCCGGCATCGCGCCGGGATGGTCCAGCCGCGCTGCCGCCGGAACGGGCGAGCGTCCGGCGTTACGCCGTCGGCAGGTCGGTGAGGTCCGGGCGCCGGTCGGTGCGCAACTGGATCTCACCGTAGGGGGTCATGTGGTGTGGAACAGCGGCGTGAGCCCGCGCCGGTCGGCGTCGGTCAGGACGTTCTCCCACTCGGGTAGGGCGAGGGTGTCCCGGATCATCAGCGTGTTGATCAGACCGAGGGCCGACTGGAGAATGTGCAGCCACAACATCCCCAGTTCCTGTTCTTCGCGCCGGTTGGAGGCGAGCTCTCCGCGCTTGCCGAACTTGATGTAGTCGTTGACGCCGTTGTAGTTCTCCACCACGTTCCGTGGTCCGAATCATGGAACGCGGGAAACTCGATCACCTACTTCGGCAAGGGTGGCGACATCCCGGGCAACCGCCGCGACGAACAGGAGCTTTCCGTGCTGTGCCTGCGGGTGCTGCAGGCCGCCGTGGTCTACCTCAACACCCTGGTGATCCAAGACGTCCTCGACGAAGGCCTGGTCGCCCTCAGCGCCGACGACCAGCGCGGCCTGACGCCGCTGTTTTGGAGCAACATCGCCCCTTACGGCGAAGTGCGGCTGAACATGAACAACCGGCTCGCGCTCAGCGCCACCACGCCACCGCCCGCAGGTGGCGATGATGACCCCGAACTTCCGCCCACCACGACCGAGGGACAACCACGATGACCCGCACCCACACCGGCGTCTACACCGAAGCGTTCCGCGAACAGCACACCACCTCCTTCGCCGAGGGCCTGGCCGTGACTGCGGCGGCGGCCGCCGCCGGCGACTTTACTCGGGCCGCCACCGCAGCCGCCCGCCCGCGCGCTGACGGCGGCCACCTGGCTCCGCCAGGCCGCCAAGCTCCTCGATGAAGACGTCTGGATCGCGGTGAAACTGCCCGGCGCCTACGAAGGCGACGACGACCTGCCCGACGGTGCCGCAGCCCGTCGCTGGACCACAGTGGCAAACGAGAGCCGTTTGTCGAGAGTGGCTCTCATGATCGAAACGACCGAGGGTCCGTGTCACATGGGCAGGGACCACGTTCGCGCGCAGAGCGCCTCTACCGAGGGTTCCTCCGCATACACCAAGTGCGAGGGCCCTCGTCGGGAAGCTGGACTTCGGCAGTGACGATGAAGCCGAGGCGTTCGTAGAACGCCACGTTCCGCTCGCTGGAGGTCTCCAGGAACGCCGGGTACCCGGCGCGTGCGGCCGCCTCGATACCGGGGGCCAGCACGGCGCTGCCGAGTCCCCGCCCTTGGGTTTGGGGTGCGACCGCGACGGTGTTGAGGAACCACGCCGGTTCCTGCGGCCGGTACGGGGCGACGGCCTGCTCTGCGGCCTCGAAGGCAGACGCCCGGTCACCGGCTAGGTCACCGATCAGCGGGCCGATCTCGGCGAACGCGGGCGACGGATCCTGGTCGGGGGTGGCCCACACGGCGACGGCAAGCCCCTCTTCGGCGACCCACACGCGGCCGTACACCATCCCGATGCGGGTCAGGCACAGCTCCTGGAAGCGCCGGATCCGATCCACGTGGCCGTCCGCGGCGACCACGTGCCGGGTGTAGGGATAGTCGGCGAAGGCCCGGGTGAGAGTGTCGACCGCGACGGGAATGTCGGTGGCGGTGATGGGGCGCACGGCCGGGGCGTCCTGGTGTTGCAGCATGCCAGGCAAACGATCTTTACGGCGGGACCATTCCTTCATTTCGCGCTGAGTGATCGACCTCACTGTCTGGAGTCGCCGCGGTAGACGACGGCCACCTGGTGCAGTTGCAGACCACGATGACCGCCGAGAGCCGACCCTGGACGGCCTGGCGGCCGCCGCCTCCCACGGCCGCAAAGGCGGCCGGCCCGCGATGGTCAACCCCGACGTGCTGGCCATCGCCCGAGCCCGCCGCGTCCGCGGGGAGTCTGTCACCGCGATCGCCAAACACCTTCGTCTCGGGAGATGTACGTCCGAAGCGTGGAGGGGTAACTCCGACGTATAGCCCGGTACATATCCGCTGGCGCCCCTCTCGCCTTCAGGTACTTCGCCCCCGACGGCGGGATGTACTCGTACGACCGGGACCACAGCCAGCTCTGAACGCCAGGATCAGCCCGAAGCGTGTTGTCGAGGATGCCAGTGGTGGTCTTGGCGGTGTTGCCCACGAGTTGGGTGGCCTCGTTGCCGAGGGGGTTGACGGACATGAGGTCGCCGGTGCCGACGGGCTGGGCCGCGGCCGGCCGGGGTGCTGGCGAGCAGAATGCCGACGCCGGCAAGGGTGGCTGCGGCGCGGCACGGCGGCGTCTTGCCCTCCGGGCGGTCGATCTGGTCGCCCCCGAGGCGTGGGTGCTGGACGACACCGGGCACGTCAAGGACGGGGACGCCTCCCCGGGGGTGGCCCGGCAGTACACCGGCACGGCGGGCAAGGTCGCAAACTGCCAGATCGCGGTCAGCGTGCACGCGGTCACCGACACCTGCTCGGCGGCGCTGAACTGGCGGTTGTTCCTGCCCGACAGCTGGGACGACGCTCTGGCCGAGGATGAGGGGCAGGCGGAGCGGATCGCTGAGCGGCGGCGGCGTTGTGCGATCCCCGAGCAGGTGCGGCACCGCCCCAAGTGGCAGCTCGCGTTGGACATGCTGGATGAGCTGGCCGCCTGGGCGCTGGTCCCGCCGCTGGTGGTCGCCGACGCCGGATACGGCGAGGCGACCGCGCTGCGGCTCGGGCTGACCGCCCGGGGCATCCCGTATGTGGTCAGCGTCAAGGGCGCCACCACCGCCTACCCGTCCGATGCCGAGCCGCAGACCCCGCCGTATGCGGGAACCGGGCGCCGGCCGGTGGCCAAGTACCGCACCCCGCGCTCCACGCTGCGGGAGCCGGCCCTGGCAGCCGGACGAGGCGCGTTGCGGCGGGTCCGATGGCGCCGGGGCGAAGGTCTTGCGGGCCCGGGTCGACGGCAAGGACGGATACGTCCTGCTGCCCCAAGATCGGCCGCTCCACCGCCTACGCAGCCCTCGCGCAACGCTGACCAGCGGCTATCTCACCTCGCGGCCCGTTTCTGCCGTATTCCGGTAGCACCCCCATAGGAGACGGCCTCACATTCCCAGGGGTTCACGACATGCCGGCCCTGTGACCCCAAGAAGGATGTGGCGTGCTGCGCTGCCTCCCGCCGGGAAGCACCAACAGCCCGTACTCGGGTGGCATGGCGTGACTCAGGCTCATGACCTGCTCGGGCGTCAGGAGCCGAATGCCGGGTGCCGAGATACTGCTCTTGTCCTTGGCGTTTACCGACTTGTGAGAATCGGCCAGGCCCCTGATCCATCCGTGCCCGGAAGCGCTCAGGTGAGCTGGGCCCACCGCCTGAGGGTGTCCGTGGCCTCGGCGTAGTCGCGAGAGGACAGGTGGCCGATGCTCGCGCCGTGGTTGGCGCGCGGGGCGACGAACACATGGCAGTCCGTCCCCTTCGGCGTGAACCGCTCGGCGCTCCAGGGATCCCGCCCGCCGTAGACGAACATCATCCGGCTCGCCTGCCGGGTCACCCACGCGTCCACGTCCCGCATGGCCCTGCCGTCGAAGCGGGAGCGGAGGGACGCGGGCAGCACCGAGTTCGGCTGGTAGAGCCCCGGATACCGGGTCAGACCCTTGAGGTGGGCGAAGCTCAGGGACGCCCAGCCGAGCTGGGTGGCCGCCTGGTAGTAGTAGGGCAGGTACGGCTCGATGCCCTGGTCGGTGTACAGCTCCCAGGTCTGGATCTTGTCCACCCATCGGAAGATGGCGGCGTCGGAAGCCTTCTCGCCGGGGATGCCCTTGCAGTCCTGCTGCCGGAAGTACTGCCAGAACGTCCAGGCGGAGTCGAGCACGCTCATCTCGAAGGAACGGTCGGCCGTGCCGATGGTGCGGCGGAAGGTGAGGCCCTCGCGCCTGGCCATGGCCGTAAGCCGGGGGACCAGGCTCTTGCGACGTTTGAGCGCCTCCCGCTGCACGGTACGCAGGGCGGCCCGGCACGACGGCGTGCCCACGGTCGCGAAGAACCGCTCGTAGACGCGGTCGTCGGCGTTGACCGCGTCGTCGGGCGCGACATAGGCCACGACTCCGTCGAGGTCGCCCGGATAGAACCGGTGGTGGTAGACGGCGGTCATGCCTCCCTTGCTGGCCCCCGTGCCGATCCAGGCGCCGCCGTAGACCTGCTTGAGCGCCTCGACGATCGCGTGTTCGTCGCTCGCCTCCTGCCAGATGTCGAGCTTCGCCCAGTCCTTCCGCTTCGGAAGCGAGGCGCCGAAGAAGCGGTGCTCGACGGAGAGCTGGTTGGCGTCGAGCGGATAGGTGGGCTCCTGGAGCCGCACCTTCTCCGGCATGAAGTATCCGCTGGTGTAGAGGACCACGGGCCGGTCCACCGATCGGTGCGAGAGAGTGAGCCGCTGCTGAAACGTGCCGCCGCGCGGGTTCCGGTGGTCCACCGGCTGGGTGAAGGTGAGGGTGTAGTCCTTGTAGCCCTTCGCTTGCCCCTTCTTCACCGACACCACGCGGAGACCGGGGACGGCCCTGAGCCGTGCCAGGAGGTCGTCCTTCGCGATCCCGGCCGTGGAAGCCTCGGATTTCGCCAGGACCGTCCTGGCACCGGTCGCCGGGGCGGCCGCCGCGGGGACCGCGACCAGGAGGGACGACGCCAGCGCCGCCGAGAACAGCGCCAGGGGTCCCCGCGTCCGCCTGACCGGATTCTTCAGCCGCGTGTACGGGCGCCCCGCCATTCCGTTTCCTCCCATGTCGATGTAGATCCACAACAGTGATCGGAAAGACTCTGTCGTATCGGCATTTGTCGGCACAACCGCAAAAGGGATCCGGCTCACGCTTGCCCGTGTCGCCCCAGATTGGGCAGATGTTGTCGGTGGCGTAGTGCAGCATCGGATCACCGAGCTGTCGACGGAATGGGAGATCGCGGTGGAGCCGACGAACCGGCAGGTGGCCGAGCATGCCTTTCTCAAGGGCATGTATGAGGACGAGTACTTTCCCGATCACGTCGTCGACAAGGGGAAAGCCATCCTCCTGCGGCTCTGCGAGCGGATCGAGGCCGAGCGGCCGCTGGACCTGGCGGCGCTGTACGTGCTCACGGAGGCCGCGACGGAGGAGTTCAACGCGCTGGAGGCGGAGTTCGAGGCGGCCGGCAGTGAGATCGAGACTTTCGCACGAGAGGCGATCGCCGAAGACTTCTGGTTCGTGGCGTCGGCATACGGGTTCGCGGAGGCGGACGCGGAGGAGTTGATCGCCGGCCGGGAATGGTGAGCCGAGTCCCATAAGCCGCAGAGGCGGGGCCGGGGGTACGTCGTGGCCGCTCCGCGATGGTCGCCGCCTACCGGACTGCTTTCGCGCGGATGAGTGCCGGATGATGGAGTGGCATAAGTGACGATATTTAGCTATTCGCGGGAATTCGGGCACCATCCGCTGGGGAAGGCGCTCACCGAAGCGGTGACCCTCCCCGGCGTCGAGACGGTGGACATGAGCGGACCCCTGCCCTGGAGATCCAGTCCGGGAACCGCCGCCGCGCCGCGCACCATACGCGGACCGCAGAACACACCACGCCGCCGCTCTCCTCCGGGAGGCGCGGCGCCGGAGGCGCGTGCCGGGGAACGGCGGCGCGGTGTGAGCCGGTGCTCGGCGGGGCCTACTGCTCGCGGGGCAGGCCGGGCGGGTTGACCAGGGATTCGGGGACGGCCTCGTTGGACAGGCCCCAGCGGGCGAGGACCTTGGCGTAGGTGCCGTCCTTGATGAGGGCGTTGAGGGCGTCGGCGATCGGCTTGGCCAGCCCGTTGCCCTTCTGCGTCATCGCGGCGATCAGCCCCTGGAGCGTGGGGCCGGCGCCGGAGTAGGTGCCGACGATCTTCGTGTCGCCGCTCACCGCCGCGTGGTACGCGGAGGTGGGGTTGGGCCCGAAGTACGCCTGGATCCGGCCGGACTTGAGCGCCAGGTGGGTGTCGGCCACCTGCTTGTAGTACTGGATCTGGACGGGCTTCAGCCCCGCGGCGCGGTTCTGCTCGTCCCAGCCCAGCAGGATCTTCTCCTGGTTGGTGCCGGAGCCCACGGCCACGCTGAGCCCGGCGACGTCGGCCGGCTTGGCGATCGACGTGATCGTGCTGTCCTTCGGCACCTCCCATGCCAGCTGGTCCAGCCGGTAGGTGGCGAAGTCGTAGATGTCCTTGCGCTCCTCGGTGACGGTGATGTTGGAGAAGCCGGCGGCGTACTTGCCGGACCGCACCGCGAGGAACAGGTTCTCCCACGACGTGGCCTCGATGCGCAGTTTCAGGCCGAGCACGTCGGCGACGAGGGAGGCGATGTCCTCCTCCACCCCGATCGGCGTGACGTTGTCGTCGGCGACGAACGACAGCGGCGGCTCGAAGGTGGAGGTGCCGACCAGGAACTCCCCCTTGGCCCGGATCTCGGCGGGCACCGCGGCGGCGATCGCCTCCACCTTCTGCGCCCGGATCCGGTCCTGCTCCGGGCTCGTGTTGATCTTTAGGGCGCCGGACTCCGCCGAGCCCCGCGAAACGGGAGCGGCGTCGGTCGCGGCGTCGCCGGGGACCGTGCCGCAGGCGGCGAGCAGCAGCAGGGCGGACACGGTGAGTGCGGCTAATCGGGATGCGGATGACATGCGATTTCCTTGAGGGGGTCAGAGCACCTTGCCGAGGAAGGCGCGGGTACGGTCGTGCCTCGGCCGGTCGAGCACCTGCGGGGGCGGGCCCTGCTCGATGATCTGGCCGGCGTCCATGAAGACCACGGTGTCGGCGACCTCGCGGGCGAAGCCGATCTCGTGGGTCACGACGATCATGGTGGTGCCGCTGCGGGCGAGCGCCTTCATCACTTCGAGCACCTCGCCCACCAGCTCGGGGTCGAGCGCCGAGGTGGGCTCGTCGAACAGCACGACTTTGGGCCGCAGGGCCAGGGCCCGGGCGATCGCGACGCGTTGCTGCTGTCCCCCGGACAGCTGCCGGGGATAGGCGTCGGCCTTGTCGGACAGGCCCACCTGCTCCAGCAGCTCGGCCGCCAGCGCCTCGACCTCCGCGCGGGGGCGGCCCTGGGCCGAGACCGGGGCCTCGGTCACGTTCTCCCGGACGGTGAGATGGGGGAACAGGTTGAAGTTCTGGAAGACGAAGCCGATGTGGGTGCGCCGGCGCAGGATCTCGCGTTCCCGCAGCTCGTACAGGCGGTCTCCGGACCGCCGGTAGCCGACGAACTCGCCGTCGATGGCGACGTACCCGCGGTCGATCTTCTCCAGGTGGTTGATGCTGCGCAGCAGCGTCGACTTGCCCGACCCGGAAGGACCGATGATCACCGTCACCTCCCCGGGCTGGACCTGCAGGTCCACCCCGCGCAGGACCTCCAGCGGGCCGTAGCTCTTGTGCACGCCGCGCACGTCGACCATGGGAGTGCTCATCGCCGCCCGCCTCCGCCCCCGGCCGGGCGCTGCCGCCGTACGGTGAGGATCCGGCGCACCCGCTGCAGCGGTGTGGGCGGCAGGCCCCGCGCGAGGCCCCGGCCGAACCTGCGTTCCACGTAGTACTGCGCGGCCGACAGCACCGTGGTGAGGACGAGGTACCAGATCGCGGCCACCAGCAGCATCGCGATCACCCGGCCGTTGCGGTTGTAGATCACCTGCACCTGGTAGAACAGCTCGGGCAGCGCCATGATGTAGACGACCGAGGTGCCCTTGACCAGGCCGATGATCTCGTTGCCCGCGGCCGGGACGATCGACCGCATGGCCTGCGGAAGCTGGATCCGGAAGATCTGCCTGGCCCTCGGGATGCCGAGCGCGGCCGCCGCCTCCAGCTGGCCCGGGTCCACCGACAGGAAGCCGCCGCGCACGATCTCCGCGGCGTACGCCGCCTGGTGCAGCGCCAGGCCGAGCGCGGCGGCCGTCACCGGTCCGATCAGGTCCATCGAGCCGACGGAGAAGAACGCGGGCCCGAACGGCACCCCGAACGAGATCTGCTTGTACAGGGCGGCGAGGTTGTACCAGAAGAGCAACTGCAGGATGAGCGGCACCGAGCGGAACAGCCACACGTAGCCCCAGGCCACCGAGGCGAGCAGCGGGACGCGGGACAGCCGCATCAGCGCGAGCACGGTCCCCAGCAGGAAGCCGAGCACGATGCCGAGCGCGGTCAGCTCCACGGTGAACAGCACCGCGTGCAGCACCGAGGGATGGAACAGGTACGCGCCGACGACCGGCCAGTCCCAGGCCGGATTGGTGATCAGCGCGTTGACCGCCATCGCCAGCAGCACCGCCACCACGGCGCCGGCGATCCAGCGCCCGGGGTGACGCGCCTTGATGACGGTCAGAGAGCCGGCGGATCCCGCCGCCGTCTCCTCCAGCACGGCGGGCGCGGTCATCATGCCTCCGTGGCGGTAGGTGAATGGACGTTACTGAGCGCGAAGGGCCGGACAGTCATGGAGCGACCCTCCCGGCGACCGCGCTGATCGCGGGCATCCGACATGCCTCTGACTTCAGCACAGGCATGGATATACCGTCAAGACCTACTTGTTTAGTAGGAATTGCTCTAGAATGCCTCCACAGGAGGACGAACGACAGGAGGTCCCATGCCGAAGGCATGCGTGTTCACCCCGTACGGCGGCCCCGGCGGCCGCGCCCGCGACGAGAAGGTCATCGAGGTGGGCGCGTGAGCGGCGGCCACGGCGAGGTGTCACGGGGAGAGCCGCGGTGAGCGACCGGCACCTCCTGGACAACCCGGCGTGGGCGGCGCTGACCGGCCCGCACGCGCGCTTCGCGGAACGGTACGGCAACGCCCTGCGCTACCCGGACGACGTCTGCCCGTTCTTCGCGCTGCCCGACGACCCCGGCCTCTCGGACTGGAACGACCTCGCCGTGCTCGCCGGGCCCGGCGTGACGGTCCCGGTCACCGGTGGCGCCGTCGGGCCGCCGGACGGGTGGGAGGTGGTGGCGCACGGCGCGGGAGTGCAACTGGTCGGCGACGACGTGGTCCCGGTGCCGGACGACGAGGCGGTGCGTCTCGAGGCGGCGGACGTGCCGGAGATGCTGGACCTCGTCGCGCGCACGCAGCCGGGCCCGTTCCGGCCGCGCACCATCGAGATGGGCACCTACCTGGGCATCCGTCGTGGCGGCGCGCTGGTCGCGATGGCCGGGGAGCGACTGCACCCGCCCGGGTGGACGGAGATCAGTGCGGTCTGCACCGATCCGGCCTTCCGCCGCCAGGGCCTGGCGGCGCGGCTGGTTCTGGCCGTCGCCGCCGGCATCCGCGCCCGCGGCGAGACCCCGTTCCTGCACGCCGCCGCGAGCAACACCCCGGCGATCCGGGTATACGAGGCGCTCGGCTTCCGTCTCCGCCGGCGGACGACGTTCACCACCGTCCGCGTGCCCGCCGACGTGCCGGTCGCGTGAGCGCGAAGACACCGTGTGCGGCCGCGGCGCCCGCCGATGCGGGAGGGAGGATGGACGGGTGAGCGTCATCCTTCCCGAAGACCCGTTCCACCGCAGGCTGCATCATGTGGTTCCGGCCGATCTCGCCTCCGGCACCGCGCAGACCGGCGGGATGCGCCGCCAGGCCGCCATCAGCGGCGCCACCGTCGGTTCGCGCCGGCTGTGGATGGGCCAGACCCACGTGGCTCCGGCGACCGTCTCCGCCGACCATCACCACGGCGACTCAGAGACCGCGATCTACGTGGTCAGCGGCACACCGTCGTTCGTGTTCCTCGACGTCGACGCCGAGGAGCCGCACGAGGTGCGCATCGACACGAAGCCGGGCGACTACATCTTCGTGCCCCCGTTCGTGCCGCATCGAGAGGAGAACCCGGACCCCGATCTGGAAGCCGTCGTCGTCATAGCCCGGAGCACCCAGGAGGCGATCGTGGTCAACCTGCCCGAGCTGAAGTGGACCGGCCCGGTCCGGACGACGTCCTGACCGCACGGCGCATCCGCCCGGCGGCGCCGAGCCCGTGCGTATGCCCAGGCAGGCCGTCCGGGCCGCCGCCGGGTGCGCGCCCGTCACCCCCGTAGTCACACTCCCCTTTTCCGTACGACGGCAGTCGACGATGACGATTGACGATAAAACCCTGTATTCCTACTTTGATAATAGGGTTATATCGGGTCGAGACATCAGGAGTCCCCCGTGACCAAGCAGATCCATCTCGCCGCGCACTTTCCCGGCGTGAACAACACGACGGTCTGGTCAGACCCCGCATCGGGCAGCCAGATCGACTTCGACTCGTTCCGCCACCTGGCCACGACCGCCGAACGCGGGAAGTTCGACTTCTTCTTCCTCGCGGAAGGACTGCGGCTGCGCGAGGCGAAGGGACGCATCCACGACCTGGACGTCGTGGGACGCCCGGAGTCGCTCACGGTCCTTTCCGCCCTGGCCGCCGTCACCACCCACCTGGGGCTCGCCGCGACGGTGAACTCCACCTTCAACGAACCGTACGAGGTGGCGCGACGGCTCGCCACGCTCGACCACCTGAGCGGCGGCCGGGCCGCGTGGAACGTGGTGACCAGCTTCGACGCCTTCACGGGGGAGAACTTCCGCCGGGGCGGCTTCCTGGCCGAGGCCGACCGGTACACCCGGGCGAGGGAGTTCCTGGAGACCGCCAGGGAGCTGTGGGACTCCTGGGCGCCGGACGCGGTGGCCGCGGACCCGGATCAGGGGCTGTTCCTCCGGCCCGGCGGCGTCTCCCCCTTCCGGCACCGTGACCGGCACTTCGACATCTCCGGCCTGTTCAACGTGCCGCGGGGCCCGCAGGGTCACCCGGTGATCATCCAGGCCGGCGACTCCGACGAGGGCCGGGAGTTCGCCGCGTCCTCGGCCGACGTGATCTTCAGCAGGCACAGCAAGCTGGAGGACGGCCGTGCCTTCTACCGTGACGTCAAGCGCCGGCTGGCGGCGTACGGGCGGCGTCCCGAGGACCTGAAGATCCTGCCCGCGGTGACGTACGTGCTCGGCGACACCGAGGCGGAGGCCGCGGAACGGGCCGCCGAGATCCGCCGCGCGCAGGTCAGCCCGCAGACGGCGATCTACTTCCTGGAGGCCGTGTGGGGCCGCGACCTGTCGGGATACGACCCGGACGGCCCGCTGCCCGACGTCGAGCCGAACCTGGACGAGGGCGTGTCCAAGGGCCACGCGGCGTTCCGGGGCGACCGCGGCGAGCTGGTGGCCAAGTGGCGCGCCCTCGCCGAGGAGAAGAACCTGTCGATCCGGGAGCTCGCCATCGAGGTCTCCACGCCGCAGACCTTCATCGGCACGCCGCGCGCGGTGGCCGACGAGATCGACCACTTCGTGCAGACCGACGCCGCCGACGGCTTCATCTTCGTCCCCCACCTGACCCCCGGCGGGCTGGACGACCTGGTCGACAAGGTCGTCCCGCTGCTGCAGGAGAAGGGCGTGTTCCGGGCCGACTACACCGGGCCCACCCTCCGCGACCACCTCGGCCTCGCCCCCCGCACTCCGAACCGTATCGAGGAGAACTCATGACGCTGCATCTCGCCGTGGCGCTGGACGGGGCGGGCTGGCACCCGGCCGCGTGGCGGGCCGAGGGCGCGCAGCCGGACCGGCTGTTCACCCCCGGCTACTGGGCCGGGCTCGTCGCGGAGGCGGAGCGCGGCCTGCTCGACTTCGTCACCTTCGAAGACGCACCCGGCCTCCAGTCCTCCCTGCTCAACGAGCAGGACGGGCGGCTCGACCAGGTGCGCGGGCAGCTCGACGCGGTGCTGCTCGCGTCGCGCGTGGCCCCGCTGACCTCGCGGATCGGCCTTGTCCCGACCGCCGGCACGACCCACACCGAGCCGTTCCACGTCGCGATCGGCATCGCCTCGCTCGACCACGTCAGCCGCGGCAGGGCCGGCTGGCGGCCCCAGATCTCCGGCCGCCCCGACCACGTCGCGCACTTCGGCCGCCGCCCCCCGTTCCCGCCGCAGGACTACTGGGGCGACCGGGATCCCGTCTTCCGCGAGCACCTGCGGGACCTGTTCGCCGAGGCCGCCGACGCGGTCGAGGTGGTCCGCCGCCTGTGGGACAGCTGGGAGGACGACGCCGAGATCCGCGACGTCGCGACCGGCCGGTTCATCGACCGCGACAAGCTGCACTACATCGACTTCCACGGCGAGTGGTTCAGCGTGAAGGGCCCCTCGATCACGCCGCGCTCCCCGCAGGGCCAGCCGCTGGTCGCCTCCCTCGCCCACGCCGCGCTGCCGTACGAGTTCGCGGCCCGGGCGTCCGACGTCGTGTTCGTCACGCCGCGCGACCGGGAGGACGCCACCGCGATCGTCGAGAGCGTCCGGGCGGCGGAGGTGGCCGTCGGGCGCACCGAGCCTTCGTTGCGGATCTTCGCGGATCTGGTGGTCTTCCTCGACGCCCGCGACGCGGCCGGCCGTAAGGCGCGGCTGGACGACCTCGACGGCGCCGAGCTCGGCTCGGACGCCCACATCTTCACCGGCACCCCGGAGGAGCTCGCCGGGCTGCTGCTCGACTGGCGGGAGGCGGGACTGGAGGGATTCCGCCTCCGGCCGGGCGTGCTGCCCCACGACCTGTCGGCGATCACCCGTGGCCTGGTGCC
The DNA here is from genome assembly GCF_040644635.1 of Microbispora sp. NPDC046933. Classification (NCBI taxonomy): domain Bacteria; kingdom Bacillati; phylum Actinomycetota; class Actinomycetes; order Streptosporangiales; family Streptosporangiaceae; genus Microbispora; species Microbispora sp. NPDC046933. The sequence goes on along the minus strand of NZ_JBEYWW010000028.1, from coordinate 18,202 downwards.
CGCCCTGCAGGACGCGGGCGTGTTCCGGACGGCGTACGACACGGCGGACCTGCGTGGACGGCTCGGCCTGGCCCGCCCCGCCAGCCGCTACGCGAAGGCGTCGTGAGCGGCCGCACCGCCCGAGCCGGCCGGCTCGGGCGGTGCGGCGCGTCAGCCCAGGATCCGGGCCGCGTCGCCGGCATCCCGTCAGCCCCGCACCCCCGGGCGGTACCAGGAGGCGGCCGCGACGAGCAGGGCGGCCACCAGCGCGCCGCAGGCCCAGGCGAACACCGACGAGATGCCCTCGGCGAGACCGTCCGTGCCGAGCGGGATCAGCATGGCGGCCAGGCCGAGCGAACCCCCGATGGTGAGCGCGGTCTGCAGCAGTCCGGCGGCGACCCCCGCGTACTCGGCCGGGGCGGTGGTGAGGACGATCATGTTGAGGGGGATGATCGCCACTCCGACGCCCAGCCCCATGACCACGAGGGCCGGCAGCACGTCGGCGGCGTAGGCGCTGCCGCCGTCGAGACGGGTCAGCCAGGCGGCCCCGGCGAGCACCACCGCCAAGCCGACCAGCGCACGGGTCTTGAGGCCGACCGCGGCGATGCGGGCGGTGAGGATCTGCGTGCTGACGAGTAGCGCCAGGCCGAACGGCAGGATGGCCAGGCCGCTGCGCAGCGCGTCGAGGTGAAGCACCCCCTGGAGATACTGCACCAGGTAGATCAGGAAGCCGGTGAGGACCGCCGCGAGCAGCAGCAGGCCGGCGAAGGCACCGGCCCGCTCCCGCCCGGCCAGGACGGCCAGGGGCAGCAACGGCTCGGCGGCCCGCCGGTCCACCAGGAGCAGCACCGCGGCCAGCACGACCGCGGCGCCGAGTGCGGTCAGGGTCCAGCGGTCGCCCCAGCCCTTCTCGGCGGCGTGGACGAGGCCGTACACGGCGGCGGCGAGCGTCGCGGTGCTGAGCAGTGCGCTGCGCATTCCAGGAACACGGGGCAAACCGAGCGAGCGGGACCGGGTCTCCTCGTCGCGCAGGCCGAGCGCCCGGACGGCGAGCGCGATGACGACCAGTCCGATCGGCACGTTGACCAGCAGGCTCCAGCGCCAGTCCCCCGCCCAGGTCAGCACGCCTCCCAGCACCATGCCCGCGGAGGCGCCGAGCCCGGTCACGGTGGAGTAGAGCCCGAACGCGCGCTGCTGCCGGTCGCCCGTGAAGACGATCGCGAGCAGCGCCAGTCCGGTGGGGCCGGCGATCGCGGCGCCGGCGCCCTGCAGGACCCGGCCCGCGAGCAGCACCTCCACGTTCGGCGCGAGGCCGGCGACCAGCGACGCCACCACGACCAGTCCGATCCCGGCGAGGAACACCCTCCGGTGCCCGAGGGCGTCGCCGAGGCGGCCGGCGAACAGCAGGAGCCCGCCGAAGGCGAGGAGAAACCCGTTGGGCACCCACGATCCCCCGGCCACGGACAGGTGGAGGTCGGACTGCAGGGCCGGGAGCGCGACGTTCACGATCGTGCCGTCGAGCTGGAGCATGAACTCGGCGCCGACGATCGCCGCGAGCGCGAGGGCCCACGCCGGCTCGCGTCCGGCCTGGGGCGGTCCGGCCGGGACGTCGCCGTTCGCGGTGGTGCCGTCCGTGCTCGTGGAGCCGTCCGTACTCGTGGTGCTGTCTGTGCTCATGGAAACCTCCAGGGTCCGCCCGATGCGGCGGGCGACAAGGCGAGGGTTCCTCAGGTTAGGCGGCGCAATTATGCTGAGGTTGCCTCAGGTTGATGATGTGAATTCAAGATGAGGTAACCTCAGGATGTCAAGCGGGAGGTACCGGTGGACGGCAAGCCCTACATCGCCCAGCGCCCGAAGCGCGCGGACGGCCGGCGCAACTACGACGCCATCCTCGCCGCCGCGCGCAAGGCGTTCGAATCCTCGGGCGCCGACGCCTCGCTTGAGGACATCGCGAGCCAGGCGGGCGTCGCCATCGGCACCCTGTATCGGCACTTCCCCACCCGTGCCTCACTCGTGGAGGCCGCCACCCGCGACGGCCTGGAAAACCTCGTCGCCCACGCCGAACGTCTGGCCGCCCGGCCGGATCCCCTCGACGCGCTGACCGAGTGGATGCGCGAGGCCGTCGTGCACTTCAGCACCTTCCGCGGCCTTGTCGGCATCCTCGCCCGGAGCATGTACGACGAGGGCACCCCCTCCCACGCCATGTGCGCCGCGATGCACCGCGGCGGCGCCGACCTGCTGCGCGCCGCCCAGGCGGCCGGCAGGGTGCGGCCCGACCTCACGCCCGAGGAGCTGTTCGACCTCCTCAGCGGCGCGGCCTGGGTGCGCGAGCAGGCCGCCTCCGGCAGAGACGGCAGCCCGCGCTTCCTGCAGCTGGTGCTGGAGGGCATCACCACCCGCGACGACTGACCCTCGCCGGACCGGCGACGACGCCCAAGAGGCTACAGAGACGAGACGATCTTGGCGATCAGTTCGTAGGAGCGGATTCTGGCCTGGTGGTCGGGCACCTGCGTGAGGACGAACAGCTCGTCCGCGCGGGTGCGGCGCAGGAGGTCGCCGAGGCGGGGGGCGACGCGCTCGGGACTGCCCACGAACTGCGGGCCGATCCTCTCACGCAGGAACCGCTCCTCGGCGGCGGTGAACCGGTGGGCGGCCGTCTCCTCCTCCGTCGGCAGGACGGTGGCCGGGTCGGTCGTGCGCATGAGGATCTGGCCGTACACGAAGGAGGCGGCGAGCCGGTGCGCGCGCTCGTCGCTGTCGTTCACCACCGCGATCACCGCCACGCAGGCGTGCGGTCCGGCCAGAGCCGGAGAGGGCCGGAACGCCTGCCGGTACGCCTCCAGCGCCTCCGGCGCCCCGCCGCCCACGATCGCGTGCGCGTACACGTACGGCAGGCCGAGGTGACCGGCGAAGGCGGCGCTGGAGGCGCTCGACCCGACCAGCCACATCTCGGGCGGGATGCCCGGCTCGGGGATCGCGCGCACGCCGCCGCTGCCACCGGAGAAGTACTCACCGAGCTCGCGCAGCGCGTCGCCGAAGTCGAGCCGGCGCGGGTCGCCGAGGCGGGCCGCGGCCTCCTCCGAGCCGCCGGGGGCGCGGCCGAGCCCGAGGTCGACCCGGCCCGGGTAGAGCCCCGCAAGCACGCCGAACTGCTCGGCCACCACGTACGGCGAGTGGTTGGGCAGCAGCACCGCGCCGGAGCCGACGCGGATGGTGGAGGTCGCCGCGAGGACGGACCCGGCGAGCACGGCCGGGCTCGACGTCGCCAGCGCGGGCGTGTTGTGGTGCTCGGCCACCCAGTAGCGCCGGTATCCCAGAGCCTCGACGGCCTGGGCCAGATGGACGGAACGGCGCAGCGCGTCGCCCGCGGTGTCGCCGCGCCAGACGGGGGCGGTGTCGTGCACGGAGACGGCGATTCCCTCGGCCAAGGTCCTCTCCTTCGCGAAAGGGGGATATCCGGAGGTTTCCTCAGGTTCACCGAAGTCAACCTGAGGTGTCCTCAGGTTGTCAACGCCTCCGGAGGCGCCGGCCGTTCACTCGGGGAGCCGGGGCACGGCCGCGAGCAACTCCCGGGTGTACGGGTGCCGGGGGTGGTGGAAGACCTCGCCTGCGTCCCCTTCCTCCACCACGCGGCCGTCCTTCATGACCATGACGCGGTCGCTCAGGTGGCGGACCACTCCCAGGTCGTGGGAGATGAACAGCAGCGCCGTCCCGTCCTCGGCCTGGATCTCGGCCAGCAGGTCGAGCACCTGGGCCTGGATCGACACGTCGAGGGCGGAGACGGGCTCGTCGCAGATCAGCACCTCGGGCCGGGACGCGAGCGCGCGGGCGATGGCCACACGCTGCCGCTGGCCGCCGGACAGCTCGCGCGGGCGCCGGCCGAGCAGTTCGGGCGGCAGCCCGACCCGGCCGAGCAGTTCGGCCGCACGCTCCCGGCGCCGCCGCTTCGGCAGCGCGGAGAGCGGGTCAGCGACCAGGCGGCCCACGGTGTGGCGCGGGTCGAAGGAGTCCAGCGGGTTCTGCGCGATCACCTGGACGGCCGGGCGGAGAGGGCGCCGCCGTCGCTCGGGCAGGGCGCTCCACGGGCCTCCCCGGAGGGTCACCTCGCCCGCGTCCGGCGCGAGCAGGCCGAGGGCCAGCCGCGCGAGGGTCGTCTTGCCCGACCCCGACTCGCCGACGACGCCGAGCGTCTCCCCCGCGTGCAGGCGGAAGGAGACGTCGTCCACGGCCCTGCGCGAGCCGTACGCGACCGACAGTCCCGTGCCAGCGAGCACGGGACCGCGCGGGGCGGCCCCCGGGGAGCGAGCAGACCGGCGGTGCCCAGGAGACGCGGAGGGCACGGCGGCCAGCAGAGCCCGGGTGTAGTCGTGCCGCGGAGCCGTCAGCACCTCCCGTGCCGGGCCCTCCTCGACCACCAGGCCGTCCTTCATGACCAGGACGCGGTCGGCGACCGCGGCCACCACGGCGAGGTCGTGACTGATCATCAGCAGCGCCGTCCCGGCCGCCTTCCGGTCCGCGAGCAGCCGCAGGATCTGGGCCTGCACGGTCACGTCGAGGGCGGTGGTGGGCTCGTCGGCGATGATCAGCTCCGGCTCCGCGGCGATGGCGGAGGCGATCAGGGCCCGCTGCCGCAGCCCGCCGGAGAGCTGGTGCGGGTGCTGCCGCACGCGCACCTCGGGGTCCGGGACGCCCACGGCCTCCAGCAGCGCCCGGACACGCTCCGGGCGGGCCGGGCGGGGCACCACGTCGTGCTCGGCCAGCACCTCGGTGATCTCCGCCCCCACGGTGCGCAGCGGGTCGAGCGAGACCAGGGCGTCCTGCAGGACCAGCCCGGCGAACCGGCCGCGCAGGCGGCGCCACTCGCGCGGGCCGAAGGTCAGTGCGTCCTCGCCGCCGGCGCGGAAGGCCGACGCCCGCACGTGCGCGCCGGAACCGGCCAGGCCGATGAGGGCGCGGGCCGTGACGCTCTTGCCCGACCCCGACTCGCCGACCAGGGCGACGCACTCCCCCGGAGCGATCGACAGCGACAGCCCGCGTACGGCCTCGACGCCGGCGGCGGGAAACGAGACGCGCAGGTCCTCCACCGCGACGAGCGGCGGACCGGCGGCGGGGTTGGAGGCGGGGTCGGGGGCGGAGTCGGCACGGGTGATCGCCAGCTCTGTCATGGTGTCCTTCCCTCGAAACGCCGCTGGAGGTGCCGCCCGGCGACCGTCAGGCACACGACCGACAGGGTGAGGGCCACTCCCGGCGAGAAGGCCACCCAGGAGGCCACGCGGAGGTAGTCCCGCGACTCGGCCAGCATGGTGCCCCACTCGGGGGCGGGCGGCTGCGGGCCCATGCCGAGGAAGCTGAGGCCCGAGGTGGCGATGACGGCCTGGCCGAGCCCCATCGTGGCCAGCACGGGGACGGGCCCCACGACGTTGGGCAGCACGTGCCGGGCGACGACGCGGGCCCGCGAGTGGCCGAAGGTCACCGCCTGCTCGACGTAGCCGGAGCGGCGCACGACGAACGTCTGCGCCCTGACCACCCGCGCGTACGTGGGGATCTGGGCGATCCCGATCGCGGCGACGACGTTCCACGTGCCCGGGCCCGTGATCGCGATCACCAGGAGCGCGAGCAGCAGCTCGGGGAAGGACGACAGCACGTCGAACAGGCGGGCCAGCGCCTCACCGGCCAGGCGGGTCGCCAGCCCGGCGGCCAGGCCGAGCAGCGCGCCCGCGCCCACCGCGAGCGCGGTGGCGAGGACCCCGATGCCGAGCGAGTGGCGTGCGCCGTACACGACGCGGGCGAACACGTCGCGGCCGAGGTGGTCGGTGCCGAGCGGATGGCCCGCGCCGGGCGGGGCCAGCGCCCGCAGCGGGTCGGCCGCCAGCGGGTCGACCCGGGTGACCAGGCCGGGAGCCGCGACGACGACGACCAGGACGGCCAGGACGAGCAGCGCGAGGACGAGGCCGGGGCGCGGGCGGGCGCCCGGCCTGAGAGCCGGTGCGGCGACGGCCATCACACGCTCCTCAGCCGGGGGTCGATGAGCCGGTAGGCCAGGTCGAGCAGGGCGCTGATCGTCACGTACACCGCCGCGGACAGGATGACGACGGCCATCACGACCGGCATGTCCTTGGCGCTGACGGCCTGCATGGTCACCCGGCCGAGCCCCGGGCGGCCGAAAAGGGCCTCGGTGATGACGGCCCCGCCGAGCAGGACGCCGGTGAACCACCCGGTGAGGGTGACGGCAGGAAGGAGCGCGTGCCGCAGCGCGTGCCTGGCCACCACGGCACGCTCGCTGAGGCCGCGCGAGCGCGCCGTCACCGCGAACGGCTGCTCCAGCGCGCGTTCCAGGCCCTCCCTGAGCACCTGCCCGAGCACGCCGGCGACGGGCAGGCCGAGCGCCAGCGCGGGAAGGACGAGCGCCTGCGGATCGGCCGCACCGGAGACGGGGAACCAGCCGAGCGAGAACGAGAACACGAACAGCAGCACGATGCCGATCACGAACTGCGGCACCGACACCGCCACCAGCTCGGCGGCGGAGACGATCCGGCGAGGCCAGACCGACCTGCCCGCCGTCGCCACCGCCAGGACGAGCGCCAGCACCACGCCGACCGCGGCGGCCGCCAGGGTCAGCCGCACCGTCGGGCCGACCTGCCCGGCCAGGACCTCGCCGACGTCGCGCTGCAACTGGTAGGAACGGCCGAGGTCGCCGTGCAGCAGGCGGCCGAGGTAGCTCAGGTAGCGCACGGCCTCGGGCCGGTCCAGCCCCCACTCGGCGACGATCTGCGCGCGGATCTCCGGCGTGTCGGCGCCGTCGCCCACGAGGATGTCGACGGTGTCCCCCGGGGCCAGCAGCAGGGCCGCGTACGCGGTCGTGGCGGCCGCCCACAGCACGGCCACGGCCGAGACGAGCCTCCGCACGGGCGCGCCCAGCCAGGCGGGCGCGCGCAGAGCCGCAAGCCGCCGCCGCACGGGCGGTCGCGCCGCGGACGTCGGCGTCGTGGGCGGCCGGGCCGGTAGCGCGGCCGTCATGCGGCGATCCGCACGTCGTAGACGCCGCGCGGGGTGCCGGAAACGGGGTCGAAGCCCAGGCCCTGCACGTTCCTGCTCGCCGCGATCTGGTCGGAGGGGACGTAGAGGGGGAAGACGATCGCCTCGTCGGTCACCACCTTGCGCTGGACCTTGGCGTACAGGGCCTTCCGCTCGGCGGCGTCGGAGCTCGCCGACGCCTCGGCGAGCCAGCCGTCGAGGCCGGCGTCCTCGTAGTGGGTGCGGTTGATGGCCCCGCCCTTCGGCAGGATGAGGTTGAGCGCGGCCCCGACGTCGGAGTCGCCGCGCGAGTTCTCGAAGATCTCGTACTCGTCGTCGTCGACCGCCTTCTGCGCCGTGCCCTGGTCCAGGATCTTGACCTGGAAGTCGATTCCCGCCGTCTGCTTGACCTGCGCCTGGATGGCCTGGGCCAGGATGTCCCTGCGGTCGCGGACGAACGGCGCCGACGCCACCGAGCGGACCGTCAGCCGCTTGCCGTCCTTGACCCGGTATCCCTCGGCGTCGCGCCCGGTCCAGCCCGCCGCGTCGAGCAGCGCGTTCGCCTTGGCGGCGTCCCCGCCGTACGTCCTCTCCAGGGACGCGTCGTAGAAGGGGCTGGTCTCGCCGACGACGCTCCAGGCCCGCTTGGCGGTGCCCTGGTAGACGGAGGCCAGCACGGCGTCGACGTCGACGGCCTCCCGGAACGCCTGCCGCACCCGCTTGTCGTCGAAGGGCGGGTGGGAGGTGTTGAAGTAGTAGGAGAACGACGTGCCGGAGTTGAGCGCCGACTGGAAGGACAGCCCTGGGTCCCTCTTGATCGACTGGATGTCGGTGGCCGGGACGCCCTCGACGACCTGGACCTGCCCGGAGGTGAGCGCGCCGACGCGGACGGCCGCCTGCGGCAGGAAGCGATAGGTGACCTCCGACAGGTACGCCGGCCCCTGGTGGGCGCTGCCCTGCGGCGCCCAGTTGTAGTGGGGGTTGCGCCGGTAGTGGGCCTCCTGGCCCCGCACGTACCGGTCGAGGACGAACGGGCCGGTCCCGACCACGTCCGGGCCGCCGGCCTTGAGGTCCTTGGCCTCACGGAGGGACTTCGGGGACACCTGCCCGGCGTACGGCGAGGCGAGGAAGTCGAGGAACAGCCCGTCCGGCTCCTTCAGCGTGACCTTCAGGGTGGTGGGCGACAGCACCTCGGCCTTGTCGAAGGCGTGCAACTGGATGGCGGCGACCGCCGGGTTGTAGCCGGGCTCGCGCAGCTTGTCCAGGTTCGCCTTCACCGCCGCCGCGTCGAACTTCGTGCCGTCCTGGAAGGTGACGTCGTCGCGCAGCTCCAGGGTGTAGGTGCGCCCGTCGTCCGAGACCTTCCACGACCGGGCGAGCCACGGGACGAACGCCCCGTCCGCGCCGCGCGCGAGCAACGCGTCGAACTGGTTGAACACCAGCAGCCTGGCCTTGTTCTGCGCCCACAGATGCGGGTTGAACGTGATGGGCTCGGTCTCGACGGCCCACGTGAGAGAGGTGCCGCCCGGCTGCGCCGCCGGCGTCTGGGAACCGCACGCGGCCAGGGCCGCGACGAGGATGAGGGGCAGCGTGCCCCTGACGGCCTTCACAGTGGTCCTCCTGCTGTGCCCGCGTGGAACGCCTCCGCCTGGAACGCCTCCGCCTGGAAGGCCGGAGACGGTCACGACCCCGCCCCTGACGTACGTCTTCCGTGCCACGCCTCCGCGAGCAGCTCGTAGGAGCGGACCCGGTCGGCGTGCCCGTGCGTGATGGTGGTGACCAGCAGCTCGTCGGCGCCCGTGACCCGCTGGAGCACGCGCAGCCGCTCCGCGACCGTCTCCGGGGAGCCCGCGAACTGGGTGTCCACGCGATCGGCCACCAGTTCGCGGTCGGCCTCGCTCCAGACGTGCGCGTCCGCCTCCTCGATCGTCGGATAGGGGATCGCCCCCTGGCCCGTGCGGATGGCGCGCACCCAGAGGGCGTACGGCTTGGCCAGCTCCCGGGCCGTCGCGTCGTCCTCCGCCACGACCGCGTCCGCGGAGACGACGACGTACGGCTCGGACAGCACCTTGGAGGGGGTGAACGCCTCCCGGTACGCCTCCACGGCCTCCAGCACTGCCGACGGGCTGACGTGGTAGTTGGCGGCGAACGGCAGGCCGCGCTCCCCCGCCACCTTCGCGCTCTGCCCGCCGCTGCTGCCCAGGATCCACAGCTCCAGCTCGGCGCCCTCACCCGGCACGGCGTGCGCCGCGATCCCGTCCGGCGACCGGTAGGTGCCCTCCAGGAAGGCGATGACCTCGTCGACCTGGTCGGCGAAGTCGGGGGTCCGCGCGCCCGGCTGCTGCAGCAGCGCGGCCTGGAGAGCGAGCTGCGGAGAGCGGGCCAGCTCGGCGAAGGAGAACGCGGGCGGGATCAGCAGCCCGTCCACCACGCGGGACTCACGGGGTGCGGCCGCCCGGGCGGCTTCCGGAGCCCGGCCGGCCTCCGCCACGACCTCGGCCCTGCGCTGCCCGGAACGGCCGAGCCCGAGGTCGATCCGGCCGGGATGGAGCGCGTCGATCAGGCCGAACTGCTCGACCACCGCGATGGGCGTCTGGTGGCCGAGCTGCACCGCTCCGGAGCCCACCCTGATGCGGCGCGTCGCGGCGGCGATGAGGCCGATGAGCACCGCCGGGGCCGAGCTCGCGACGCCGGCCGCGAAGTGGTGCTCGGCCACCCAGTAGCGGAGGTAGCCCAGGCGCTCGGCATGGCGGGCGAGGTCGATGCTGTTGCGCAACGCGTCTCCCGCGCCGCTTCCGGACGGGATCGGGGACAGGTCGAGGATCGACAGGGGCACCGGCCGGGTGACCGGCCGTGCTGTGGACTGCGCTGTCGGCTGGGGGACGCTCATGCCGGCACTCCGGTGCTCGTGGCGGTGTTCTGCTGGGACGTGGCGGCGCTCTGGGAGGCCGCGGTCGCGCTCTGCGTGGTCGTAGCGCTGCTTTGCGTGGCCGTGGCGCCGCTGTGGGGGGTCGTAGCGCCGCTTTGCGGGGTCGCGGGCGCGGCGGGGAACGGCCTGCTCGGGATCTCCTTGCGCAGCACCGGGGCGATGTCGCTCTGGAACAGCTCCAGCGCCGCCCGGTGCTGCGCCGGGGTCAGGCCGTCGGCGTCCGCGCTGATGTGCATGACCTCGTGCCCGAGCCGCTCGTGGTAGCGGAGGACCTTGTCGACGATCTGCTGGGGGCTGCCGACGAGGATCGACCCGCGCTCGATGGCGTCCTCCAGCGAGTGGAAGACCGGCTCCACGCCCGACTTGCGGAACAGCGCGACGCGGGCGTCGTAGATCGGCCGGTAGGTCGCGATCGCCTCCTGGGAGGTGCGCGCCGCGTAGAAGCCGGCGCTGCCCGCGCCCACCAGCGCGTCGGCCGGGTCGTGCCCGTAGTGCGCCCACCGTTCGCGGTAGTGGCCGACCAGTTCGGCGTACGGCTCGACGGGGTTGGTGACGTTCGCCGAGAACAGCGGGTCGCCGTAGCGGGCGGCCAGGTCGACCGAGTCCTTGCTGGTGGCGCTGCCGTGCCAGACCCGGATCGGCCGCTGCAACGGGCGCGGCCAGGTCTCCGCGTCCGTCAGGGACGGCCGGAACCGGCCCTCCCAGGTGACCCTGTCCTCCCGCCAGAGCCTGCGGAACAGCTCGTACGCCTCCTGGTTGCGGTCCCACTGGTCCTCGGTGGTGACGTGGAAGAGCCGCGCCTGGGCCGACCCGTTGCCCTTGCCGATGATCAGCTCCAGGCGGCCGCCCGACAGGTGGTCGAGCGTCGCGTAGTCCTCGTACGCGCGCACGGGGTCGAGCAGGCTGAGCGTGGTGACCGCGGTGAACAGCCGGATGCGGGAGGTGCGGGCGGCGATGTGGCTGAGCACGACCGGCGGCGAGGAGGAGATGAAGGGCCGCTCGTGCCGCTCTCCCACCCCGAAGCCGTCGAAACCCAGCTCCTCGGCGAGTGCGGCGTTGTCCACGACTTCGCGGAACCGCTCGGTGGTGGACCTGGTCTCGCCGGTGAGCGGGTTCGGCCCGTGCGCGATAAGGGTGATGGCGAGGAATTTCACGTGATCGCATACCTCTCGGGGAATCGGGCTGCGAGTCGATCTTTACCTACTAACTATGTAGGAAAAGCATGCTTTGTCAACGGTCGTTGCGAATTCGGCCGCCGGCGGGGGCGGCCCGCGCCTGCCTGACGTCGCGGCGCGGGCCGGTGGCAGGATGCTTGCGGTAGACGCCATGGCGGTCACGGCGCGAGGGGAGGCCCGCCGGACCGCGAGAGAGCCGAAGGAGGCCGATGAGCAGGAAGAACCATCACGTCGCCGTGCTCGTGCTGGAGGGCGCGAAGCCGCTCGACGTCGGCATCCCCGCGCAGGTGTTCTCCAGCCGGCCGAGCATGCCGTACGAGGTGCGGGTGTGCGGCGCCGCGCCCGGACTGGTGACCGGCGGCGACGGCCTCTCCTACCACGTGGCCGAGGGCCTCGACGCCTTCGAGCAGGCCGACACCGTCTTCATCCCGGGCTATCGGGAGCCGGCGACCACGGAGCCGCCGGCGGCGGTCGTCCGCGCGCTCATGGCCGCCCACCAGCGCGGCACCCGGCTCGCGGCCATCTCCACAGGGGCGTTCGCGCTGGCGGCGACGGGCCTGCTCGACGGCAAGCGGGCCACCACCCACTGGCACTACACGAAGGCCCTCGCCGAGAAGCATCCGCTCGTGCGGGTGGACGAGAACGTGCTGTTCGTGGACGAGGGCGACGTGCTGACGTCGGCGGGCGCGGCGTCCGGCATCGACCTGTGCCTGCACCTGGTGCGGCGCGACCACGGCGTCGGGCTGTCCAACCACGTGGCGAGACGCCTGGTGGCGGCGCCCTACCGCAGCGGGGGTCAGGCGCAGTACGTTCCCCGCAGCGTCCCCGAACCGCTCGGCGACCTGTTCGCGAACACGCGTGAGTGGGCTCTGGCGCACCTGTCCGAACGGCTGACCCTAGAGACGCTCGCGCGCCACGCGCGGGTGTCGGCGCGCACCTTCTCCCGGCGGTTCGTGGAGGACACCGGCTACACGCCCATGCAGTGGGTGCTCCGGGCGCGCGTGGACCTGGCACGCGAGCTGCTCGAACGCACCGACCTGGGCGTGGAGCAGATCGCCGACCGGGTCGGGCTCGGCACCGGCGCCAACCTGCGCCTGCACTTCCAGCGCATCCTCGGCACCTCCCCCACCGAGTACCGCCACACCTTCTCGGCCTGAGTTTCCCTGCCCGCCTGTGTTCCAGAACGATGTGGCGAGATCCTTGCGGACGGTGGCGAAACTTCTGGCTGGATACTTGCGCGCGCTGGCGTTCGAGCCACTTTCGGCCCGGCAGCCGCAAGCCGATCATGGAGCGCGGAACGAAAGGAACGCCCATGACCCGCATCGCCGTCAACGGATTCGGCCGCATCGGACGCAACACGCTCCGCGCCCTGCTCGAACGTGACAGCGACCTCGAAGTGGTCGCCGTCAACGACCTCACCGCCCCCGAGACCCTCGCGCACCTGCTCAAGTACGACAGCGCGCTCGGCCGCCTCGGCCGCTCCGTCGAGGTCGACGGCACCGAGCTCGTGGTCGACGGCCGCCGCATCCGGGTGCTCGCCGAACGCGAGCCCGCCAAGCTGCCCTGGGCCGAGCTCGGCGTCGGCGTCGTGCTCGAGTCCACCGGCCGGTTCACCGCGGCACACGCCGCTCGCGCGCACATCGACGCGGGTGCCCGGCGCGTGCTGGTGAGCGCCCCCTCCGACGGCGCCGACGTCACGCTCGCCTACGGCGTGAACACCGAGGCGTACGACCCCGCCGCGCACGTGATCGTCTCGAACGCCTCCTGCACCACGAACGCGCTGGCTCCGCTGGCGTCCGTACTGGACGACCTGGCGGACATCGAGCACGGCTTCATGACCACCGTGCACGCCTACACACAGGAGCAGAACCTGCAGGACGGCCCGCACCGCGACCTGCGCCGCGCCCGCGCGGCCGGTGTGAACATCGTGCCCACCACCACCGGAGCCGCCAAGGCCATCGGCCTGGTGCTGCCGAACCTCGACGGCAAGCTGTCGGGCGACTCGATCCGCGTGCCGGTCCCGGTGGGTTCGATCGTGGAGCTGAACACCGCCGTCTCACGCGAGGTCACCCGCGACGAGGTGCTCGCGGCCTACCGTGCCGCCGCCGACGGCAGGCTCAAGGGCATTCTCGATTACGCCGACGAGCCGCTGGTCTCCAGCGACATCACCGGTCACCCGGCGTCGTCGATCTTCGACGCCGCCCTCACCCGGGTCGAGGGCAGGCACGTCAAGGTGGTGGCCTGGTACGACAACGAGTGGGGCTTCTCCAACCGGGTCGTCGACACGCTGGAACTGCTCGCACGCGACTGAGCGCCGCCGCACGCGCGCCTCACATCGTGAGCTGATAGTGCCGCCCGGCGCGCCACTCGACCAGCATCACCGTGGCGTCGTCCTGCAGTTGGCCACGCTGGTAGACAAGGATCGAGTGGATCAGGCGGCGCAGGGTCTCCGGGGCGGAGACGCCGTCGATCTCCCGCCGGATGACGAAGTCGGCGAAGCGGTCCAGCCCGAACCTCTCCCCGTCCGGGGTCTGCGCCTCGACGATGCCGTCGGTGTACAGCAGCAGCCGGTCGCCGGGTTCGAGCTGGCGGCGCGCGAGCACGGCGGCCGGGCCCAGGCGAAGACCCATCGGGGTGTCCGGCGGGCTGTCCAGTACGGAGGCCACCCGCCCCTGCCGCAGGACGAGCGGCGGAGGATGGCCCCGGTTCACCCAGGTCAGCCATCCGGTGCCAAGATCCAGGTCGGCCAGGATCCCGGTGGCGAAGCGGGAGCTGCCGAACTGTTCGGCGATCGCCTCGTCGATCGCGTCGCTCGCCTCGAGCAGCCCGCCCCGGCGCCGGCGGCGGTTGTTGCGGTAGGCGCTCAGGGCGATGGCCGCGGTCAGACCGGCGGAGGTGTCGTGCCCCATGGCGTCGAAGATCCCGATATGGAGGGCGGTGCCGTCGAGGGCGTAGTCGAAGGCGTCCCCGCCCACGTGGTAGGCCGGCTCCAGCGCGGCGCTGACCGTCATCGTGTCGGTGGCGAAGTTCCTGATCGGCAGCAGGGTCCACAGCATCTCGGCCGACAGCTGCATCTCCTCGGTGCGCACCAGCCGCACGAAAGCGTCGCTGTAGGCGCGCTTGCTCACCACCAGCAGCGCGACCAGGCTGCCCAGCTCGGTCGCGATCCGCTCGGTGGTCGCGTCGACCACGGGCACGGTCACGCCGAGCACGCCGACCCGTTCGATGCCGTTCAGCATCGGCACCCACAGGCGCCGTCTCCCCTCGCTGCCGAGCGGCTCCGCGGCTTCGGCGGCGAACGGATCGGTGGCGGGACGAGCCTGGACGATCTCCAGATTGCGGTAGGCCCGCCCGGCCAAGGTCGTGTCGACGGAGAGGCGGTTCAGCGGTTCGCCGTACGCGTCACGCTGCCCCGGCAGTGGCACGAGATACAGCGACCGCAGGCTGGTCACATAGATCATGACCTCGGTGAAGCCGAGCGGCCGGACGTGCTCGACGACCGATCGCGCCAGGTCGTCCAGCGGCGTCAGATGATGGTCACGCACCAGGCCGCCCCAGATGCGCCCGGTGTCAGGACACCCGTTCACATGCCGCCTCCCCCCCTGCCCCGGCCCGATCTCGTCCGGATTCCGGGGGCGGAACGATGTCCAGGAGGAGCCGCGTTCGACGGGACGCGGGCCTGGGGCCCTCGACGGCACATTCCCGACGCTACCCGGCCTCGCTTCACACAGAGCCAACGTGCAGGACATGCGGAGGCCAGCGACGGCGGTCGCGGCATGACCAGGCTCTGGTGCGAGCAACGCGGCCGTACGGCCGTCGACCGCGCGAAGGATCTTTAAGGCAACCCTCATCCAGGTGGTCTAGCGTCCCACCGACGTCACATCGGAGAGAGGCGCGCAGTGGAACATGATCACGAGGGCCGGCGAGTCAGCCGTCGGACCGCCGTCGCCGGGATCAGCGCGATCGGGCTGGGCGCCCTGCTGTCGGCCTGCGGCACGAAGGCCGGCGACTCGGCCTCGGTCTCGACCACGTCGGGAGCCACGGTCTCGATCACGCCGACGACGAGCACGTCGGCCGGGTTGACCGGCCTTTTCGCCGGTTCCAACACCTGCGTCCTGACTGCCGCGACCACCCAGGGGCCGTACTACTTCGACGCCGACAAGATCCGTTCCGACATCCGTGAGGACCGGCAGGGCAGGCGGCTGCGGGTCGCCGTCAAGGTGCAGGACAGCGAGAAGTGCGAGCCGCTGGCGAACGCCGTCGTCGAGATCTGGCACTGCGACGCGGCGGGCCTCTATTCGGGAGCCGAGGCTCAGTCGAGCGGACAGGGCGGCGGAGGCGGCGCGCCCGGACCCGGCGGCGGACCCGGCGGCGGCCCGGGCGGCGGGCCCGGCGGGACGCCCCCCTCCGGCATGCCACCCGGAGGACCCGGCGGCGGGCCCTCCGCGAACGACGGGATGGCCGACCTCACCCCCACCGACGACAAGCGGTACCTGCGCGGCGCCCAGGTCACGGACAAGAACGGCATCGTGGAGTTCACCACGATCTGGCCCGGCTGGTACCGAGGCCGGACCGTGCACATCCACGCGATGGTGCATGTCGGCGACCAGCGCACGCTGACGACGCAGGTCATGTTCGACGAGGACCTGAACGCGAAGGTGTTCAAGGAGAAGCCCTACTCCGGGCACACGGGCAGGGACACCTTCAACGACAACGACTCCATCTACAAGCCCAGCATGCTCATGAAGGTGAGTGAGGACGGCGACGGATACCTGGGCGTGATCACCTTCGCCGTCGATCCCGACAAGAACGGCAAATAGGGCATTACACTCTCACAGACCACCGAACCGACGCCGACCGCAGTCTCGACGCCGCGGCGGCCGCCGGGCCCTGCCATTCCGATCTTGACGCGGAGTCTTGGCCGGTATATGGGAGACTGAGCATCTGTGACCCCCGTGCTCGACCTCGCCGGAATTTTCGTATTCGCCCTGTCCGGCGCGCTGGAGGGCGTACGCAAACGGCTCGACGTGGTCGGCATCGCGGTGCTCGCGTTCTTCACCGCCGTCGGCGGCGGCATCGTGCGCGATCTGTTCATCGGCGTGCAGCCCGCCGCGCTGCGGGACACGGGATATCTCCTCGTGCCGATCGCCGCCACGGTCATCGCCTTCTTCTGGCATCCCCAGGTCGAGCGGGCGATGCCGGGGGTGCTGGTCTTCGACGCGGCGGGCCTCGGCCTGTTCTGCGCGGTCGGGACCGCCAAGGCGCTGTACTTCGGCCTCGCGCCGATGCACGCCGTGTTCCTCGGGGTCTGTACGGCGGTCGGCGGCGGCGTCATCAGAGACGTCCTGTCGGGCGAGAAGCCGACGCTGCTCTACGACCGGGAGCTTTACGCCGTGCCGGCGATGCTCGGCTCGACGACGATGGCCATGCTGCACGCGCTGGGAGTGCGGGGGTTCGTGGCCACCCTGTCCTCGGCGGTGCTGGCCTTCGGGTTCCGCATCCTCGCCATGCGGTACCGCTGGCGCGCGCCCCTGGCCAGGGGCATCCGGGGAACGGAGTGAGCCCTCTCGGCAGAGGGCTCCGTTTTCATCTCATGGCTTCCCCCGGCCGCGCCGGTCCTCGGGGGCGGCGTGCGCGGGCCCGTCGTGGCCGTGGTCACCGTGATCGTTGTGGTCTTCGCGGTCGTTGTGGTCGTTGTGGTCGTTGTGGTGAGCCTGCTGGGTGTCGCCGGGGCTGCCGTCCATCATCTTCAGCATCGGCAGGCCGCCGGAGGTGAAGAACCTGACCAGCAGCACCGCGGCCAGCGCCAGGAAGGCGATGTTGAGCCAGGTGGTGTGGTTCCAGGAAATGTGGGCCTCGACGACTGAGGCGTCGCGGTGGCCGGGCACCAGGCCCAGCAGTGTGAACAGCAACTCGACCGCGTAGCCGGCCAGCACCATGGTGGCGTAGAAGGTGCCGGCGATGAACGCGGCCATCTTCCAGCCGTAGTACCTCCGGTAGATGTTCAGGATTGGCAGGATGATCAGATCGGCGAAGATGAACGCGACCACCCCGCCGAAGCTGATTCCACCGTTCCACAGCACCGCCGCCAGCGGCACGTTGCCGATGGAGCAGACGAAGCTGACGACCGCGACAATCGGACCGACCAGCGGTCCCCAGATGCGGGCCCACAGCGGATGGTCGGTCAGGAAGAAGCTCTTCCAGAAGTCCATCGGCACCCAGGCGGCCAGCGCCCCGGTGATCAGGAGACCGGCGACGATGTCGCGCCAAATGGCCGCCCATTCCATGACGAAGATGTGCGAGACCGAGGTGAGGCCCTTGGCCGAGGTCAGCCGCCGCCAGAACGAGCCCGATCCGGTGACGGACATGTCCATCGCGGCGTGCCCCTCCATCGACCCCGCGACGCCCCGCTCGGCCTGCCGGAGCGCGTCGTCGACCAGGCGTCGGCGCAGGAAGACGCGGAACAGCACCGCCAACAGGACGATCATGATGGGGCCGCCGACGAACTCGGCCAGGGTGAACTGCCAGCCCATGAGCAGAGCCAGGATGATGCCCAGTTCGACGACCAGATTGGTCGAGGCGATCTCGAAGGCCATGGCCGCCGGGAAGCTCGCCCCCTTGCGGAACAGCGAGCGGGCCAGTGCCACCGAGGCGTAAGAGCACGACGAGGAGGCCATGCCGAACCCGGTGGCCGTGACCAGGGCTCGGGGGGAGTCATCCCCGAGCGCCTGGGTGATCGCCTCCCGGCGGACCACCGCCTGCACGATCGCCGACAGGGTGAACCCCAGGATCAGCGCCCACAGGATCTCCCAGGTCATGGACCCCGCGATCGCCAGCGCGCGCCACAACCAGTCCATGACCTGCTCCTTCTTCCGCTCTTGCCTTCCAGCTTTCCGGCTGGGATCGAGTTACACCGTTCGCCTGGCGGGGACAGCGCATTCCAATGGGGAAGGGCCTCCAAGCGAGTCGCCGGAGGCCCTTCGTCCGGGCTGGTCTAACGGAAGCGCCGCAGGCGGAGGCTGTTGCTGACGACGAAGACGCTGGAGAACGCCATCGCCGCTCCGGCGATCATGGGGTTGAGCAGTCCGGCGGCGGCCAGCGGCAG
>NZ_JBEYWW010000027.1:0-134867 GCF_040644635.1 Microbispora sp. NPDC046933 | reverse complement strand
ACCCCGCGCAGCCACCCCCCACCCACCACCCCCCGCGCCACCCCGCCACCACCCCCCACACGAAACTCGATTGAGCGGGCTTGTGCGGTTTCGTTAGCGTGTCCGGATGCCTTCTCAGCGCCTCCTGCCGCGCTCGGCACCGGCCGCCTCGGGGATGTCGTCCCGTTCGATCGCCGCGCTGCTGGACCGGCTCGACGCTCGATCCGTCGAGTGTCATTCCCTGATGGTCGTACGCCACGGTCACGTCGTCGCCGAAGGCTGGTGGGCGCCGTACTCGGCCGGACGCCCGCACCTTCTCTACTCGCTGACCAAGTCGTTCACCTCGATCGCCGTGGGGCTCGCGATCGCCGACGGGCTGCTCGCGCTGGACGACCGGGTGGTGGACGTGCTGCCCGAGCACGTCCCGGCCGGCATCTCCGACCAGGGACGCCGCCTCACCGTCCACCACCTGCTGTCCATGTCGACCGGGCACCGTACCGACAGCCTCGACGAGGCCTGGCGCCTCGAACCGGGCGACCTGGTGAAGGGCTTCCTGCGCGTACCGTTTCCCGAGGCGGAGGGAACGCGGCACGCCTACGACAACGCGACCACCTTCGTCCTGGCCCGGATGGTGGAACGGGTCACCGGCCGCGGCCTGCCGGAACTGCTCGACGAGCGCCTCTTCCGGCCGATGGGCGTCGACCACGCCGAATGGGACCGGGTGGCGAGCGGCGCCGCCTTCGGATTCCACGGACTGCACCTCACGACCGAGGCCGTCGCCGCCTTCGGTGAACTGCTGCTGCGCGGGGGCCTCTGGGGCGACCGGCGGCTCGTCCCGCGCGAATGGGTGGAGCTCGCGACCAGACGGCACATCACCACCCAGCAGGTCGAGGGCTGGTCGGAGAACCCCGACGCGCTCTGCGGGTACGGCTACCAGTTCTGGATGTCACGTCACGGTTACCGGGGCGAGGGCGCCCTCGGCCAGCTGTGCCTGGTCGTCCCGTCGCACGATCTCGTGGTCGCCGCGACCGGCGCCGTGATACAGGGAGAGGCGATACTCGGCGCGATCTGGGAGTGCCTGCTGCCCGGCGTGGACCAGGCGGGGAGCACTGAGCTCCAGGGAAGCACCGGGGACGACGAGATCCTCGCCGAGCGGCTGCGGCGGCTGTCGTTCGCGCCGGTGCCGGGTTCGGCCGCCCCCGAGCGTTCCGTCAAGGCGAGACTCGACGCCTCCGCCGAGGACTCGGCTCTGCCCGACGGAACCACGGTGGCCGTCGATCCCGTGGAGGGCGGCTGGCTCCTGCGACTCGGGTCCTCCCTCGACGTCGAGGCCGGCCACGGCGAATGGCGGGAGAGCTCACCGCTCGGCCGCCCCGTCGTCGCGGCCGGCGCCTGGCAGGGCGGCACGTTCGTCGCCGACCTCTACGTCATCACCACACCGCACCGGGTCCGGCTGGTCGTCGACGCCGACGCGGGCACGGCGGTGGCGACGTGGAACATCGTGCCCCTGACCGGCCCCGATCTGACGTTGCATCTGCGGTCGCCGCTGATGACACGGCCCGACGTCATGTAGTCGACGCACCCCGGCCCGTGACCACCGCCTCCCGGCAGCACGGCCTGCGCCTGCGGTATTGGGAGACTTTGGGCAACTTTGGGGCGAGCTTTTCGGTGTCGCGAGTTTCCCTAAAGATGACCATCAGTAGCCTCGGGTAATGCTCCTCCCCAGGCGCTCCCCGTCACTGCGAGCCCGGCTGGCACTCCTCGCCACCGGGACGGCGGCGATCCTGCTGATCCCGCTCGCGATCGTGGTGCACGTGCTCGTACGCGACCTGGTCGCGGACCGCATCTGGGACCGGAGCCTGGACACCGCAACCCACATCGCCGCGCAGATCCGCGACGGGCGCCTGCGCGACCCCATACCGACCGGCGGGAACGGCATCGACCTGATCGAGGTGGTCAAACCGGACGGCCGGGTCGTCGCCGAGAGCGCGGCGGCCGAGAACCTGCCCCGCCTGAGCCCGTTACACCCGGCCTCCGACCGCGAGGTCACCCAGACGACGGCCTGCTCGCCCGAGGGGCACGACTGCCTCTACGTGACCGTGCTGCGCGTCTCCCCCGGGCCCGGCTCGGAGCTCGTCTACGCGGGCCGGGCGGCCCCGGCGATCCTCAACACCTCCTTCACGCTGCCGGCGCTGCTCCTGGCGGCCCTGCTGCTCACCGCGCTGGCGGGCTGGACGGCCTACAAGGTGACAGGCCGCGCGCTGCGGCCGGTGGAGGCGATCCGGTCGGAGCTCGCCGAGATCAGCGAGAAGAACCCCGGCGGCCGGGTGCCCGAGCCGCCCGGCGACGACGAGTTCTCCCGGCTGGCCCAGGCGGCCAACGACGCGCTGTCCCGGCTGGACACGTCGATCCAGCGGCAGCGGCAGTTCGCCGCCGACGCCTCGCACGAACTGCTCACCCCCATCGCGGGGATCCGCGCCCAGCTGGAGAGCGCGCGGCTGCACCCCGAGGACACCGCTGAGGCGGTCGGCTCCGCGCTGCGCGACACCGAGCGCCTGGAGGCGATCGTCGCCGACCTGCTCCTGCTCGCGCGGATCCCCACGGTCCCCGAGACCGCCCGGGAGGAGGTCGACCTGTCCCACCTGGTCGTCACCGAGATCGAGCGGCGGTCGCAACGGCTGCCGACCCACCTCCACAACACCCCCGGGGTGATGGTCAGGGGCCTGCGCCGCCACCTCGCCCGGGTGGTGGCCAACCTGCTCGACAACGCCGAACGGCACGCGCTGACGGTGGTCTGCGTGCGGGTCGCGCGCACCGAGGGGGAGGCCGTCCTGTGCGTGCGCAACGACGGCCGGCCGATCTCCGAGGAGGACCGCGAGCGGATCTTCGAGCGGTTCTACCGCACCGACGCGGCGCGCAGCCGCCACCGGGGCGGCACGGGCCTCGGCCTGGCCATCGCCCGTGAGGTCGTGGAGGCCCACGGCGGCTCCATCCGGGTCGAGGACGTCACGGACGGCGAGCCCGGCGTACGGTTCGTGATCACGCTGCCGCTGGCCCCGAGCACCGCGGACGATCCCGGCGCCGACGGCGCCCACCCGCGCGGCGACACCCAAAGTTAAGAACCGCGCCCCTGGTCGTTCAGCCGAGTAACCCCCAACTGGAGAACCTGCTGGCTAGTTTTCGGGACACCCCGGCTCCCTGGGGTCCCCGATGTCGCAGGTAGAGGAGTCACTCGTGCGAGTGCTGGCCGTCGTCCCCGCCCGTGGAGGCTCGGTGGGCGTCCCGCTGAAGAACCTGGAGAAGGTGGGCGGCGTCCCGCTCGTCGCCCGAGCGGTGGACGCCTGTCTGCGCGCCGAACTGGTGGACGAGGTGGTCGTCAGCACCGACCACGACCGCATCGCCGAGGTGGCCGAGGCCGCCGGCGCCCGGGTCGTGCGCCGGCCCGCCGAGCTCAGCGGCTCGACCGCCTCCAGCGAGTCCGCCGTGCTGCACGCCCTGTCCGAGATCACCGGCGAGGCGCCCGAGATCGTCGTGCTCGTCCAGTGCACCAGCGCGTTCCTCGATCCCCGCGACCTCGACGCCGCCGTCGCGAAGGTGCTGGACGGAGAGGCCGACTCGGTCTTCTCCGGCACCGAGACCTACGAGTTCGTCTGGACCGGCGCCGGCCACGGGGTGAACCACGACCCGGCCGTGCGCCCGCGCCGCCAGGACCGCGAGCCCCACTTCCGCGAGACCGGCGCGTTCTACGTCATGCGTACGGAGGGCCTGCGCGAGCGCGGCCACCGTTTCTTCGGCAAGGTCGCGGTCCAGCCGGTGCCCACCCGGCACGCGGTCGAGATCGACACCCCCGAGGACCTGGAGATCGCCAGGGCGCTCGCCCCGTTCGTGGACGAGCCGCTGCCGATCGACGTGGACGCGGTCGTCACCGACTTCGACGGCGTGCACACCGACGACCGCGCGTTCGTCGACTCCGACGGCCGGGAGATGGTCGCGGTCAGCCGCTCCGACGGGATGGGGATCGCGCTGCTGCGCCGGGCGGGCGTGAAGGTGCTGGTGCTGTCCACCGAGCGCAACCCGGTCGTCGCCGCCCGCGCCGCCAAGCTCGGCGTGCCGGTGGTGCAGGGCCTCGGCGCCAAGGACGTCGCGCTGCGCGAGTGGCTGGCCGCCGAGGACCTGGCCCCCGAGCGGGTGGCGTACGTGGGCAATGACGTCAACGACCTGTCCTGCATGGCGATCGTCGGCTGGCCGGTGGCGGTGCCCGACGCCCACCCCCGGGTGCGCGCCGCCGCCCGCGTCGTGCTGTCGGCCCCCGGGGGCGCCGGAGCCGTGCGCGAGCTGTCCGACCGGGTGCTCGCGGCCCGCCCGGCCGCCGCGCTGGAGACCGTCCCCGCCCCCGCGCCGGTCGCCGTGCCCCTCACCTCGCTCGGCCACCTGGGGCAGCCTCGGCCGGTGCGGATCGGCAGGTCGCTGGTCGGCCCCGGCCAGCCCGTGTACGTGATCGGCGAGATCGGCATCAACCACAACGGCGACGTCGACATCGCCCGCAAGCTCATCGACGTGGCCGCCGACGCCGGCTGCCAGGCCGTCAAGTTCCAGAAGCGGACCCCGGAGATCTGCGTGCCGCTGGAGCAGCGCGACCAGATCCGGCAGACGCCGTGGGGCGAGATGACCTACATGGAGTACAAGATCCGGACCGAGTTCGGCGCGGACGAGTACGCCCACATCGCCAAGTACTGCGAGGAGCGCGGCGTCGACTGGTTCGCCTCGCCCTGGGACGTGCCGTCGGTGGAGTTCCTGGAGAACATGGACGTCGTCGCGCACAAGGTGGCCTCGGCCTCGGTGACCGACCACGAACTGCTGCGCGCGCTGGCCGCCACCCGCAAGCCGGTCATCCTGTCCACCGGCATGTCCACGATCGAGGAGATCGACGCGGCGGTGGAGATCCTCGGCACCGAGCGCCTGGTGATGATGCACGCCACCTCCACCTACCCGCTCCCGCCCGAGGAGGCCAACCTCCGCATGATCACCACGCTGCGGCAGCGGTACGGCGTGCCGGTCGGCTACTCGGGACACGAGCGCGGGCTGCAGATCTCGCTCGCCGCCGTGACGCTGGGCGCGGTGACGGTCGAGCGGCACATCACCCTCGACCGCGCGATGTGGGGCTCCGACCACGCCGCCTCGCTGGAGCCCACCGGCCTGGAGCACCTGGTCCGCGACATCCGCATCATCGAGACCGCACTCGGCGACGGCGTGAAGCGCGTCTACCCGGGCGAGGAGGCCCCCCGGGCCCGCCTGCGCCGCGTCACCGCATGATCACTCTCTCCGTGGTCGTGCCCGTCCGCGACGGCGAGGCGTACCTCGGGGACGCGCTCACGTCGCTGGTGCGCAACCGGACGCGTGAGTTCGAGACCGAGGTCGTCGTCGTGGACGACGGCTCGGCGGACGCCACGCCGGAGGTCGTGGAGGACTTCCGGCGCGACCTGCCGGGGCTCACGGTCGTCCGCAATCCGGTGCCGCTGGGCCTGGCCGGCGCCCGCAACGCCGGGCTGAAGCTCGCCGCGGGCCGGTACGTCACCTTCCTCGACGCCGACGACTGGCTCGCGCCCGGCTACCTGCCCCGCCTCGTGGCCGCCATCGACGGGCTCGGGTGCGACTTCGTCCGGGTGGACCACGTCCAGGTCGAGGGCCGCAGACGGGAGACGCACCGGGCGCCGCAGCCGCGCCGCGGCGTCGTGCTGGACCCGCGCGACGGCATCCTGCCGGCCGACGTCAAGACGATGGTCGACTACCCCTACGCCTGGGCCGGGATCTACCGGCGTGAGCTGGACGACCTGCTGACCTTCCCCGCCGGGCTGCACACCGCCGAGGACCGCCCGTGGATCTGGCGGCTGCACCGCCTGGCCCGCTCGTACGCCGTGGTCTCCCTCGCCGGGGTGTTCTACCGGCGGGGGGTGGCGGCCTCGCTCACCCAGATCGGCGACGAGCGGCAGCTCCACTTCTTCGACGCCTACGACATCGTGCTCGACGAGGCCGAGCCGCCCTATCTGCCCAAGGCGGCCCGCAACCTGTGCGCGCTGCTCGCCCACCACGTGGAGCTGGCCGGCCGGTTCACCCCGGCCGTACGGGCCCGGTTCGACGAGCGGGCGCGGGCGGCGCTCGCCCGGCTGCCCCACGAGACGCTCACCGAGGCCGTCGGCGGGCTGGAGCCCGAGCGGGCCGCCCTGCTCGGCTCGTACCTACCGGGAGGGCCGCGTGCCTGACTCCACGCTGTTCTACGCCTCCACGCTGTTCGGCGCGATGACGCTCGCGGCGGCGATCGACGAGGGGCGGTTCCGCGACGGCGGCCGGGTCCTCCTCGTGTCGAACAACGCGGCGATCCCCGAGGTCACCCCGGCACTGGACGAGGCGCCGGGGTTCGCCGCGCTGCGCGACAGGTTCGACCGCGTCCTGTCCTGGAACGAGATCATCGCGCCGCTGCACCCGTCGGACTGGAAGCCCCGATCGATCGAGACGCCCATGCTCGGCCGCCTGCTGCGCGACCTGATCGGCGAGCCGGGCGAACTGGTCCTCGAGTCGATCGCGGTGCCCCCGTCGCGTACGCTCGCGGGCCTGGTCAAGGACTGCCCGATCACCGTCTACTCCGACGGCCTCATGAGCTACGGGCCGACCCGCGACCCGCTCCCCCAGGAGATCGCCGGCCGGATCACCCGGCTGCTCCACCTCGACCTCGTCCCGGGCCTCGCGCCCCTGCTTCTGGCCGAGCACGGGGTGCCGGCCGAGGCCCTGACGGACGCGGCGTTCACCCGGGTGACCGGCCGGGTGGCGGAGGCGGCCGAGGCGGCTCCCCGCGCCGAGGCGGTCATCCTCGGCCAGTACCTGTCCGCGCTCGGCCTGGTCACCGCCGCCGAGGAGGCCGGGCTGCACGAGCGCATGCTGCGCGGCCTGGCGGCGCGCGGCCACCGGACCGTGCTGTTCAAGCCGCACCCGGCCGCCGGGCGGCGGCACGCCCGCGAGCTGCGGCCGGTCGCCGCGGAGCTGGGCGTCGATCTCCTCGTCGCCTCCGAGACGACGCCCGCCGAGGCGTGTTTCGCCGCGCACCGTCCCGAGCTGGTCGCCGGGTGCTTCTCCACCGCGCTGGTGACCGCGCGGCGGCTGTTCGGCCTGCCGGTCGCGGTCACCGGCACCGATCTGGTGCTCGAACGGCTCACGCCGTACGAGAACAGCAACCGCATCCCGGTGACGATCGCGGACGCCACGCTGCCCCGGCTCGAGGCCGACGGCACGGTCACCGAGCCGCCCGCCGCCGACCTCGCCGCCCTGGTCGCGGCCGTGGGCTACTGCATGCAGAGCACGGCCCACCCGGGGCTGCGCGCGACCGCGGCGGCCTACCTGGGCGCCCACGGACCGGCGCGCTACTTCAAGAAGCGCAGGCTGGAGTCGCTGGGCCTGATCGAGCGCCCGGCGCCCCCGCAGGCCCGCCCCGAGTCGCGCCTGCGCCGCCTGCTGTCCCGCTGAGCCGCGCTCGCGGGACGCCGACGTGACCGGCGCGTCAGAACGCCTTGAGGTAGCGGCGCATCCGCCGCTTGGCGCGGTAGCCGTACCGCAGGACCTTGGGCGGCACCTCCAGGCGCAGCCGGGCGCGGCGGCGGGCCGCCGCGTGCTCGGGACCGTCGAGCAGCGAACGCGCCGGCTCCAGCGTCCCCGCGCGGGCCGCCGCGACCAGGGCGGCGACGCGGCCGGTCCAGTCGCTGGCCGAGGAGTCGTGGAAGTAGTTGGCCCGGCACCACTCCTCGGCCGGGACCCGGAAGTCCGCCTTGGCCAGGTCGTCGAGCGTGCCCAGGCAGCCGCTGCCCTCGAACACCAGGTTGATCATCTCCGCGCTGACTCCGAAGTCGGACAGCACGAGCAGCGGCACGTTCCCGGCGATCGCCTCCAGCGCCGCCGTCGAGCTGACCGTGACGAACCCGGCGGCGCGGGTCAGGTGCTCGTGCATGGGCCCTGCGGCGAAGCGCACCGAGCCCGCGGGCACCCGGCCCTCGGCCTCCATCTCGGTCCACAGCCGCTCGTAGTGGTGCCGTTCGTTGTGCGTCTGCCGCTCGTCGTCGCGGGCCCGCAGCTTGACCACCACGTCCAGGTCGGGCCTGGCCCGCCCGAGCTCGGCCAGGGCGAGCAGGATCCGCTCCCGCTCCTCCCTGCGGCGCGGCACCTTGGCCTGGGTGGCGAACACGACCCGGTCGCGTACGCCCCCGGCGGCGTGCGCGCCCGGCTCGCTTGGCAGGAGGTCCAGGTAGGGCAGGCGGGCCAGCGCCACCGTCCCTCCCCCGCCGAGCCGCGCGCCGATCTCGGAGAACTCGGCGACCTCCCGGCCGCTGTGCACGACGAACAGGTCGCAGCCGCTGCGGAACAGCCAGGCCTTCTCCGTCGCGGGCACCGAGATGCCGGGCAGCCCCGACACCAGCACCGGCCTGGGCCGCAGCCCGGCCAGCGTCTCCGCCGCCAGCGCGTCCACCACCGGCCCTGTGCAGGCCAGCAGCACGGCGTCGGGCCGGAACCGTTCGGCGGCCCGCCTCAGCTGCCGGGCCGGCAGCACGGGGGGAAGAGCCTCGCCGCCCGCGCGGGTGCCGCTCACCGCGGCGGCGATCTGCGCCGCCGAGGGGGCGATGGGAGTGCGGACGACGGCCAGATCCGTGACCCAGTCCTCCGGAGTCGCGTCGAGCAGGCCCGCGGCCCACTTCAGATACGAGTCGGAGTCGGCCACGGCGAGCAGACGGGTCAAGGAGCGACCTTTCCGGGATCGTGCTGGGGTTCCTGCGAGACCTCGCCGGCCTGAGGCGGCTGAGCGGGCTCGTGCGGCTGGTTCGGCTGATGAGGCTGATGGGCGAAAAGCTGGAGGTGGGAGCGCAGCGAAGGGGCGGCCGAGGCCGTCCACCAGTCCTCGGGCACGTCCACGGTCTCCACCGGCACGCCCCGGGCCGACAGCAGGACGCGCAGCGAGGTCACCGCGGTGGACGGCAGGCTCAGCACCCGCTGGTCCGGCCGCAGGTCGCGCAGCGTCATCTCGGCGGGCGCCCCGGCGTCGTACACGGTGAGCCCGGCGATCCGGCGCACCCGGTCGAGGTCCCTGGGGTCCTCCCGCCGGTGGGGGAAGTACGCGACGGGCTCGTCGATCCGCTCCAGCCAGCGCAGGTAGCGGTCACGGTGGATGAGCCCGTTGCGTACGAGCGAGGTGCCGAGCACGACCGTGCGCTCCGGCGGCGGCCGGTCGGCGGGCTGGGCGCGCAGCCAGGCGAAGTCGTGCCGGACGAGCCGCGTGCCCGCGCCCTCCACCGCCTCGGCGAGGCCGGCGGGCACCGGGAGGGCGGTGAACACCGTGGGCCTGCGGGTGCGCAGGCGCAACCCGGCGGCCGCGGCGAGCACCTTGCGGCCGAGGCCAGCGGTCCCGCGGGCGCGCAGCAGCGGGCGCCGCGCGACCAGCAGCTCCAGCAGGCGGATCGTGGCCAGCCCGTCGTCCACCAGCACCGTACGGCCGGGGACGGCGGTGACGAGGGCGAGCTGGACGCGCCCGGAGAAGGCGTCGCCGACCGCCCACGTGCGGCCCGGCCGGGGAAGCCGCTCGGACGGCTCGGCGAACTCCAGCCCCTCGGGCAGCCCGAGCCGCTTGAGCTCGCGGCGGGTCAGCCGCAGGGCGGGCAGCCCGGCCCGCGGCACCACCGTGGTGGCGGGCCCGAGGAGCCCCGCGTGGTGCGCCTCGACGACGCACAGCAGCTGCAGGGGGGACTCCACCCACGCGACGGCCTGCCCCTGCTCGGCGGCGTGGCGCCGTCCCTCGTTCTCCACGCCCCGTAAAGAAACGTTCACGACGCGCTCACCCTAGCCGCCCAACACGACAGCGGCGGGAACTCGCGGTGAACAGACCCCGAAGGGATCTTCTCGGGGCATTACGGCAGCATGGGTGGCATGAATGTCATCACCTTGAACAACAACGTGCGGATGCCCCAGCTTGGCTTCGGTGTGTGGCAGGTGGCCGACGACGAGGCCGAGAAGGCCGTGGCGACGGCCCTGGAGTACGGCTACCGCAGCATCGACACCGCGAGGCTTTACCACAACGAGGAGGGCGTCGGCCGCGCCCTGCGCGCCTCGGGCATCCCCCGCGAGGAGCTGTTCGTCACCACCAAGCTCTGGAACGACCAGCACGGTTACGACGAGGCGCTGCGCGCCTTCGACGCCAGCCTGCGGCGGCTCGGCCTGGAGACCCTCGACCTGTATCTGATCCACTGGCCGGCCCCCAAGCAGGACAGGTATGTCGAGACCTGGAAGGCCCTGGAGAAGCTGTACGCCGACGGGCGGGTGCGGGCGATCGGCGTGTCCAACTTCACGGTGGGCACGCTGGAGCGCCTGCTCGGCGAGACCGGTGTGGTCCCCACGCTGAACCAGATCGAGCTGCACCCGCAGCTCGCCCAGCGGGAGCTGCGCGGCTTCCACGCGGAGCGCGGCATCGCCACCGAGGCGTGGAGCCCGCTCGGGCAGGGCAGGGGCCTGCTCGACCTGCCCGTCCTGACCGAGATCGGCGCGAAGTACGGCAAGACGGCCGCGCAGGTGGTGCTGCGCTGGCACGTCCAGCTCGGCAACGTGGTCATCCCGAAGTCGGTGACGCCGTCGCGCATCAAGGAGAACATCGAGGTCTTCGACTTCGAGCTGAGCCCGGAGGACATGGCCACGATCAACGGTCTCGACGCGGGCCGCCGCCTCGGCCCCGACCCCGCCACCTTCGGCTAGCCACCCGGGCGCACCTCGGCCGCGAAACCGCGGCCGAGGTGGCGGGCCCCGCCGGGCGGCGGCGCCTCAGCTCGGTGTCTTCAGCTGCCCGTCGACCAGGCGCGGGCCGGGAGCGCCGTCGCGGAGTTCCGCGGGCAAGGCGGCGTCCGGGAGGTTCTGGAAGGCGACGGGCCGCAGGAAGCGCGCGACGGCCGCGGTTCCCACCGACGTCGTGGCCGGAGCGGTCGAGGCCGGGTAGGGTCCGCCGTGCTGCTGGGCGTCGCTGACGGTGACACCGGTCGGCCAGTCGTTCCACAGCACGCGGCCCGCGTGCTCGGCGAGCAGGGGCACCAGCGCCAGCGCCAGCTCGTCGTCCGGCCCGGCCTGCACTGTGGCCGTCAGCTGCCCGCGCAGCGCCCCGACGACCTCGTACACCTCGTCCTCCCGCGCGTACTCCACGAGCAGAGTCGACGGCCCGAAGCACTCCAGTTCGAGCACCCGCGGGTTGGCCAGCACGGTGGCGGCGGTCGTGCGCAGGACCACAGGGGCGGGGATCCCCTCTTCGAGGGGTTCGCCGACCAGGGCCACCTCGACACCAGGGGTGCCCGACAGCTCGTCGAGCGATTCGCGGAACCCGTCGGCGAGCCCCGGCGTCAGCATCGGCCCGCTGTGCACCGGCGGCAGCGCCGCGACCAGCGCCGAGGCGTCGGGCACGAGCACGATGCCCGGCTTGGTGCAGAACTGTCCCGACCCGAGCGTGAATGAGGCTGCGAGCCCTCGCGCCACCTCCTCCGCCCGGCTGCGCCAGGCCGAGGGCGTGATCACCACGGGATTGGTGCTCCCGAGTTCGCCGTAGAACGGGATCGGCTCGTCGCGGGCGCATGCCAGGTCGAAGAGATGGCGGCCACCGCGAAGGGAGCCGGTGAAGGCCACGGCGCGGACCCTCGGGTCCTGCACGGCGGCGACCCCCGACGCCACGCCCTCGATCAGGGCGAAGACCCCCTCGGGCGCCCCGGCCTCCCCCAGTGCGGCGGCCACCACCTCGGCCGTACGCCGCGACAGTCGCGGGTGTCCCGGGTGCGCCTTGACCACCACGGGGCAGCCCGCGGCCAGGGCGCTGACGCTGTCGCCTCCGGCGACGCTGAAGGCGAAGGGGAAATTGCCGGCCGCGAACACCAGCACCGGCCCGAGCGGAACCGTCGTGCGGCGGATGTCCGGACGTGGGCCCATCGGCCAGCCGGGATCGGCATGGTCGATCCGCACATCGGCCAGCGACCCCTGGCGCAGCCGGTCGCCCAGCAGACGGGCCTGGAAACTGGTGCGCTTCAGCTCACCCCGCAGCCGGAGTTCGGGCAGATGCGTTTCGGCCTGTGCCAGCGGCACCAGTTCCTCCGCATGGGCGTCGAGTGCCGCCGCGACCGCGTGGAGCATGCCGGACCGCTCCTCGGGGGTCGTCCGGGCGAAGGCGCGGGCGCTCGCGGCGCTCGCGGCGAGAACGGAGGTCAGGACCTGGGGGCTGGTGTCGTGGGACCCGGTTTCGTGAGACAGGGCAACTCCATTCCGATAGTGCGGCTCAGGTCTCGATGACGTGCGACTCCATGTCCGCGGCGGTCCACGCCGCGACCTCGTCGAGATGGACGGCCGCCGCCTGCTGGGCGGCGGCGACGTCGCGAGCCGCCATGGCGTCGAGGATTTGAAGGTGGCGGGCCGTGGATCCGGCCGTGCGGTGGGTGCCGGTCGCGCCGAGGACGCGCAGCCACTGCACGAACGGATCGACGGAGGCGCGGATGGCGATGAGACGCTGGTTGCCGGTGGCGGCGACGATCTCCCTGTGCAGCCGGGTGTCGCTGGCGAAGAACGGCTCGTACGAGCCCTTCTCGGCCTGTTCCTGGGCCTCGACGACCTCCGCCCGCAGATCCGCGATCTGCGCGTCGGACATCTTCACGGCGGCGATGCCCGTGGCGAGCCACTCGATGCCCTTGCGCACCTGGCACACCTCGTGCACGTCGTCGACGTCCGGCCGGGCCACGAAGGTGCCCGACCGGGGTCGCGTCTCGATCAGGTTGTCGTGCTCCAGCCGGACGAGCGCGTCGCGGACCGGTGTGCGCGAGACGTCGAACTCGGCGGCTATCGCTCCGGGGTCGAGCCTCTGACCGGGGCGATAGTGTCCGCTGGTGATGCGGTCGCACAGAAAACGGTAAAGCTGGTCGGCGATGGACTCCACCTTCAGGCTTGGCCTCGACGGGCTCGACATGGGCACGGCCACAGGGCCTCCTCCATCGGTGCAGCGTGATGTCTAATCGATCAGATTAGCCGCGGCGAGAGCGGCCCGGATGCGCTCCCGCTCCTGCGGGGTGGCCGGCGAGAAGGGCCTGCGCGGGCGGCCGCCGTCCCGGCCCTGCAGCTCGAGTGCCGCCTTGATCGTCGCCGGAAGGTTGGGCCCGTCGATCGCCCGCCACACGGTCAGGATCCTCTCGTGCAACTCGAGCGCCAGGGCGTGGTCGCCGGCCTGGACGGCGTCCCACAGCTCCACGCTCAGCAGCGGCGTCACCGTCGGGATCGCCGCGAGTGCGCCGTGCGCGCCGAGGACGAAGGCCGCGTAGTGCAGGTCGTCCAGGGCCGCCAGAATGGTGAACCGGTCACGGACCCGGTGGAGCAGGTCGGCCAGCAGGTGCATGTCCCCGCCGCTCTGCTTCACGGCGACGAGGTGCGGCACGGCGGCGAGCTTCTCGATCGTGTCCACCGGCACGAGCGCCCACGGCACGACGTTGTACAGCACGATCGGGAGGTCCACGGCCTCGCCGATCTCGCGATAGTAGGCGACCGTCTCCTCGGCCGAGGGCTTGAACACGTAATGCACCGGCGTGATCTGCAGCGCGTCGACTCCGGCTTCCTTGAGAGCCAGCGAGTACCGGATCGCCTGCGCGGTGGAGTTCTGGATCACCCCGCCGATCACCGGGACGCGGCCCGCCACCTCATCCACCACGGTCTCGCAGATGAGCCGGCTCTCCTCCACCGAGAGGGTCTGCCCCTCGCCCGTGCTGCCGCAGGCGCAGATCGCGGTCACGCCGGCGTCGAGCAGGTACTTGACCTCCGCGCGGAGCAGGTCCAGGTCCACCTGGTCACGCTCGTCGAACGGCGTCACCACGGTCGAGATCATGCCGTGCAGGTCGAGCTTGTCCACCAGTCCTCCTACGGGATCTGTACATCTAATATCTGATGCATTACGTTACCAGAGCCTCACCTTGACCTGAGCCAAGGAGAAACACCTCATGACAAGCCCGACCACGGGGGGCGGCGCCCCCCTCGGGAGAACACCCCTTCAACGAGTCGTCACCGCGAGCGCGCTGGGCACGACCGTCGAGTACTACGACTTCACCCTCTACTCCACGACCGCGGCGCTGGTCTTCAACAAGGTCTTCTTCCCGGAGAGCACCCCGCTGGTCGGCACGCTCGCGTCGTTCGCCACCTTCTTCGTCGGCTACATCGCACGACCACTGGGCGGGCTGGTCTTCGGCCATTTCGGCGACCGGCTCGGACGCAAGAACGTCCTCATCACCACCATGCTGATGATGGGCCTCGGCACGTTCGCGATCGGCCTGATCCCCTCCTACGCGAGCATCGGCGTGGCCGCGCCGATCCTGCTGGTGCTGATCCGGCTGATCCAGGGCCTGGGCATGGGCGGCGAGTACGGCGGCGGCGTGCTGATGGCACTGGAGTACAGCCCGCGGGGACGGCAGGGCTTCTACACGTCGCTGGTCCACATCGGCACCCCGGCCGGAGTCCTCCTGCCCGTCGGACTGGTCACCCTCCTCACCACCGTGCTGCCGGAGGGCGCCTACGACGGGTGGGCATGGCGCGTGCCCTTCCTGCTCAGCGTGCTCCTCATCGCCGTCGGCGTGTACATCCGCCTGCGGGTGAGCGAGAGCCCCGAGTTCCTCAAGATGCGCGACGACCGTGAGACGCGGCGTCTGCCGATCACGGAGCTCCTGACCGGCTACGGCGGGAAGGTCGTGCTGTCGATCCTCGCCAAGATCGCCGAGAGCGGGCTCTACAACGTCTACTACGTGGTCGCCGTCGCGTACGCGACCACCCACCTGAACCTGCCGCGCACGCCCATCCTGATGGCCGTGCTCATCGCCTGCGTCGTCGAATGCCTCACGCTCCCGATCTTCGGCGCCCTCTCCGACCGCATCGGGCGCCGCAAGGTCTACGTCGGCGGAGCGCTGTTCCAGGCGGTGCTCGCCGCCCCGTTCTTCCTGCTCGTCTCCACGGGCGACTTCTTCCTCACGACGCTCGCGATGACGCTCGGGCTGGGCATCGGGCATGGGGCCATGTACGGCGCGCAGGCCGCGCTGTTCGCCAACCTCTACCCGGTCCGGGTGCGCTACACCGGCCTGTCCGCCACCCAGCAGTTCGGCGCGACGCTCGGCGGCGGCCTCGCTCCGCTCATCGGCACCTCGCTGCTCGTGGCCGCCGGGGGCCACTGGAGCTACGTCGCCCTGTACGGCGTCGCCATCGCCGTCATCTCCGGCGTCAGCGCCTCGCGGCTGCGCTCCGGCGAGGCCGGCCACCCCACGTCCGCCGACGCTCAGGAGATGGCACACCGATGACCGCCGCCTTCGTCTCCGACGAACGAGACCTGGTCCAGGCCGCCTGCGCCGGGTTCGCCGAGGCCCACGGCCACCTGATCGAGATGCGGGACGACCCGCTTCATCTCGTCGCCCGGCAGCGGCATCCCGGCCGGCGCGTCGGTCTGGTGTCCGGCGGAGGCTCCGGGCACGAACCACTCCACGCGGGGTTCCTGGGGCGGGGCATGCTGGACGCCGTCGCACCCGGCCAGGTCTTCGCCTCACCGCACAACCGGCAGGTCTACGAGGCGAGCCGAGCGGCCGCCGGCCCTGAGGGCGTCCTGCATATCGTGAAGAACTACACCGGAGACCGGATCAACTTCGGCATCGCCGCCGAGAGACTGCGCCAGGACGGCGTCGCCGTACGCCGCGTACTGGTCGACGACGACCTCGCGACCGACAGGGACGACACCGCGACCGGGCGCCGGGGCACCGCGGCCACCGTGGTGGTGGAGAAGCTCCTGGGCGCCGCCGCCGACACCGGTCTCGGCCTGGGCGAACTGGCCGAGTTCGGCGCCCGCGTCGCCGCCGCGTCTCGCAGCCTGGCGGTAGCCTCCCGCTCGTACACCACCCTGCGGGCGGGGGAACCCGCGTTCGAGCTCGATTCCGGAGAACTGGAGTACGGCGTCGGGATCCATGGAGAACGAGCCGCCACCAGCATCACCCGGCCACCGCTCCCCCGGCTCCTCGAACGCATGGTGACCGACCTGCTGACCGCCCTGCCGCCCGGCGACTCCGAGGTCCTGCTGGTCGTGAACGGGCTCGGGTCGACGACCGCCCTGGAGCTGTATTCGGTCTTCGACCACGTGTCGCGGATCCTGGGCGACAACGCCGTACGCCTGGCGGCTTCACTGGTGGGGACGTACGTCGCCGCGCTCGACATGAGGGGGTTCTCCCTCACCTTGACGCGGCTCGCGCCCGGCTGGCTGGACCTGTGGCGGGCGCCGGCGGTCACCCCCGCCTTTCCGAACCATCACGACGAGGTGCTCTCCCGATGACCGCCACATGCATGGAACCAGTGATCCGCGAATACCACCGCCTCGTGGAGGACGCCCACGCGGACCTCACTCTCATGGACCGGCGGGCCGGAGACGGCGACTTCGGCGACAACCTGCGCGACGGCCTGCGCCGGGTCGCCGAGCGGCTGGACGCCGCGTCTCAAGAGGCGCCCAAGCCTCGAGAGGCGCCCAAGTCTCGGGAGGCGGCAGAGGAGCCGGCGCTCGCCGTGGCGGCCTCGGTGTTCCTCGACGAGGTCGGCGGCACCAGCGGCCCGCTGTTCGGCCTCATGTTCTCGGAACTCGCGCGGGCCGAGCAGCGCCTCTCCGATCCCGTGACCGTCTGGCGGGAGGGGATCGCCGCAGGCCTGGCCGCGATCCAGCGCGTCGGCGAGGCGGAACCCGGCGACCGGACCCTCGTCGACGCCCTCGTTCCCGCCATCGAAGGGTTCGCCGCGGAGGGCACGTTCAGCGGCGCCGCACGCGCGGCCGCCGACGGCGCGCGGGCCACCTCCTCGCTTCGCGCCCGCCGGGGAAGGGCCAGCTACGTCGGCGACCGCGGCGTCGGCGTTCCTGACCCAGGGGCCGTCGCCGTCGCGCTGCTGCTGATAGCGGCCGCCCGCGTACTGGAACCCGGCGCGGGCATGACCGCCGCGGAGGTCACGCGCATCACCGCTGCCGAAGGCTGAAGGAGACCACGCGGGTCGCGTGTGGTCACCATCGCCTCCGGGAGACCACTCGCCGGCAATTGGCGATCGCCGGGCTGGAGTCGGCCTCCAGCCCGGCGAAGCGCTCCCGCGGCCGGCGGGTCCGCACTCGTGGCGGCGGGATTCGCCGGAGTCCTCCGCATAACGGACGCGGCGCGGTCACGCGGTCACGCCGCGTACGTTTCCCCTGGCGAACGCATGGCAATGATTGCTGCCGTGCCCCAACCACGACGATCGAGAAACCTGTGGGCCGGGCTCGCCGCGGCGCTCCTGCTGTGCCTCGGGCTCACCGGCGCCTCCCGCGCCGAGCCCGCCCCCACGCCCGCGCTCGCGCTCGCGGCTCAACGGCCCAACATCGTGCTGATCCTCACCGACGACCTGGACGCGGCGGATCTGAGCCGCTTCCCCAACATCACCAACCTCCTGGTGCGTCAGGGCACCACGCTGTCCCACTTCTACGTCACCAATCCCTGGTGCTGCCCCTCCCGCTCGTCCATCCTCCGCTCCCAGTACATGCACAGCCACCAGGTGGAGAGCAACCGGTCGCCGACCGGCGGGTTCCCGAAGTTCCGGCCGCTCGAGGCGTCCACCCTCGGGACGTGGATGCACGACGCGGGCTACCGCACCGCGCTCATGGGCAAGTACCTCAACAACTACCCCGAGGGCGCGCCGCGCACGTACGTGCCGCCCGGCTGGGACGAGTGGCACGTCCCCGTCACCCGCCTCTACCAGGAGTACGGCTACGCGCTCAACGAGAACGGCGTGATCCGGAAGTACGGCGACGCCCCCGAGGACTACCTGGAGGACGTGCTGAGCGCCAAGGCCACGGCGTTCGCGACCGATACCGCCGCCGGGGAAGACTCGCCCTTCTTCCTCTACCTCGCTCCGGTCGCGCCGCACCTGCCCGCACACCACGCGCCGCGCCACGCGGCCGCCTTCGCCGGGGAGCGGGCGCCGAGGACCGCGTCGTTCGACCAGGCCGACCTGTCCGCCGAGCCCGGCTGGCTCAGCGAGCGCACGCCGCTGTCGGCCGCCGACACGCGCCGGATCGACCGGGTCCACCGTGACCGGCTGCGCGCGATGCTCGGGGTGGACGACATGGTGGGCGCCCTGGTCGCCGCGCTGACGCGGGCCGGCCGGATGGACGACACCTACATCTTCTTCACCTCCGACAACGGCTTCCATCTTGGCCAGCACCGGCTGCGGCCGGGCAAGACGACGCCCTTCGAGGAGGACATCCGGGTGCCGATGGTGGTGCGCGGGCCGGGCGTGCCGCCCGGGGGCGTGGTCGACGCGCTCGCGTCGACGGTCGACCTCGCGCCCACGTTCGCCGAGCTGGGCGGGGCCGCGGTGCCGCCCACGGCCGAGGGCCGCTCGCTCGTCCCGCTCCTGCGCGGGCACGACGTCCCCTGGCGCGACGCCGTGCTCGTGGAGTTCTACCACCCCTCCTACTCGCCGCACTCGCCGCCCACCTACTCGATGCTGCGCACCGGGCGGTACGCGTACGTGGAGTACGAGACCGGGGAGCGGCAGCTCTACGACCTGTGGGACGACCCGGCGGAGCTGCGCAACATCGCGGCGACGGCCGGCCCGGGCCTGACCGCGGCGCTCTCGGCCCGGCTGGCGCTGCTGCGGGCCTGCTCCGGGCCGGCCTGCCGGCTGGCGGACGCCGCGGGTGCCGCGGGCGCGGGGGTCTCGCTGAGCGGCGGAGTGTCCCTCGGGACGGGCGGGTGATCCCGCGGCGCGGTCACAGGGTGTGGTGACGCAGCGTATATAGGCGGACGCTCTGACAGGTTCGGGGCGTCCGCTATTCATTTCTGCCCATATGGTGATGGGAGCGCTCCCAAGCGTGGTATGTCCTACTATGTCCCATTGAGCGACTCTAACCACCGAGGGAGTAACAGTTAGGTTTCAGCATATTGACGCCCGCGTTGCTCATAGAGGACCCTTCGTGGGAGCGCTCCCAACAGTGCGAAGCACACGGTGCGGGAGCACCGAGCACAACCTTCGATCGCGGGCCGTGAGATCGGGGACCGGCCTGGGATGCACCTCCCACGAACGATTCGGGATACCACCTGAGAGGGGTCCGGAATGATTGCAAACTCGCGCCGCGGCAGGCTGCTCGCGGTCGCCGCGGTGGCGGCGCTGGCTCTCGGCGCCACCGCCTGCCAGTCCGACGACAAGGGCACCGACACCGCGTCCGGCGGGTCCACGGCGGCGGCCGGCCCCGTCACCATCACGCTCCAGACGTTCGGCGGCGGCAAGAACTTCGGCTACAAGGAGGCCGTCGACAAGTGGAACGCCGAGCACAAGGACATCCAGATCAAGTATGACAACCTGACCGACCAGTTCGAGCAGGTCTACTGGCCGCAGATGATCCAGTGGCTGCAGTCCGGCTCCGGCGCCGGCGACGTCGTCGGCATCGACGAGGGCGGCATGGGCCTCGCCAAGGCGCACCCCGAGTGGTGGGCCGACCTCGGCGAGGCCGGCCTGCAGAACCGCAAGAGCGACTTCGCCGCCTGGAAGTGGGAGAACGGCGTCACCGCCGACGGCAAGCTCTTCGCCCTCGGCACCGACATCGGCGGCATGAGCCTGTGCTACCGCCGTGACCTGTTCGAGAAGGCGGGCCTGCCGAGCGACCGCGACGAGGTCAGCAAGCTCTGGCCCACCTGGGACGACTTCGTCTCGGTCGGCAAGAAGTTCCAGTCCAAGCTCAAGGACGTCAAGTTCGTCGACGGCACCAACACGCTCTACAACGTGGTCCTGGTGCAGGAGGCCGCCAAGAACGGCAACGTCTCCTACTTCGACAAGGACAACAACCTGATCATCGACAAGAACCCGGCGGTCAAGACCGCCTACGACTTCGCGGCGAAGATCAGCCAGGACGGCCTGACAGCCAAGCTGCGCAACTTCACCGACGAGTGGAAGACGGGCATGAAGAAGTCGCAGTTCGCGACCCTCGGCTGCCCGTCCTGGATGCTCGGCGTGGTCAGCGGCGACGACGCGGCCGGACCGGAGTTCAAGGGCAAGTGGGACGTCGCGGCGGTGCCGGGCGGCGGCGGCAACTGGGGCGGTTCGTGGCTCGCCGTGCCGAAGCAGTCGAAGCACCCCAAGGAGGCGGCGCAGGTCCTCGACTACCTGACCGGTAAGGACGCCGAGGTCAGCGTCTTCAACTTCGCCGGCAACATGCCGAGCAACACGCAGGCGCAGCAGGACCCGGCGGTCCAGGGCGCGAAGAACGAGTACTTCAACGACGCGCCGGTCGGCGACATCTTCGCCAAGTCGGCCTCCTCGCTCCAGCCGGTCTTCCTCGGCGTCAAGCACGCCCAGGTGAAGAACGCGGTCGAGTCGGTCGTCTCCGCCATCGACGACGGCTCCGTGCCGTACGCCCAGGGCTGGCAGAAGCTGGTCGACGACGCCGTGAAGGCCGCGGGCTGACCCTGCCCGTGAAGTGAGCACCGGCCCGCCGCTGCGGCACCCCGCCGGCGGGCCGGTCGCCTGCTTTCACCCGAAAGGTAACTTATGAGCCTGCACGTCGACGCCGGGCGATCCACCCAGATGCCGGTGCCGCCGCAGAGGAGGCACGCCCGGCCCCGATCGGGCCGCGCCTTCCTCTCGTGGCTGGACCTCAAGGCGGCGCCCTACATCCTCATCTCGCCGTACTACCTGCTCTTCCTGGTCTTCGGGATCTTCCCGCTCGGCTTCACCCTCTACTACTCCTTCTTCGACTACGACCTCACCGGCACGGTCGACTGGACCGGTCTGGGCAACTACACCGCGCTGCTGAGCGACGCCGACTTCTGGAAGACGGTCGTCAACACGCTCGCCATGTTCCTCATCGCGACCGTGCCGCAGATCCTCCTGGCCCTGCTGCTGGCCAACGCGCTGAACAAGCGGATGAGGGGCCGCCTGGCGATCCGCCTCGGCGTCCTGCTCCCCCTCGTCACCTCGGTCGTCGCGGTCGCCGTCGTCTTCACTCAGCTGTACGGCCGCGACTGGGGCCTGGTCAACTGGGTGCTGAGCTGGTTCGGCATCGACCCGGTCAGCTGGAAGACCGAGCGCATCCCCTCCTGGATCGCCATCTCCACGATGATCGACTGGCGGTGGACCGGCTACAACGCCATCATCTTCCTCGCCGGCATGCAGACGATCCCCAAGGACCTGTACGAGGCCGCCTCGATCGACGGCGCGTCCCGGCGGCGCCAGTTCTGGCAGATCACGGTCCCGATGCTCCGGCCGACCATGATCTTCGTGGTGCTCAACTCCACCATCGGCGGCCTCACGCTGTTCGCCGAGCCGACGACGTTCTACAACGGCAACGTCCACGGCGGCACCGACAGGCAGTTCCAGACCGTCTCGATGTTCATCTTCGAGCAGGGCTTCCGCGAGTTCGACTACGGCTACGCCTCGGCCGCCGCCTGGCTGCTGTTCCTGCTCATCCTGATCGGATCGGTCATCAACTTCTTCCTCATCGGCCGGATCGGGGGCAAAAAGTGACGACTCTCTCCGCGCCCGCCGGCGCCCGCCGCGGCCGGGTCAAGCCGGGAGGGGTCTCCAGTCTCTGGGCCCCCACCACGATGACGAGGATCGTGCTGGCCGCCACGATCATCATCTCGGCCTTCCCGCTCTACTGGATGCTCGTCATCGCCTCGCGCACCAACCGCGACGCCACCGACATCCCCCCGCCGTTCCTGCCGGGCGGCAACCTCGGGGAGAACATCCAGCGGGTGCTCAACAACCCCGACGCCCACTACCTGACCGGTCTGACCAACTCGCTGATCGTCGCCAGCACGGTCACGGTCTCGGTGGTGATCATCTCGACGTTCGCCGGGTTCGCGTTCGCCCGGCTGAACTTCAAGGGCGGCAAGGTCCTGCTGCTGCTCGTCCTGCTGACGATGATGGTCCCGCTGCAGCAGATGGGCATCGTCCCCCTCTACCGGGTGATGGTCAGCCTCGAGTGGACCAACTCGCTCAAGGCCGTGATCCTGCCGTACCTGCTGAACGGGTTCGGCGTCTTCCTCATGACGCAGTACACCCAGCAGGCCGTGCCCAACGAGCTCGTCGAGGCCGCCCGGGTGGACGGTGCCTCCACCGTGCGCATCTGGTGGAACGTCGTCCTGCCGGCCGTACGGCCGGGCATGGCGGTGCTGGGGATCAACACGTTCATGCTCATCTGGAACGACTTCATGTGGCCGATGCTCGTGCTCAGCCCGGACAACCCCACCGTCCAGGTGGCGATCAACTCTCTGAACGCGAAGTACGGCACCGACTACGTGCTCATCTTCAGCGGCACGGCGATGTCCATCCTCCCGCTCATCGTCGTGTTCATCCTGTTCGGCCGACAGATCATCGGCGGACTCATGGAAGGTGCGGTCAAGGCGTGACAACGCAAGGCACACGACCCGAAGCGGAGACGGCCGGCCTGATGTTCCCCACCGGGTTCGTCTGGGGCGCGGCCACCTCCGCCTACCAGATCGAGGGCGCGCTCACCGCGGACGGGCGGGGCCGCTCCATCTGGGACACCTTCTGCGCTCAGGACGGGCGGATCGTGGGCGGCGACAACGCCGAGGTCGCGATCGACCACTACAACCGGTACCGCGAGGACGTCAAGCTCATGGCGGACCTCGGGCTGACCGCCTACCGGTTCTCCGTCTCCTGGCCGCGGATCCAGCCCGACGGCTCCGGCGCGTACAGCGGCAAGGGCCTCGACTTCTACAAGAGGCTCGTCGACGAGCTGCTCAGCTACGGCATCGACCCGTGGCTCACGCTCTACCACTGGGACCTCCCCCAGGCGCTCGAAGACGCCGGCGGGTGGCCGTCACGCGACACGTCGAAGCGCTTCGCCGACTTCGCCGCCACCGTGCACGCCGAGCTCGGCGACCGGGTCAGGAACTGGAGCACGGTCAACGAGCCCTGGTGCGCCGCGTTCCTCGGCTACGCCTCGGGCGAGCACGCCCCCGGGCGGCGCGAGCCGGCCGCCGCGCTGCGCGCCGCGCACCACCTCAACCTCGCGCACGGCCTGGCCGTCCAGGCGATGCGGGCGCAGAACGCCGACTCGCTGATCGGCGGGTGCGTCAACGTGTACCCGGTCACGCCGGCCACGGGCAGCGAGGCCGACCAGGACGCCGCTCGCCGCATCGACGGGCTGCAGAACCGCTTCTTCCTGGACGCGCTGCTCAAGGGCTCCTATCCCGAGGACGTGCTGGCCGACCTGAGCCACCTGTCCGACATGGAGTTCATCCAGGACGGCGACCTGGCCACGATCGCCGCCCCGATCGACATGCTGCTGATCAACTACTACAGCCGCTTCACCGTTTCCGGCGCGCCCGGCGGCGCCGCGTCCGCGGCCGCCGCGCCGACGGACTCCGGGTCGCCGTGGATCGGCAGCGAGCACGTGGGCTTCGTCAACGGCGGACGCCCGGTCACCTCCATGGGCTGGGAGGTCGACGACAGCGGCCTGCGGGAGATGCTGCGGCGGATCGCCGACGAGTACCCGCGGATCCCGCTCTACATCTCGGAGAACGGCGCGGCCTACGACGACGTGATCGGCGAGGACGGCACCGTGCACGACCCCGACCGGGTGGCCTACATCGACGCCCACCTGCGGATCTGCCACGCGGCCATCGAGTCGGGCATCCCGCTCCAGGGCTACTTCGCCTGGTCCCTGATGGACAACTTCGAGTGGGCCTGGGGATACGGCAAGCGCTTCGGTCTCGTCTACGTCGACTACGAGACCCAGGCGAGGACCATGAAATCGAGCGCTTTGTGGTATGCCGACACCATCAGACACGGCGGCCTGCTGGGTCGGGCACAATAAGCGCAGACACGTTAAGGGGGCAGTATAGATGAACGGGGACCGCCGTTCCGGAGGCCGGCCGACTCTGGAAGCGGTCGCCGCACGCGCCGGGGTAGGCCGCGGCACCGTGTCGCGGGTCATCAACGGCTCGCCCAAGGTGAGCGACCGGGCCCGCGACGCGGTGTTACTGGCGATCCAGGAGCTCGGCTACGTGCCCAACCGGGCGGCGCGCACCCTCGTGACCAATCGGACCGACACCATCGCCCTGGTGGTGTCGGAGTCGGAGCAGCGCGTCTTCGACGAGCCGTACTTCGCCGGGCTGATCCGCGGCATCGGCTCCGCGCTGTCGGAGACCGGCCTCCAGCTCATCCTCACGATGGCGCAGAACCGTGCCGAGCACGACCGGCTGGAGCACTACCTGACCGGGCAGCACGTCGACGGCGTTCTGCTCACCTCGGTGCACGGCGCCGACCCGCTGCCGGGACGGCTGGAGGAGATGGGCGTGCCGACCGTGCTGGGCGGCCGCCCGGTCGGGCTCAACCCGTACAGCTTCGTCGACATGGACAACCGGGCCGGCGCCCGGCAGGCGGTCAAGTACCTGCTCTCCAAGGGCCGGACCAAGATCGCCACCATCGCCGGTCCGCAGGACATGGGCGTGGGCGTCGACCGTCTCGCCGGCTACCGCGACGCGCTCCTGGCCACCGGCATGACCGAGCGCGTCGCCTACGGCGACTTCTCCGAGGAGAGCGGGGAGGCGGGCATGCGCGACCTGCTCACCCGTCACCCCGACCTGGACGCCGTGTTCACGGCCTCCGACCCGATGGCGGTCGGCGCCCTGCGCGTGCTGAAGGAGCAGGGCCTGGTCGTGCCGGACGACGTCGCGCTGATCGGTTTCGAGGACTCCAAGGTCGCGCTGCACACCGATCCGCAGCTGACGAGCGTGCACCAGCCGACCGAGGCGATGGGCCGGCAGATGGTCCAGCTGCTGATCGCCCGGATCAACGGCGAGCCGCTGGAGCAGCCGGTCGTCATCCTCGACACCCACCTGGTGATCCGCGCCTCCGCCTGACACGGCCGCGGCGGCGACGAGACCGCCGCGCACCCGAAGGTGCGCGGCGGTCGCGCCATTACTCCACCTGCTCCACGGCAGAACCTGTGCCGACCTCGATTTCCTTCCGGTACACGGAGGTCTGATGAGTCTGCGGTTCAGCATTCTGGGCCCGGTCCAGGTGCGACGGGATGACCGGAAGATCCCGCTCGGCTCTCCCAAGCAGCGCGTGCTCCTGACCGTCCTGCTGCTGGAGGCCAACCGTACGGTGTCACTGGAACGGCTGGTGGACGCGGTGTGGGACGAGGACCCGCCGCGCTCGGCCGTCGCCAACCTGCGGACGTACGCGAACCGCCTGCGCGACGTCCTCGGCGCGCCGGAACGGCTGGTCGCCCGGCCGCCCGGCTACCTGCTGAGCGTCGGTCCCGGCGAGTTCGACCTCACCGATTTCGCCGAGGCCGTACGGCGGGGCCGGGAGGCGCTCTTCGGCGGCGACCCGGGAACGGCGCTCAGGCACCTGTCGGCGGCGCTGTCCCTCTGGCGGGGCGCCCCGGCTGAGGACGTCCCGAGGTCTGCGGCGCTGGGGCCGCGGCTGGACGCCCTCGGAGAGCAGCGGGCGCTGGCTCTGGAGGCGCTGGCCGAGGCGCGGATCGCCCTGGGCGAGCACGCCGAGGTCATCGCCGAGCTCCGCGAGACCCTCGGCGGGCACGCCACCAGGGAACGGCTGTGGGGGCACCTGATGCTCGCCCTGTACCGGACCGGTGACGCGGCGGCCGCCCTGGCCGCGTACGCCCAGGCGCGGGCGGTCCTCCGCGAGGAGCTGGGCGTCGAGCCCGGCCCCGAGCTGGCGTCCCTCCATCAGGCGATCCTGCGGCGCGATCCCGCGCTCGGCGAGCCCGTGCGCCTCGCCGAACCGTCCCCGGCCGAGCCCGATGCCCCCGGGGCGGCCCGCGCCGCCCGGCTCCCGCCGGCACAGCTCTTATCGACGCCGTCCTTGTCGGCGCCGTCCCTGTCGGCGCCCGCCCTGTCGGCGCTGCCCGTTCCGCCGGCCCGCTTCGTGGGGCGGGACAGGGAACTCAAAGATCTC
Source organism: Microbispora sp. NPDC046933 (assembly GCF_040644635.1). NCBI lineage: Bacteria > Bacillati > Actinomycetota > Actinomycetes > Streptosporangiales > Streptosporangiaceae > Microbispora > Microbispora sp. NPDC046933. The sequence goes on along the minus strand of NZ_JBEYWW010000027.1, from coordinate 108,869 downwards.
GTCGCGGAGATCACCACGCCGGCTCCCCGGAGAACGACGATCGCCGTGCACGGCCCGGCGGGCACGGGCAAGTCGGCGCTCGCGATCCACGCCGCCCACCTGGCCGCCGACGCGTTCCCCGACGGGGCCCTGTACGTCGACCTGCGGTCCTGCGCCGGGCTCGGCGCGTCCGCGACCCTGACCCGGCTGCTGGCCGCCCTCGGCGTTCCGGCGTACGAGGACGTGCCGGCCGACGAGAGCGAGGCCGTCCAGCGGTTCGTCGCCGCGACGACGGGACGGCGGCTGCTGGTCCTGCTCGACAACGTCACGGAGGAGCGGCAGGTGAGGCCGCTGCTCGACGCCTCCTGTGGGTGCCGCATCCTGGTCACGAGCCGCAGGATGCTCGCCGCGCTCGACCATGTCGAGCACGTGCCGCTCGGTCCCCTGGAGCACTCGGCGGCGGCCGAGCTGCTGATCCGGCTCCGCGGACGGAAGGGCTCCCAGGTCCCGGCGGAGCATGCGGGCCGGGTGGCCGAGTTGTGCGATCACCTTCCGTTGGCGCTGTGCATCGCCGGGAAGAGGCTGGCCGTCCGGCAGGAGTGGTCGCCGGGGGCCTTCGCCGCCATGCTCGCCGACGAGCGGCACCGCCTCGACCTTCTCACCTACGGCGACCTGTCGGTTCGCGGCGCCCTCCGCCCCGACTACGAGTCCCTGCTTCGGAAGCAGGTCGCCTCGGACGAGAAAGCCGTGGCGCTGTTCCACCGGCTGGGCATGGAGAGGATCACCGACCTCGACCCGGTCAGGGCCGCCTGGCTGCTGGGCTGCGACCCGCATGCGGCGTCGGCGGCGCTCGGCCGGCTCGCCGACCTCCGTCTGATCGAACCGGCCGCCGAGGGCCTCTATCGAATGAACAGCCTCATTCGGCTGTACGCACTCGAAATGGCGAGATCTGCCATGGAAGGCTGAGTGCGGGCGACGCCACCCGGAAAACTCGGGCCGGAAAAGCGAAGGCGGGACGCCCCCGGAGACCGGGGACGTCCCGCCAACTATGAGGCTGTCAGCAGCTGTACGTCCAGGGGCCGCACGTCTTGCCGTTGGGGACGCCTCCACCCCAGCAGCAGTACCGGATCAGGCAGGTGCCGCTGCCCTCGTAGGCGCACGTGGCGGCCGCCGCCGCGGTCTGAGGGACGACCCGGGCGAGCATCCGGTCAGCCAGCCGCTGGATGGCTCTCGTCATAAAAACCTCCTTGACGGGATTTCCTGCAGCTCGAAATTAACGGCCGGCGCGATGACGGGCATATCAGGCCGATACACGCCGGCCTGTATTTCCCGCGTACGTCATCGCCGGAACGGCCTGGTATTCGTGGGGCGATATCGCGGCGTTCTCAGGCCGCCACCCGCTTGACCACCTGGTCGAGCGGCCTGCCGGTCCTCACCCCTGCTCGGGCCGGTGTCCCTGCGCCCGCATGGCGAACAGCCGCGCGTGGGAGCGGTGTCAGTCTCCAGGCCGGGCCTGTGCTCCTGAGGCAGCCACGGAGAGGGCGCGCAGATCGTCGAAGGCTTGGAGGAGATGTGCGTCCAGGCTCTGCGAGGGGTCGTCGATCCAGGCGTGGACCGCGTGGTGAAAGGCGGCCCACCCGGTCTGAGCAGCCAGGCCGGCCAGCCGGTCGGCGACACCGCGCTGCCGCAGCGCCTCCGCCACGGCTTCGGTGAGCGACGCGGCCTTGGCCAGGTCGCGTTCACGCAGTGCCGGTGTCGCCGCGATGACGTGTAGTCGTGGTTCGGCGAACGGGCGGTTGTCCTCAAGGATCCGTTCGACCTTCCGGAAGGCGCGGAGCAGCGTTTCGAGCGGTTGGAGACCATCGGGCGCTTCGGCTATCGCCCGCGTCAGCGCGGCGCGCAGGTCGGATTCGCCGTCGAAGAGCACCTCGCGCTTGTCCGGGAAGTGCCGGAAGAACGTGCGTTCGTTGACGCCGGCCCGGGCGGCGATCTCGGCCGTCGTGGTGTGGTCGAACCCGCGTTCCCGGTACAGCTCCAGGGCCGCCTGCTGCAGGCGGCGGCGCGCTTCTGCTCCGCTCCGTGGCACGCCCCGAGGATATCGCATATGTCAGTGACTGGCGCTACTTGACGCCAGTAACTGGCGCTACCTACAGTCGGCGACTGGCACTACGTAGTGCCAGTCACTGGCGTAAAGCGGGAGAGTGTTCCATGCATGTCTTCGTCACCGGTGGTTCCGGCCAGACCGGCCCCGCGGTCGTCGCCGAGCTCATCGCGGCCGGCCACACCGTCACCGGCCTTGCGCGCTCGGACACCGCCGCCGCCCGGCTGGAGTCACTGGGGGCCACACCACACCACGGCTCTCTGGACGACCTTGACAGTCTGCGCAGCGGCGCCGAAGCCGCCGACGCCGTCCTGCATATGGCCTACGGCGGCGACTTCTCCGACCTCGACGACATGATGAGGCGCGACCGGACCGCTATCGAGACGCTCGGCCGACCGCTGGAACACTCGGGCAAGCCGCTCGTCGTCACCTCGGGCACCCTGGTCATGCCCGCCGGCCGCGAGACCACCGAGAAGGACGAGCCCGACGCGGCCGGGATCGCCGCCTTCCGCATCGCGGGTGAGCGAGCGTGTCTGGGCTTCGCCGCCCGGGGAGTGCGCGCGAGCGTGGTCCGCCTCGCTCCCACCGTCCACGGTCCCGAAGACCACGGTTTCATCCCCATGCTCATCGCCACCGCGCGAAAGACCGGCGTCTCGGCCTACGTCGGAGACGGCACCAACCGGTGGCCCGCGGTGCACCGGCTCGACGCGGCGGTCCTGTTCCGCCTGGCGGTGGAGAAGGCGCCCGCGGGCAGCGTGCTGCACGGAGTGGCCGAAAGCGGCGTCACCCTGAAGAGCATCGCGGAGACGATCGCCCGGGGCCTGGATCTGCCCACGGTCTCGCTGACCCCCGACGAGGCCGCCACGCACTTCGTAAGCCCGTTCATGGCCACCGCCTACGGCTTCGACGGGCCTGTCTCCAGCGCGTACACCCAGGAGCTGCTCGGCTGGTCGCCCACCTGCCCGACGCTGCTCGAAGACCTGGAGCACGGCGATTACCTGGTCACGCCGGCCTCCTGACCCCAGGCCGCCCTGCCGTCGAACCGCCAACGCCGCGCCGAGTTGTAAGCGGAAGCCGACACCCCGGCTCAGGACCTGTCCGGCGGCTGGTGCCGCGTTGGTCGACGGCACCCCGGACGGCACGAGGCGGACCCCCGGACAACACGAGGCGGACGCCCGGCCAACACGAGGCGGACGCCCGGCCAACACGAGGCGGACGCCCGGGCGGTACAGGGCGTCCGCCTCGCGGTCAGCGGTCGGCGGACGAGAGCAGGCGCTCGGCCTCCTCCTCCGACATGTCCTCCAGCTCCGCCACCAGCAGGTCCTCCAGCGCGACGGCGAGCTCGGCCACGGTGCGCCGTTCGAAGATCGTCCGGACCGGAACCTCCACCCCGGTCGCCCGGCGCAGCCTGGCCGCGATCCGCGTCGCGAGCAGCGAGTGCCCGCCGAGGGTGAAGAAGTCGTCGTTCGCGCCGACGGAACCGACGCCGAGCAGTTCCGCCCAGATCTCGGCCACCAGCAGCTCCGCGTCCGTGCTCGGCGGGACGTGCCCGGCCGACGGCGCCCGGACCGGCGCGGGCAGCGCCGCGCGGTCCACCTTGCCGCGGCTGGTGAGCGGCAGCGCGTCGAGGCCGACCCAGGCGGTCGGGACGAGATGGCGGGGCAGGGTCCGGGCGAGGTGCGCGGCGAGCTCCTCCCCCGTCGCGGTTCCGGTCACGTACGCCACCAGTTCCTCGGCGTGGACCGTCACGAACGCCTGGCCGACAGCCGGATGGTCGAGCAGCCGCGCCTCGACCTCGCCCGGCTCGATCCGGAAGCCGCGCACCTTGAGCTGCCCGTCGAGCCGGCCGAGGAACTCGAGCGCGCCGTCCTGGTTCCAGCGCGCCCGGTCCCCGGTGCGGTACCTCCGCGCTCCCGGCGGCCCGAGAGGGTCCGGGACGAAGGCGGCGGCCGTCAGCGCCGGGCGGCGCAGGTAGCCGCGTGCCACGCCGGCGCCGCCGATGACCAGCTCGCCGATCACGCCCTTCGGGACCGGCGCCCCGGCGGCGTCGAGCAGGTGGACCGTCGTCGCGCCGACGGGCCGGCCGATCGGCGGCCTGCCGTACGGCGTCGCGCCGAGATCGGTCGCGGTCGCGATGACCGCCGCCTCGGTCGGGCCGTAGGTGTTCACCAGGCGGACGCCGTCGCCGAACCGGCCGCGCCAGCGCGCCACCGCGCCGCCGGACGCCTGCTCGCCCCCGATGACGACCAGACGCAGCGCGGGTGGCCAGGCGATCTGGTCGATCTCCTCGACCAGGTGGTGCCAGTAGGCGGTGGGCAGGTCGAGCACCGTGATCCGCTCCCCGCCCGGTGCGGCCAGCAGGTCGGGCAGCGTCGCCGCCCCGCCGGGCAGCAGCACCAGGGTCGCTCCTGCGGCGAGCGTGGGGAAGACCTCTTCGAGGTGGGTGTCGAAGCTCAGCGACGCGAACTGGACGACGCGGTCGCCGGGCGCCAGGCCGTACTCGCCGCGCATCCACCGGATCCGGGCCGCGATGGCGCGGTGTTCGACGGCGACGCCCTTCGGCCGGCCGGTGGAGCCGGAGGTGGAGATGACGTACGCGACGTCGCCCGGCCGTGTCTCCGCCGGTTCGCCCGGGTCGCCGGAGTCATCAGGGGCGGCCTCGTCCTCGCCGGCCAGCGGGTCGACGGCGGTGAGCCCGGCGGGCGGCGTCCTGCTCGTGATCACGTGCATCGCCCCGGCGTCCGCCAGCGAGAAGGCGAGCCGCTCCTCCGGCTCCTCCGGTTCGAACGGCATGTAGGCCGCGCCGGCCCGCCAGACGGCGAGCAGCGCGATGATCGCCTCGACCGAACGGGGCAGGCAGACGCCGACCACGTCGCCGGGGCGCACGCCCCTGGCGCGCAGCGCCGCGGCGAGCCGTGCCGCCCGCCGGTCCAGCTCGCCGTAGGTGACCTCGGTCTCCCCGCAGGCCACCGCGACGGCGCCGGGCGTGCGCCGGACGGTCTCCGCGACCATCTCGGGGACCATCTCGGGGACCGCCGACCCGGAGGTGTCGGCGCCGTCGCCGGCCATGGAGCGGATGTCCGCCTCGTCGTCGCCGGTCCAGACGCGCAGCTCGGAGATCCGGCGGTGCGGCTCTGCCGCGGCCGACTCCAGCAGGAGCAGGAAGCGGTCGGCGAGCCGGCGGACGGCCTCCGCCTCGTGCGCAGATCCGCTGGACCCGTCATGGCCGAACGACACGACGATCTCGCCGCCGTCCCGCCATGCCTCGGTGTACAGGCCGAGCTTGACCTGCCGGAAGCCGTCGGGGAAGAAGCCGACGGACAGGTCCCCAAACGGCCGGGTGGGTCCCGCGTCCTGGGTGTGCAGGATGAACATGGTCGGCATCAGCGCCTCGGCGGGGTGATCGATCCGCTCGAACGGCACCGAGGGCCGGCTCATCGCCGTCAGCGCCTCCTGCCTGGTGCGCCGCAGCAGTTCGGCGAACGCCGGCTCCCCGTCCAGGTCGCCGCGCAGCACGACGGTCTGCGACAGGTAACCGATCATCGGCTCCAGCTCGACCCGGTCGCGTCCGGCGACGGCCGTCCCGACGAGGACGTCGGTGTGGCCGGTGTGGCGGTGCAGGAGCACCTGGTAGGCCGCCATGAGCACGGCGAACAGCGTGGTCCTGTGCTCGCGGGCGAGCCGGTCCAGCTCGCCTGCGACCTTCGGGCGGACCCGGACGACCTGGAACCCCGCGGAACCGTCGCCGCCACCCCCGGTGGCCCCGTCCCCGGTGGCCCCGGTCCCTATGGCACAGGGCAGGTCGGGCGGTGGCGGATCGGCCAGCCGCTCCTGCCAGTAGGGCACCGCGCGCTCGGCGCGGCGGCGCTGCCAGCGGGCGTAGTCGGACGGGTGGACCGGCAGCGGCGCCAGGGCCGGCGCGCGGCCGTGCAGGCGCGCGGTGTAGCACTCGGCCAGGTCGTCGAGGAGGATCCCCAGCGACCAGCCGTCGCCGATGATGTGGTGCATCGTGACGCACAGGACGTGGTCCAGCGCGCCGATCGCGATGACCGCGACGCGCAGCGGCACGCCCCCGGCGAGGTCGAACGGCGCGTTGACGCGCTCGGCGACGAGCCGCCGGGCGTGTTCCTCGTCGTCGGCGTGGATCCGTTCGACCGGCGGGAGGGACCCCGCCGCCCCCGGCGGCTCGGCGACCGCCCAGGGGACGCCGTCCTCCTCGTCGAACCGCGTGCGCAGGCTCTCGTGCCTGGCCACCACGTCGGCGAACGCCCCTTCGAGGGCGCCGGAGTCGAGGGGGCCGCGCAGCCGGCGGACGAGGTACATGCTGTACGAGGCGTCCTGGGGATTCAGCTTCTGCAGGAGCCAGAGCCGTTCCTGGCCCGGCGACAGGGGCGCCCTCATGCGTCCGACGCCATCTCGTCGAGCACGGCCGCCAGGTCCTCGGCGCTGAGGCCGTCGAGCTCGTCGCGGAGCGCGGCGATCTCGGCGAGGTCCAGGTCGTCGTCGTCGAGCCGGTCCATCGCCGCCGCCAGGTCGGCCACCGTGGGGTTCTCGAACAACACCACAATCGGCACGTTGATCGCGAAGCGGGCCTGGATCCTGGCGATGATCTGGGTGGCGGTCAGCGAGTGCCCGCCCAGCTCGAAGAAGTCGTCGTCGACGCCGACCGGCTCCGCGATGCCCAGCACCTCCTCCCACATCGCCGCGAGGTCCTCCTCCACCGGGGTGGACGGAGGCCGGTACGGCCGGCTCCGCGCCCGGGTCCACTCGGGCACGGGCAGGGCCCTGCGGTCGAGCTTGCCGTTGGGGGTGAGCGGCAGGGCGTCCAGCACCACGAGGCGCGTGGGCACCATGTACTCCGGCACGCTGCGGCGCAGCCGGTCACGCAGGGACGGCCACAGGTCGGCCCCCTCGGGCTCCCCGGCCGTCCGTACGACGTAGGCGACCAGGCGCGGCAGCCCGTCCGGACCGTCGCAGACGCCGACGGCGGCGTCGGCCACCTCGGGCGCGGCCCGCAGCACGCTCTCGATCTCGCCGAGCTCGATCCGGAACCCGCGCACCTTCACCTGCTGGTCGGCCCGGCCCAGGTAGCGGAGCCTGCCGTTCTCGATCCTGGCCAGGTCGCCCGTGGCGTACAGGCGGGCCCCCGGCACCACGGAGAACGGGTCGGGCAGGAACCTGGCGGCCGTCTGGCCCGGCATGCCGCGGTATCCCCTCGCCAGGCCGGCGCCGCCGATGTGCAGCTCACCGGCCTCGCCGGGCGGCACGGGACGCCCGTCGGGGCCGAGGATGCGCACCGTCGTGTTGCCGATGGGCTCGCCCAGGTCCACAGGGCCAGGAGACGGGGCCACCCGCCCGGCCGTCGACCAGACCGTCGTCTCGGTCGGGCCGTACACGTTCCAGAGCCGGGCCCCGCCGTCGAGGAGGGCGTCGGCGAGGTCGCGGGGCAGCGCCTCGCCCCCGCACAACCGGGTCGCGACGTTCTCGGGGACCCCGCCGGATTCGAGCAGGATGCGCCAGCTCGCCGGGGTCGCCTGCATGATCGTGACGGCCTCGGTCACGGCGCGCGACCGCAGGGCCCGGCCGTCCGCCGTCTCGTGCCCGGACGCGACCACCACCCGGGCGCCGCACGCCAGCGGCAGGAGGAGCTCCAGCACCGAGATGTCGAACGACAGCGTGGTGACGGCGAGCCAGGCGTCGCGCGGGGTGAGCCCGAGCAGGGAGGCGAAGGACTCCAGCAGGTTGACCACCGCGCCGTGCGGCACGGCGACTCCCTTGGGCCTGCCGGTGGAACCGGAGGTGTACATGAGGTAGGCCAGGTCGCCCACCGGTCCTTCGGCCGGCGCGCCGCCGTCGCCGGACGCCCCGCCCCCGACAGGAACGCCGTCCCATGCCAGCTCGACGACGTCGGGCACGCCGTCCAGCAGCCGGGACTCGACGCCCTGCCCGGCCAGCACCAGCCGGATGCCCGCGTCCTCCCGCATGTACCGGAGCCGGTCTTCCGGGAATCCCGGGTCGAGCGGCACGTAGGCTCCGCCGGCCCGCCACACGGCGAGCAGTGCGACGACCATGCCGGGGCACCGCTCCAGGCACAGGCCCACCGGGACCTCCGGGCCGACCCCGCGGGCGCGCAGCAGCGCCGCCAGCCGGTCGACCCTGTCGTGCAGCTCCCGGTATGTCAGCACGCCGCCGGCGCCGCTCACCGCGACCGCGTCGGGGCTCGCGTCACGCCACCGGCGGATCAGCGCGAGCGCCGTTTCAGGGCTGGCCACCCCGCTCACCGCGTCACTCACTTTCACGCACCTTTCACTTCGACAACGCGCTCGACAACAGGCCGCTCAGCGCGGACAGCGGGATGTCCGGGTCCGCCCCGGCCCGCCGTACGACCTCGGCGAAACCGCGGACGAGGCGGCGCGCGGTCGCGGGCGCGAACAGATCGCTGCTGTAGTCGAGGACGCCGCCCAGCCCCTCCGGTCCCCGCCACAGGTCCATCGAGACCTCCGACTTGGTGTGGCTGGGCGGGACCGTGTGGATCTCCAGGTCGAGGTCGGCCATCCGGGTCCGCAGCAGATCCTCGTTGGGCAGGTTGTGCAGGTTGAACATGGCCTGGCACAGCGGCGGCCTGCCGATGTCGCGGGGGACGCGCAGCGCGGCCAGGATGTGCTCGAACGGCACCTCCGCGTGCCGCATCCCGGCCAGGGTCGCCTCCCGCACACGGTCGAGCACCTCGTGGAACGACGGGTCGCCGGACAGGTCGGCGCGCAGCACCAGAGTGTTGCCGAAGTAGCCGATCAGCGGCGCCAGCTCGCTGCTGTTCCGGCCGGCCACCGGCACACCGACGCAGAAGTCGCTCTGGCCCGACGCCAGGGCGAGGGTCGCCTGGTAGGCGGCGACCAGGGCCATGAAGGACGTGCAGCGCCGCTTCCTGGCCACCCGCTCCAGCGGCGTGATCTCCTCCGGCGGCAGCAGCAGATCCTCGCGCCCGCCGCGCCCGGACCACCGGGACGGCCGGGGGTGGTCGGCCGGAAGGTCCAGCGCGGGGGCGCCGGCCAGGCGGCGCGTCCAGTGCTCCAGGCCCTCCGTGTGGTCCCGCTGTCTCTCCCGGACGGCGAAGCGGGGGTACTGCGTGGGCAGCTCCGGCAGCTCGGGCGCACGCCCCTCGCGCGTGGCCGCGTAGCACTCCGCGAGCTCACGCATGAGCACGTCGAGCGACCAGCCGTCCACCGCGATGTGGTGCAGGACCATGCAGAGGACCGCGTCGTCCTGCCCCGTCCCGGCCAGGCCGGCCCGCAGGGGAGGCCCGTTCTCCAGGTCGAACGGGCGGTCGACGAACTCCTGCAACGCCCGGTCGAGATCCGCCCCCTCCGCGAGCGCGATCCTCTCCACGGGCACCGGCCCTGGCGGCAGCACGACCTGCACGGGGGCGTCCCCGCGCAGCCGGAACCGGGTCCGCAGCACCTCGTGCCGCTCCGCGATCCGGGTGAACGCCGCGGACAGCGCGTCCACGTCGAGCGGCCCGCGCACCCGCAGGCACCAGGGCGTGTTGTAACTGGTGTCGCCCGGGTCGAAGCGGCTGAGGAACCACAGGCGCTCCTGCCCCGGCGACAGCGGCCACTCCTGCCCGCCGGGGTCGCGGGGCCCGCCCCCGACGGACCGCAGCAGCGCGGCCCGGCGCTCGGGGGGCAGCCCGGCCAGCTTCTCGATCAGCGCGGCGCGGCGCTCGGCGCTGGTCATCTGTCCCGTACGCTCAGCGTTTCCGGGTCGCGTGCGCTCAGCGTTCCCGGGTCGCGTACGCTCAGCGTTCCCGGGTCGCGTACGCTCAGCGTTCCCGGGTCGCGTACGCTCAGCGGTCGCATGTCGGTCCACACCGTCTCGATGTGGTCCAGGCATTCCTGCCGCGTGCCGGAGAAGCCGGTGGGCCGCCACCCGGCGGGCGGCTCCCGGTCGCTCCACCAGACGGAGTACTGCTCCTCGTCGTTGACGACCACGAGCATCGGGGAATCGGTCATGTCATCTTTCCAAACGGCTCGTTGAGGGGGACGGCTCCCGGCCGCCGCCCTCGACCAGGCGGGGACAGGCGGGCCAGCCGGCCGGGCCGGCCGGCGGCTCCGGGCACAGGACGTAGTGGTGCGGGGCGAGCACGTCGGTCCGGCCGGCCGCGGCGCGCATCACGGCGGTGTGGACGGCCCCGGGCGTGTCCAGCCCGGGACGCGCGACGAGATACCCGGTCAGCCGGGGCCCGCCGTCGTCGCCGTCCTCCACCGCGACCGCGGCCGGGCCTGTCCCGCTCACCCGGCGCAGCAGCGCCTCGGTCTCCGGCAGGTTCACCCAGTCCTGGCCGATCGCCGTCCACCCGGCGGGGCGCCGTACGGGGTCCAGGCCCGCGACCTTCGCGACCCGGTCCAGCGGCACCTCCTCCGAGACCGCCCGGACCAGCAGCTCCTCCAGGCCGGTGAGCATCCGCCGGGCGACGTCTCCGGGCAGGAAGGCCGTGTCCACCAGCACGTAGAACTCGCAGGTGGACACGGCCGGGCCGGTGGCGAAGAAGATCTTCGCCTTGACCTTGGAGTAGGCGCCGACGAAAAACGTCCTGGTCCGGCCGCGCAGCGCGGCCAGGGCCGCGGCGTCCCCGGGGTCGACCGGCGGCAGGCCCTGCCAGCGGCCCGCCTGCCTGACGTCGTTGAAGAACGCGTCCAGGTCGATGTCGGCGCCGCGGTCCCACGCCTCCGCGTGCCACGCGTCCAGCACGAGCGCGGGGTCGTAGTGCCCGTTCCGGTACGTCGCCATGGTCCTGCGATGCCCGGGCCCCAGCGCGTCGGCGAACGTGCCGTCCCCCAGGTCGATGACGCACAGCCCGTCCTGGGCGGCCGGCCCGGCCATCCCCCCGGAACGGGGGTGGTGCCGGTTCGACACGATGAGCTGGAGCGCCGCCGTACGGTGCCCGGTCACGGCTCCGAGCAGCGCGGCGCTCGCGACCGTGAGCACGGCGGAGGTCGTGACGCCGTGCCGGGCGGCGAGCGCCTCGGCGGCGACCGCCGCCGCCGGGGAGTCCATTCCGTGGCGGACGAAGCGCGGCTCCTCCGGCTCCCGCGCCGGGAGGTCGAACATCGAACGCGGGGCGGACGCCAGACCGGTTCTCCAGTGCCGCAACGCCTGTCCGCCGGGCGGCGGGTCGGACCGCTCGAAGGCCGCCTGGTCGAGCGGCTGCCAGTCCGGGGCGGGCAGGTCCTCCCCGGCGACCAGCCGCGGCCACTCCGCGGCCACCATGTTCAGCGACCAGCCGTCGAGCGCGAGATGGGACAGCGCGAGCGCCAGCGCGCGCGGCCGGCCCCCCTGGCACACCACCGCGCACCGGATCGGCAGCTCGGCCGCGTAGTCGAACCCGGTCGCGGCCAGCTCGGCGGCCAGCGCCTTGGCCGCGCTCATCGGCTTGGCCGCCGCCTCGTACACGCCGACGGTGAGCCGGCCCTCCCGGCTCACCCGCTGGACGGTGTCTCCCCCGGTACCCTCCCCGTCCCGGACGAACGCCGTGCGCAGCGTCTCGTGCCGCTCGACGAGGCGGCCCACGGCACGCAGCACGGCGTCCACGCCGGCCGCGCCGGTCACCGGCAGGGTCCAGGGCAGGTTGAAGTAGGGGTCGCCGTCGTCCAGCCACTGCGTGGAGCGCCAGATCCCCTGCTGGCCCCAGGTCAGCGCGGCCTGCCCGCCCCGGGCGCCGCGGAACTCCACGGTGCGCGGCGGTAGCGCCGTGAGACCGGGCCGGTCCGTCGTGGCCTGCGCCGCCGGCGGGCTCACGGTCACTTCCGCTGCCCGGCGATGTGCTCGACCAGTCCGTCGAGCGTGTCGAGGTAGCCGCCGTCCAGGTCGACGTCGCAGTCGAACTCGGTCTCCAGCAGGTCGATCAGCCGGAGGTAGGCGAGCGAGGTGAGGCCGAGCGCGGGCAGGCTGCAGTCCGCCGCCAAGACGTCGGCGGCGGCCAGCTCGCCGCCGCTCGCCTTCGACACCAGCTCGGCCACGCGCTCCCTCAGCATGCCTCCTCCCGCAGGCGGGCGACCTCCGCCGCGATCCCGGTGATCGTCGGCTCGTCGAAGAACACGTCGAAGGACAGCTCCACGCCCATCCGCTCGCGCACCTTCGCGATGATCTGGGTGATCGACAGCGAGTGCCCGCCGAGGTCGAACAGGTCCTCGTCCGGGCCGATCTCCGGCATGCCGAGCACCTCGCGCCAGATCTCGCCCACCTCCGCGAGGTACGGCACGGCGTCCGCCTCGCCTCCCCGTGTGGCGGGGGCAGGTTCCTCCAGCGCGGCAGGCTCGACCGGGGACGGCAGCGGCAGGCCGGCCACGTCGGCGTCCGGGGCGGCGGCCACCGCGCGCAGCAGGGCGAGCAGGTGCTCGGCGACGGTCTCGCAGCCGGAGCGGCTCAGGACGAGCGGGTTGAACTGCAGCCGGGCCGCGATGCCCTCCGGCGCGTCCACCACCTGGAGGTGCAGCGTGCCGCGCACCGCGCCGTTGAACGACATCCAGTCCACCGACGCCTCCACACCGGGGAAGCCCGGCACGGCCTCCTCGCGCCTGCGGTAGCTGACCGACACCGGCGTCAGCGCGGTGCGCGGGCTCACACCGCCGACCGCGCGGGCCAGGGGCACCTGCCGGAACCGGTAGGCGGCCCGCAGCTCGTCGCGTACGCACCGGGCGAACTCCGCGAACGTCCCGCCCGGGGCCGGGACCCGCACCGGCAGCTCGTTCACGAACAGCCCGATGTGGCCCCGCGTCTCCTCCGTCCTGGTCGACAGGTCGACGGCCACCGCCGCGTCCTCGTTGCCGTACGCCGCGAGCAGGGTGTGCACGGCGGCGAGCACCAGCTCGAACCGGGTGACGCCCATCTTGTCCGCCGCGACGGCGAGATCGGCGGGAAGCGCGAAGTCGACGGCCTCGCCGGCCGCGGCGCGGGTCGAGACCCCGGACAGCCCGGGGAGCCGCAGGTCCCGCCGGTCCCGCCAGCGGTCGCGCCAGAACTCGGCGGCGTCGCCGAGCAGCTCCGCCACCCGGGCGTTCTCCCGCTCGACGGCCTCGCCGTACGTCAGGGAAAGGGCGGGCAGCGGCAGCCCGGCGTAGGCGCCGGCGAGGCCGCGCACCAGGATGTCCTTCGACATGCCGTCGAAGACGGCGTGGTGGGCGACGAAGACGAGCAGGTGCCGCTCCGGCGCGAGCCGGAACACCGTGAACCGGGCCGCCGGCCCGGTCCGCAGGTCCAGGGCGAGGGACGCCTCGCGGTCGACCAGCTCGCCGGGCTCACGCCCTGCGTCCTCGAACCCGGTGGCGTCCTCGAACCCGATCGGCGGCGGCACGGCGGCCGGCACCAGGCGCAGCACGCCGTCCCGCTCCGCCAGGGCGGCGGCCAGCTGGGGATGCGCGCGGACCACGTCGTGGCAGGCGGCCAGCAGCCGGTCCACGTCGAGGGGGCCGTCGAACCGGACGGCCAGCGGCATGTGGTACACCCGGCCCCCGCAGCCCATCTGCTCCGTTATCCACATGCCGTGCTGTGCGAGGGACGCCTGCTCCCCCTCGCCGATGAGCGTCGGTGACATCTCACTTGCCTTCCGTCGTGCTGATCACGGAGTCGCCCAGCAGCGCGGGCAGCTCCTTCTTGATGACCTTGCCTGACTGGTTCCTGGGCAGGCTGTCGACCACGAGGACCCGTTCGGGCAGCTCGTGCCAGGCCAGCCGGTCCATCAGGAAGGCACGCACCTCACTCGCCGACAAGCCGGGCTCGTCCGGCGACCCGGGCGACCCAGGCGACCTGGGCACGACCGCGGCGCCCAGCACGGAGCCCAGCACCGGGTGCGGGAGCCCGAACACGGCCGCCTCGGCGACCCGCGGGTGCTCGTACAGCGCGGCCTCCACCTGGAGCGTGGACACCTTGAACGCGCCGGTCTTGACCACGTCGCTCTCCCGGTCGACGAGGTAGAGGTAGCCGTCGGCGTCCACGTATCCGAGGTCGCCCATGCGCACCCAGCCGTCGCGGAACGACCGGGCGCTGGCCTCGGCGTCGCCGTAGTAGGACCGGGTGGCGGTGGGCGACCGCATCCACACCTCGCCGGTCTCCCCCGGCGGGAGCGGATTGCCCTCCTCGTCGGCGATGCGCAGCGAGCCGCCGAACGCGGGCCGCCCCAGCGCGGCCGGCCGCGTCCGGTCGTAAATCATGATCGTCTGAGCGGGGGCGGCCTCGGTGGACGTGTAGTAGTTCGTCACGGTCGCGTTCGGGAAGGCCGCCGCCAGACGTTCCGACAGGGCGGGGGGAAGCGCCGCCGCCGCCGATCCCAGCAGCACCACGCCGGACATGTCGTGCCGCTCGTGCAGCCCGGCGTCGAGCAGCTCGATCGCCATGGAGGGCACCACGAACACGGTGCCGGGGCGGTAGGTCTCGATCAGCCGGGCGAACCGGCCGGGCGTGAACCTCGCCGGGGTCAGCACGGTCGGACGGGCGTCCAGCGCGTTGATCAGCATGGTCTGGCCGGCGTTGGTGCCGATCGGGAAGGCGTGCAGCAGGTGCCGGGAGTGGGCGAACCTGCGGTGCTTGGGCTGCGTGACGCACCCGTAGGCCAGGTTGGCGTGGCTCGCGCCGACCCCCTTGGGCCGCCCGGTCGTGCCGGAGGTGTAGAGGATCTGCGCGAGGTCGCCGGGCCGCACCCGCGGCCCCTCCTGCGCCGTCTCGGGCCCGGAGCCGGCTTCCAGCTCCGCCGGGACCGCGGTCCAGACTCCCCCCGCCTCCGCGGGCGCCGGGAGGTCCCGGCCGAGCAGCACCGCCGACGCCGAGCAGTGCTCGATCATGTAGCGCAGCTCGGCCGGGGCCAGCCGGTCCGACATCGGCACGGCCGCCGCGCCCGCCCTGAGCACTCCCATGAACGCCACGGCGAAGTCGATCCAGTCGCGGCTGCCGAAGTGCAGCGCCACCCGGTCGCCCGGCGCGACGCCCCGGTCCGCCAGCCCGGCGGCGAGCGCCGCCGCCCTGCGGTCCCACTCCGCGAAGGTCAGCGTCCCGTGCCCCTCCACGATCATCGCGACGCCGTCCGGTTCCTGTCCGGCGCGCAGCCGCAGCAGCTCCGGCACGGTGAGCGCGGGCCCCCGCGTCCTCGTCGTCCCCGTCATGCGAGCTCCTTCTCGGGTTCGCGGGCCGTTCCCTCCGCCGTCCTGGCGGCCGCGATGCGTTCCGTCAGGGCCTGGTAGCCGACGACGTCGTCCGGCAGGGCGTCGGGCACGTCGGCGTCGAACCGGCGCAGCACCCTGATCCGCAGCGCGACCAGCGCGATGACGGCGATCGCCACGGCGAAGCAGACGTACATGAAGCCGATCCCGCGGCCGGGACCGGTGCCGAGCATCGTGCCCGCCGTGCCGGCGAGCGGCCCGTCCGGGGCCAGCAGCGGCTCGAAGACCTGCGCGCCGTACGGCGCGACCAGGCCGAAGCCGATGGGCAGGGTGGACCAGGCGATCAGCGTGTTGAGCGCGATGACCCGGCCGTGGAACCGCTGCGGCACCTTGACCTGGATGATCGTGGCGTAGACGCCGTTCAGCAGGGTGAGGCACAGCGACATGCCGAACGCGCCGACGGCGATCAGGAACAGGTCCGCGCGCAACCCGGTCAGCAGGCAGAACACCGACAGGGCGAGCGTGGACAGCAGCACGCCGAACAACCGCCTGCGGCGCGGGCCGCCCCAGGCGGCCATGGCCAGGCCGCCGAGGAAGGCCCCGAGCCCGCCCGCGAACGACACCCGGCCGACCTCGGCCAGCGACGCGAACGACAGCACCAGCGGCGAGATCATCAGGAACAGCGGGGACAGGAAGACGTTCAGCACCGCGAAGTAGAACAGCATCGCGCGGAAGCCCCGGTGGCCCCAGGAGTGGCGGATGCCGCCCATCATCTCGGCGAGGACGCTCTCCCGCCGCTTCCACGCCATCGTCGCGGGGAAGCGGATCAGCGCCACGGTGAGCGTGGCGACGACGTAGCTGGCCACGTCGATGACGAGGATGCCCTCCAGCCCGATGGCCGCCATCAGCCCGACCGCGATCAGCGGCACGATGAGCTGCGCGGTGCCGGTGGCCATCTGGACGACGCCGTTGGCGTGCCCGAGGAACCGTTTCGGCACGAGCTGCGGGATCGCCGAGCCGTACGCGAGCCGTTGGAAGGTGAGCGCGACGGACAGGCAGACCAGCAGCGGGTAGATGTGCCAGACCTGCAGGTTGCCGGTCCACAGCAGCAGTCCGAGCGCGAGCTGGGTGCCGCCGGCGGCCGCGTCCCCGGCGATCATGACCTTGCGCCGGTCGAACCGGTCGACGATGGCGCCGGCCAGCGGGGCGACGAGCATGCCGGGCAGCAGGCCGAGCACGGAGAACAGCGCGAACCTGGCGAGCGAACCCGTCGTGAGGTAGATCCACAGCGGGATGGCGAACTCGGTCAGCGCCGAGCCGGTGATCGAGACGAGCTGACCCGCCGCGACGAGGAGGAACCGCCGCATGCTCGGGGGCGGCCCGGCCAGTGGCGAGGGGCCCGCCGTTTCCGCCGGGCCGTCCTGCCCGGCGCCCCCCTCGGTTCCGGTCCCGGCCCCGGTCTTGGTCTCGGTCTGGGCGGACCGGCGCGAGACGCCCTGCAGCCACCAGGTGCGGCCCTCGTCCCGTTCCATCCCCTCGGTGCGCCCGGAGGCGAGCGCGTCGTGGGTGCCGGTGACGATCTCGGCCAGCTCGGCCGCGCGGTAGCGGGTGAAGAAGTGCCCGGCCTCGTCGAGCACGACGCACGCGGCCGTGTCTGACAGGGCGTGCCACTCTTTGTAACGTTCCTGATAGAACTCGGTCGCCGGGTCGCGCTCGCCCACGACGGAGACGACCGGGGCGCGCAGCCGCCCGCCGTCCTCCTCCTCGAACAGGCGGGTGTAGTAGCGCTCCGCGTGCCGGGCGCCGAGCCGCTGGTTGCTGACGATCAGCTTGACCTGCTCCCGGCCCAGCTCCTCCACGTCCAGCCCGGCGGCGGTCAGGGCGTTGATCCTGGCCTGGTCGCTGGTCAGCTTCTCGAAGAAGGCGCCGAGCCAGTTCATGCCGCGGCCCG
The DNA here is from genome assembly GCF_040644635.1 of Microbispora sp. NPDC046933. Classification (NCBI taxonomy): domain Bacteria; kingdom Bacillati; phylum Actinomycetota; class Actinomycetes; order Streptosporangiales; family Streptosporangiaceae; genus Microbispora; species Microbispora sp. NPDC046933. Next base: position 91,690 of record NZ_JBEYWW010000027.1, on the reverse strand, counting down.
GCCGGGCGAACGGGAAGACGCCGCCGAGGTAGAGCGCGGTCAGCTCCTGCCCGGCCGCCTCCAGCTCCCGGGCGACGGCGGTGGCGAGCACCCCGCCAGGCCCGCAGTGCCCGTAGACCACCAGCCGGCCCGGCGAGCCGTCCATGATCTCGGCGATCTCGGCCACGCACTCGCGGACCACCTCGTCGAACGGCCGTGCCTCCTCGCCCAGCTCGTTGCCGGGCACGGCGACCGAGTAGAGCGCCCAGTCGGCCGGCAGCGCGTCCGCCAGCGGCTGGTAGACCGCCGCGCTCCCCCCGCCGTACGGCACGCACACCAGGGTTGTGGCGGCGGGCCCGGCGGGAGTGAGCCGGTGCAGCAGGGAGCGCGGCACGTCCCCCTCGGCCGTGAGCAGCCGGGCCAGCTCCCGGACGGTGCGGTGCTTGAACACGTCGAGCACCGTCACCGGCCGGTCCGGATGCGCCTTGCGCAGCCGGGCGATGACCCGCATCGCCAGCAGCGAGTGGCCGCCCAGGGCGAAGAAGTCGTCGAGCGCCCCCACGCGCTCGACGTCCAGCACCTCCGCCCAGACGCGTGCCACGTCCTCCTCGGCGCCCGGCTCCGGGGCGACGTACTCGGCCGCCGCCACGTCGGCCTCCGGCTCGGGCAGCCGCGAGCGGTCCACCTTGCCGTGCGACTTGAGCGGCAGCTCGTCCAGCCAGGCGTACCGCGAGGGGATCATGTACGCGGGCAGCCGGTCGGCCAGCCACGCGCGCACCGCCGCGGTATCCGGTCGCGCGCCGGCCGCGGCGTTCTCGGCGGCGTTTTCGGCGGCGGGGACGAGGTAGGCGACGAGCTGCTCGCCGCGCGGCTCGACCACGGCCTGGGCGACGTCCGGATGGTCGGCCAGCACCGACTCGACCTCGCCGAGCTCGACGCGGTAGCCGCGGATCTTCACCTGCAGGTCGCGGCGGCCCAGGAACTCCAGGTTTCCCGAGCCGGACCACCGGCCGAGGTCCCCGGTGCGATACATGCGCGACCCGGGCGGGCCGTACGGGTCGGGGACGAACCGGTCGGCGGTCAGGCCGGGACGGTTCAGGTAGCCGCGGGCCAGCCGGTCGCCGCCGAGGTAGATCTCCCCCGGCACTCCGGCGGGCACCGGCCGCAACCGCTCGTCCAGCACGTACGCCCGCGCCGCGGGCAGCGGCGAGCCGATCGGCAGGCTCACGCTCGCCTCGGCCGGGCCGTCGGGAGCGGGCAGCCGGGCGACGTCGTAGGTGGTCACGCCGACGGTGGCCTCGGTCGGCCCATAGTGGTTGACGACCCGGCAGCGGCCCATCGCCGCGAGCTCGGCCGCCCAGCCGCGCGGAGCCGCCTCCCCACCCAGCAGCAGCAGCTTCCTGGGCAGCAGGTCGTCCGGCCCGGCGTCCGCGAGCAGAGCGGCGAGGTGCGAAGGCGTGATCTTGAGGTAGTCGATCCCGGTCCGCCGGAAGATCTCCGCCAGCTCGGGACCGGCGGTGCGCGAGGGCACCAGGTGCAGGGTGCCGCCGGTCATCAGGCACAGGTAGAAGACCGTGACGCCGAAGTCGAAGGCCAGCGACTGGAGTAGGGCGAAGGACGAGCCGGGCTCCACACCCAGCCGCTCACGTACCCCGGCGAGGTAGACCATCACCTCGTGGTGCTGCACCGCGACGCCCTTGGGCCGCCCGGTGGTGCCGGAGGTGTAGATCACGTACGCGAGGTCGCCCGGCGCCGTGGGCTCTCCGTCGGCGGGGAGCTCCGGCGCGTGGTCGTCCGTGTGGTCGCCGGCGTGGTCACCGAGGTGCACGGCGGTGATGTCATCAGGCAGCCGGTCGCGCAGGTCCGGGCTGGTCACGACGATCGCCGCCCCGGCGTCGGCCAGGACGTACTCGAGCCGGCCGCGCGGGTGCTCCGGGTCGAGCGGCAGGTAGGCGGCGCCCGCCTTGAGCACGCCGAGCACCGCGACCGCGAGCCCGGTGGACTGCTCCAGGCAGATCGCCACACGGTCGTCGCGCCCCACGCCGAGCCCGCGCAGCCGCCGGGCGAGCCGGCCGGCCGCGGCGTCCAGCTCGGCGTAGGTGAGGGCGTCGCCGCCGCAGGCGACGGCGGTCGCGGACGGGGTACGGGCCGCCTGCGCGGCGATCACCTCATGCAGCGCCGACGCCCCGCCGAACGCGTCCGCGGCGGGGCCGTCCGCCGTCGCTCCGGCGAACTCGAGCACGCGGTTCCGCTCCGCCTCCGGGAGCAGCTCCAGGTCCGACACCCGGGCGCCGGGATCGGCGACGATCGACCTGAGCAGGTTCTCGAAGCACTCCGCCAGGCGCGCGATCGTGTCCGGCCGGAACAGCTCGGTGCGGTAGGTGAAGTTGCCGCGCAGGCCGTCGCCCTGGTCCATCAGGTACAACGCGAGGTCGAACCGGCTGGCGGTCACCTCGAACGGGTACGCCGACATGGTCAGGCCCTGGGTGCGCAGCGGGGCCGACCGGTAGTTCTGCAGCGCGAACATCACCTGGAAGACCGGCGACCTGCTCACGTCGCGCTCGACGCCGAGCTCGCCGACCAGCCGGTCGAAGGGCAGTTCCTGGTGCGCGTAGGCGTCCAGCGCCGTCTCGCGCACCCGGCCGAGCAGCTCGGTGAAGGTCGGGTCGCCGGACAGGTCGGCCCTCATCGGCAGCGAGTTGATGAAGAGCCCGACCACCCGCTCCAGCTCCGGCAGGTCGCGTCCCGACACCGGCGATCCCACCGCGAAGTCGTCCTGGCCTGAGTAACGCGCGAGGAGCACCTGGAAGGCGGCGAGCAGCGTCATGTACAACGTCGCGCCGTTCGCCCCGCCCAGCTCCGTGAGCGCGTCCACCAGCTCGCGGTCCAGCGTGACGTCGTGGGCGGCGCCGGCCGAGCCCTGCTCCGGCGGGCGCGGCAGGTCGGTCGGCAGCTCCAGCGGCGGCAGCCCGGCCAGCCGCTCCCGCCAGTAACGGATGTCGTCCTCGTGGGTCCGTCCGCGCTCCCACAGCGCGTAGTCGCCGTACTGCACGGGCGGGGCGGCGAGACCGGCGTCGGTCCCGGTCCGGTACGCCTCGTGCAGGGCGAGCAGCTCCTCCATCACGATGTCGCAGGACCAGCCGTCGGTGACGGCGTGGTGCATGGTCAGGAGCAGCACGTGCTCGCGGGGGCCGAGCCGGACCAGGAGCACCCGCAGCAGCGGGCCGTTCGCCAGGTCGAACGGCCGGCCCAGCTCCTCCTGCACGTCCTCCCGCATTGTGGCGGGGTCGTCGGACAGCCGCAGCTCGACCACGGGCTCGTCGTCCAGCACGATCTCCGGCGTTCCGTCGTCGGTGGTGACGAACCGGGTGCGGAGGCTCTCGTGGCGCCGGGCCACCTCGGCGAGAGCGCGGTCCAGGGCCGCCTCGTCGATCTCGCCGCCGTTCAGCCGGACGGCGAAGGCGACGGTGTAGGCGGTGGTGCCCGGGGCGTACTGCTCCAGGAACCACAGGCGCTCCTGGGCGTGCGAAAGCGGCGGGTGGGTGCCGACCGGCCGCGCTGGCACGGTGACCCTCGCGGCTTTCCCGGCCTTGAGCCGCTGCGCCAGCAGCGCCTGCTTGGCCGGTGAGAGGCCGGTCCGGGTCACGGCGCCGGCACCTCGGTTGAAATCTGCATTATTAACATGGCATTCCTCTGTGCGCTCTGCGCCCCGGCACGCCGGCGATCCGATACGAAGACGCGGGCGACCGACGATCCGGCGGTGGAATCACCGCCGGTGAGCTTCCTGCCTGGTGCCTGGCGCGGCACGGGATCCACAGCCGCTCGCGCCGGTAACCCCTCATTTTCGGACGCATTCGTGGGAACGCTCCCACGGCAGTGGAGGCTAGGGATCGCGCCTTTCGTTCGTCAAGTGTCATGGAAGTTTCTGTCCGTTATTAGCCCCAAGACGGGGAATGTGAGGATATTGCTGCAGATCACGGACAATGAGCGCGTAATCTCCCAAATTCCCCATGTTGTCAGGGATTGACAGCCGCCCTTACCGGACCTACCCTCCGTGGGAGCGCTCCCAGTAGGGTGCTCCTGTCAATGGATGCTGGTGCTCCTGTCCCTGACAGCCGGGCCCGGCGTCGAGCGCGCCCCCGACCAGAGACGCACCAGGAGCGAACCACCTGTGACCGTCACCGCTGCACCGCCCCGGAGCCCGCGGCATGTCCTCAACGACCGGGATCTGCGCTCACTCCTCCTCATCAGGCACTTCGAACGGGCCCTGCTCCGCCTGTTCGAGCAGGGCGTGCTGAGCGGCACCACCCACACCTGCCTCGGGCAGGAGTACATCCCCGTCGCGCTGTCCGCGCTGCTCAGGGACGACGACTTCGTGTTCAGCAATCACCGGGGGCACGGCCACTTCCTCGCCCGCCATCCCGACCCCCACGGACTGCTCGCCGAGATCATGGGGCGGGAGGGCGCGCTGTGCGGGGGCGTCGGCGGCAGCCAGCACATCTACCACCGGCGTTTCCTGTCCACCGGGGTGCAGGGCGAGAGCCTGCCCGTGGCGACCGGGGTGGCCCTGAAGCTGGCCGGCACGGGAGCGCTGGCCTGCGCGTACGTCGGAGACGGGACCTGGGGCGAGGGCGCCGTCTACGAAGCGCTGAACATGGCGTCCCTGTGGCGGGTGCCGCTGCTGGTCGTGGTCGAGCACAACGGCATCGCCCAGTCGACCCCCACCTCCGCGCAGATGGCCGGCACCATCGCCGCCCGGGCGGCGGCCTTCGGCGTCCGTCACCACCACGTCACGTCCGCCGACGTCGGCGAGATCAGGGCGGCCCTCGCCCCGCTGGTCGACACCGTGCGGGCCGAGCCGTCCCCGCTGGTCGTCGAGTTCGCCACGCACCGCCTCGGGCCGCACAGCAAGGGCGACGACACCCGCCCGCCGGAGGAGATCCGCCGGGCCCGGGAGTCCGACTGGTACGGCCGGTACGCCGAGGCCGATCCCGAGCGGTTCGCGCGGATCGACGCGGAGCAGCGGGAGCTCGTCGAGCGGGTGGTCGCCGAGGTCTCCGCCCGCCCCTTCACGTCGCCGGAGCCGCGGTCGTGACCCGGGTCTCCGAGCATCTCAACCAGGCGCTGCACGATCTCATGGAGTCCGACCCCTCGGTCCACCTGCTCGGCGAGGACGTCTGCGACCCGTACGGCGGCGCGTTCAAGGTCACCCGCGGACTGTCCAGCCGCTTCGGCTCCCGGGTGAGGTCCACTCCGCTGAGCGAGGGCGCGATCGCCGGGGTCGGGGCCGGCCTGGCCCTGGCCGGCGACAAGGCCATCGTAGAGATCATGTTCTCCGACTTCGTGGCGCTGGCGTTCGACCAGATCACGAACTTCGCCGCCAAGTCCACCTCGATGTACGGCAGGCCCGTGCCGGTGCCGCTCGTGGTGCGCTGCCCCACGGGCGGCAACCGCGGCTACGGCCCGACCCACAGCCAGAACCCGCAGAAGCACTTCATCGGCGTGCCGGGCCTGTCCCTGTTCGAGATGACGCCGTTCCACGACGCGGGCGAGCTGTTCACCCGGATGTTCCAACTGGCGCGGCCCTGCCTGTTCTTCGAGGACAAGGTCCTGTACACGCGGCAGATGCACCGCGCCGACGACCTGTTCCGGTTCGAGCTGGTGGACGACGTGGCGCGGGTGTACCTCGACGGCGCGGGCCGGCCCGACTGCACGCTGGTGACCCATGGCGGGCTCGTCCACCGGACGCTCGACGCCATGCGGTCGCTGCTCCTGGAGGACGACCTGGTCTGCGAGCTGCTGGTGCCCGCCCAGCTCTACCCCGTGCCTTATCTGCCGGGGCTGGAGGACGCGCCGCACGTGTGCGTCGTCGACGACGGGACCGAGGGCGGCACCTGGGCGGCCGAGGTGGCCACGGTGCTCTACCCGCGCCTGTGGGGCCGCCTGCGCCGCCCGATCACGCTGGTCAACTCGGCGGACGGAGTGATCCCCGCCGCCCCCCATCTCGAACGTGAGGTGCTCGTGCAGGCCGATCACATCCGGGCCGCGGTACGGGAGGCGCTGTCTTGACCGACTTCCGGGTGCCCAAGCTCAACAACAACGACACGACGTACGTCCTGGTCGAGTGGCTGGCCGAGGACGGGCAGGCGGTGCGGGACGGCGATCCGATCGTGCTGCTGGAGACGTCCAAGGCGACCGAGGAGGTCGAGGCCCCGCGGCCCGGCGTCCTGCGGCGACTGCTCGCCGAGGGAGCGGAATGCGAGCCGGGACAGGTGATCGCCCGCCTGCTCGGGCCCGGGGACGAGGCCACGGATGAGGCCACGGATGAGGCCGCAGGTGAGGCCGCAGGTGAGGCCGCGGGCGAGACGGCGGGTGAGGCCGCGGGGAAGGCCCCGGACGAGGACCCGCGGAGGCCGGACGCTCCGGCGCCGCTCGCCGGCGGGTCCGACGTCGTCGTCACGGCGCCCGCGCGCGAGCTGATCGAGGCGCACGGCATCGCCATGGAGCGGGTGTACGCCCTCGGCCGCAAGGTGATCAGGCGGACCGACGTCGAGGAACTGCTCGCGGGGGGCAGCACGGGCGCGGACGGGAACGACCGGACCGCCCCGGACGACGCCCCGGCCCCGGCCGGCGCTGACGGGGACGGCGACACGGAGTGGATCACGCTGTCCCGGGCCCAGCAGCGGACGGCCGAGGTCGTCGAGCGGTCCCGGCGCGAGATCCCGGCGGCCTACACGGCGATGAACGTCGACGTGACCGAGGTCCTGTCGCTCGCCCGCGACCTCACCCGCCGGCTGCGCACCCTGGTCGGCCTGCCCGAGATGGTGGTGAAGGCGGTCGGCGGGCTGCTCGACCGCTTCCCGATGTTCTTCGCGGAGCCCGCCCCGGGCATGCGGGGTTCGGGCATGCGGGCGAGGCGAGCCGCCACCGCCGACGTCGGCGTGACCGTCGACGTGGGCCGCGGGTTGTTCATCCCGGTCGTCCGCGACGCCGGCAACCGGCCGCTCTCCGAGGTCGCCGGCGACCTGGTCGGCTTCCGCAAAACGGCGCTCACCGGGTCGTTCCGGGAACGCGACCTCCAGGGGGGCGCCATCACGCTCACCCTGCACACGCACGACGGCATCGTGTTCGCCGTCCCGATCGTCTTCCCCGGCCAGACGTGCGCGCTGTCGCTGACCGCGCCGCGCTCGGAGGTCGTCCAGGACGGCTCGGGCTTCGCCGTACGCAAGACCGCCACAATCGGCCTCGCATACGACCACCGTTTCATCAACGGTCGCGATGCCGCGGAGTTCCTCGGCGAACTCCGGGCGGCGCTCGAATCACCCGCGCGTTTCCTCACCGAGAATGGATGAAGCCATGAACTCACCCGCACGGTTTCCGGCCGACTTCGTCTGGGGCGCGTCCACCGCGGCGTACCAGATCGAAGGCGCGACCACGGAGGACGGCCGCGGGCCCTCGGTGTGGGACACGTTCTGCGCGGTCCCCGGGAACGTACGCGACGGTGACACCGGGGAACAGGCCGCCGACCACTACCACCGCTACAACGAGGACCTGGACCTGATCGCCGATCTCGGCCTGGGCAGCTACCGCTTCTCCATCGCCTGGCCGCGGATCCAGCCGACCGGCTCGGGCAAGCCCAACCAGAAGGGCCTCGACTTCTACCGCCGGCTCGTGGACGGCCTGGCGGAACGCGGCGTCCGGCCGATGGCCACGCTCTTCCACTGGGACCTGCCGCAGGAGCTGCAGGACCGAGGGGGCTGGGAGAACCGGGACACGGCCGCGCGCTTCGCCGAGTACGCCGAGATCTGCTTCGACGCCCTGGAGATCAGGGACTGGCTGACGATCAACGAGCCCAAGACCGTGGTCGACTGCGGATACCGCGCAGGCACCCACGCGCCGGGCGTCAAGGACGACGCGCGCGCGTTCGTCGCGTGCCACCACCTGCTGCTCGCCCACGGCCTCGCCTCGCGCGTGCTGCACGAGCGGCACCCGGGACGCCGCATCGGACCGGCGCTCAACCTCCACCCCACCTACCCGGCCGACGACACGCCGGAGGCGCGCGAGGCGGCTCAGCACCAGGACGGCCTGGAGAACCGCCTCTACCTCGACCCCATCTTCAAGGGCCGCTATCCCGAGGACACGCTGCGCTGGATCTCCGAGCGCGGCCCGATGGCCGACCACATCCTCGACGGGGACCTCGGCGTCATCGGCGAGCCCATCGACGTCCTCGGCGTGCAGTACTACACGCCGATCTTCGTGGACGGCAAGGGCGAGCGGGTCTTCCTGCACGAGCGCGCCCAGGCCGAGTGGCTGGAGATCTACCCCGAGGGCCTGCACGACATCCTCGTCCGGGTGCAGCGGGACTACCCGGGGGTGCCGATCGTCATCACCGAGAACGGCCTGGCGATCGTGGACGGGGTCGACGCCGACGGCCGTGTCCGCGACGATCGGCGGATCGCCTACCTGCGCGACCACCTGGGTGCCGTGCACCGCGCCATGGAGGCCGGCGCGCAGGTCGAGGGCTACCACGTGTGGTCGCTGCTCGACAACTTCGAGTGGGCCGAGGGATACAGCCAGCGGTTCGGCATCGTGTACGTGGACTACAGGACGCAGAAGCGCACCCCCAAGGACAGCGCGCTCTGGTACCGCGACGTCGTGAAGAGCGGCGAGCTGCGCTGACACCCGTACGGGCCCGCGCGGCCCGACGAGCGGACACGGGGCGCACGGGCCCGCTTCGCAGGCCGCGAGCGGGCCCTGTGAGGCCCTGTGACGCCCTGAGGGGGTCCCTGAGCGGGCCCTGAGCGGGCTGGGCTCTGAGCAGGTCCGGTGCGACGCCGCCTCACGCGGCGCACCGGCCCGGCGGAGTTCGTGCCGCCCGTCCGCGGCTTTTCCCCCGGCGGCGACCCGGCGTCCGCGGCCCGGCGTCCACGACCGGCGTCCGCGGGCCGGCCCCTCATGGTGCGGCGGCCGGGCGTGGTCGCATGGCGAGCAGGCCGCCGCCGGCGTCCCGGCCGTGGGCCCGGACCCACGTTCCGCGGCGGCTTTCCGCGGCGGCGCGATGACGGCCGCCCGGAGCGGCTGAAACTTTCAGCACGGACCGGTGGGCGATCGCCCATGCACGTGCACGCGAGGACCCGTCTGCGGCAAATTGGTGCTGTTATACCGATCTACGCGATAATCCCGAGAATAAGTTGACGCGTCAGCCGAAAAGACTTAGCTTTACCGGCGGTGGGAGCGCTCCCACCCTTCTCCCACCCCGCTTGGATCAAGGGCGATGAGCTGGGATAAAGTCCCTGCATACCGTCAGATGACCCGCTTCTTGACGTCGCGTCAGCGAGAGGACTCCCCCGTGCCCGATTACACCATTGCCGGCGGCGGTTACCAGGCCACGATCAGCGAGCGGGGCGGCGCGCTCCGGACGTTGCGCCACGAGGGCCGCGATCTGGTGACGAGCTGGCCGGAGGGCGGGCCGGTCCCGTACTACAGCGGCACCATCCTCGCGCCCTGGCCGAACCGGGTGGTCGGCGGCACGTACGTCTTCGAGGGGCAGCGCCGCCACCTGCCGGTGAACGAGCCCGACCGCGGTCACGCCCTGCACGGCCTGGTCGCCGGCCTCGACTGGAAGTGCGCCGAACTGCTGTCCGTGGAGGACCACCACGGCCACGTACGGCTGACGCACGTGGTGGAGCCCACCGAGGGCTACCCGCACAGGATCGCCCTGGAGGTGCGGCACTCGGTGTCCGAGGAGGGCCTGTCGACCACGCTGACGGCGCAGAACGTGGGCGAGACGGCGGCGCCGTACGGCTGCGGGCCGCACCCGTGGCTGCTGGCCGGGCCGGACGTCACCGCCTACGAGCTCGGCCTGCCGGCCGGGCGGGTGCTGCTCACCGACGACCTGCTCGCCCCCACCGACCTGGTGGAGGTCGCGGAGACGCCGTACGACTTCAGGACGCCGCGCGCGATCGGGGACACCGCCGTCGACCACGCCTTCACGGACATGACGGAGGGGCGTGTGCGCGTGCTCGGCCCCGAGGGCGGGGTGGAGCTCACCTGGGACCCGGCGGTGATGCCGTGGGTCCAGATCTGCACCGGTACGGGGCTCGGCCACCGGGGGCTGGCCGTGGAGCCGATGACGTGCCCGCCCGACGCGTTCAACTCGGGCACCGATCTCATCGTTTTGCAGCCGGGGGACAAGCACGAGGCCACCTGGACCATCGCGGTCACCACTCCGGTCTCCTCCACGTCATTGGAAGGCTGAGTGACTCCTCCGCTCCCTGAGGGGAGCGGCTTCTCGCTAAGCCGCTTCCGCAGCGTCACGAAGGGCAAGCCCTGCCCTGAGAATGTTGATCGCCGCGTTCACGTCGGGGTGCGCGGCATACCCGCACCCCGTACATCGGAACTGCGCTTGGCTGACGCGGTTGTCCTTCGCGCAGTGCCCGCACCGCGAGCAGGTGCGGGAGGTGTTGCGGGGATCGACCGCGATCAGCTCGCGACCGGCGCTTTCAGCCTTGTGCGCGAGCACACGCAGGAACACCCCCCAACCCGCGTCCAGGATGCTCCGGTTCAACCCCGACTTGGCCGCGACGTTCCGCCCAGGCTGGGCGATCGTGCCGGCGGCCGAGCGGGTCATGTTCGCGATCCGCAGGTCCTCATGCACGATCACGTCATAGCCGCGGACCAGCGCGAGCGCCGCCTTGTGCACGCCGTCCACGCGTTGACGGCGGACCTTCGCGTGCAGCGCCGCCACCCTCGCCACCGCTTTCCGCCGCCGCCTGGACCCCCGCTTCTTGCGGGCGAGAGCCCGCTGGGCCGCCGCGAGACGTCCGGCGGACGCCTTCAGGTGGCGCGGGTTGGCCAGGGGGTCACCGTCGCTGGTGGTGACCAGCGATGCCACGCCCATGTCGATCCCGACGGCCGCGCCCGTCGCGGGCAGGGGGTCGGCGGGGACGTCATCGCACGACAGGATCACATACCAGCGGGAACCCTCCCGCTTGATACTGATCGTCTTCACCCGGCCCTGGACCAGGCGGTGCTGGTGCACCCGGACATGCCCGATGCCCTGCAGCCGCACGTAGGTCGCGGCCGGGTTTTCGGGCTGACAGTCCCGCCGGCAGCCGTCCCCATCCCTGGGCCAGGTCACCGTGTCGAACCAGCCGCGCCCCTTGAAACGCGGGAAACCCGGTGTACGGCCCTCGCGGACCCGGGTGAAGAACGCGGCGAACGCCTTGTCCAACCGCCGCAAGGTGGCCTGCTGAGAGGAGAACGACCACCGGCCCTGACCGGTCGGGTCATCGGCACGGATGTCCTTCAACTCCCCAGACTGGTCACCGTAACGAATCGTGACGCCCGCCTTGCGGTAGGCCGTCCGCCGGTGCTCCAAGGCGGCGTTGTAGAGGACCCGGTGATCCTCAAGGCAGGCGGCGAGCGAGGCGGCCTGCTTGCCGGTGGGGCGCAGCAGGAATGTGAACGACCGGCGCACACCCACCCCCCACGTTCCTCTCGCGTTGAGTAATCAGAGCACCACGCTATCGGAAGGCGCCGACAAAGCCCGAAGACAGCAAGCCCGGAATCACCGGTGAGCCAAAGCAGGCCGCACATCAGCTCTTCACGGCGGGCCTTCACCCGGCCACCCAGAACGGGACGGCGGTACTTCGGACACCACACCACGTGCGACCTGAGGTCATACGCCGCACCGGGGAAGGCGCGCACCTGACCTCACACGATCACCATGAAAGCACCGCCCATCTAAACCACCAGGGAAAGGAACCCTCGATGAGCCCGGAGAGAAAGCCAGTCAGGGACGGCATTCCCCCGTCGCCTGAAGACGACGGTCCCCTGCCGAGGTTCTGATGGACAGCAAGACGAAAAGGCGGTTGTCCCCGGCGCAACTCAACGAGGTCATCCGCGACGCGCTGGGCTGCGGGGTGACCTCGTCCGAGGAGCTCAACGACGGCATGGCGAACGCCGTCTGGCGGCTCGGCCTCGACGACGGACGTCAGGTGGTGCTCAAGCTCGGGCCACCGCCCGACCTGCGGTTGCTGACCTACGAGCGGCACCTGCTGCGCACCGAGGCGATGGTCTACCACCTCGCCCAGCCCGTGGGGCTGCCGATGCCCGCCCTGCTCAGGGCGTCGTTCGACGACCCGGCGCTGGGCGGCGACTACCTCATCCTGTCCGCGCTCGACGGGGTGCCGTGGAACCGGACGACGCTCAGCCCCGCCGAGGAGAGCGCGCTGCGGTTCGAGCTGGGCCGCCACCTCGCCCGCCTGCACACCATCCCGGGCACGGGCGTCTTCGGCTACCCGTACGCCGGGCTGACCGGCCGTACGTGGCGCGAGGCGTTCCTCGTCATGGTCGGCGCCCTGCTCGACGACGCGGTCTACTACAACACCCCGCTCCCCACGACGATCGTCGAGATCGTCGGGCTCGTCCACATGAACGCGCACGTCCTCGACCAGGTCACCGCCCCGTCGCTGGTGCACTTCGACATGTGGCCGGGCAACGTGTTCCTGGACGGCGACAAGCGCGTCCAGGCGCTCATCGACCACGAGAGGGCGTTCTGGGGCGACCCGCTCGCCGACTTCGTCACCCCCACGATCTTCGGTGAGCTGCGCGAGGACGATCCGATGCTCGCGGGCTACCGGCAGGAGGGCGGCCCGGTGACGCTGGACCACGCCGCCCGCGTCCGGATGGCCCTCTACCGGGTCTACCTCTACCTGATCATGCTGGTGGAGGACGGCCCGCGGCAGTATCCGGAGGAGTCCTACGCGTCCACCAGGGACATCACCACGCGCTCGCTGGTCGCCTGCCTGGACGTACTGCGCGGGGCCTACCGGGAGGGCGGGCAGCGTCTGGCCGGCCCCCACGCCCGCGTCTGAGCGTCCGGGACCGGCGAAGGCGAAGGCGAAGGCGAAGGGAGCCTACGCCTCCAGCGTGAGGGACTGCGAGCCGCATCCGTTGCCGGTGTGCGGCTCGGAGTCGCCGGTCGCGGCGAGGGCCGCGGGCGCTCCGACGGTCAGCGACGCCACAAGGGACAGGACCATCGCCCCGGCCGCGACGCGGGGCAGGTGACTGACACGAGCACTCACAACGGACTCCTGAAGGCCGACTCCATTGATCACAAAATAGCGGTGCCGCCTCCACTCCGGTAGGCCCACATCTGGCGTCCCGATCCCTCGCGTGAGATGATTTCAGCGGGTGATGAATTATGGAGACGACATGTGTGATCGCGGGCGGCGGGCCCGCGGGGGCCATGCTCGCGCTGCTCCTGGCCCGCGCGGGCGTCGACGTCACGTTGCTGGAGAAGCACGCGGACTTCCTGCGCGACTTCCGCGGCGACACCATCCATCCCTCGACCCTCCAGGTCCTGGACGAGATCGGCCTGGCCGAGGCGTTCCACCGGCTGCCGCACCGCAAGGCGTACGAGATGTCCATGCGGACCGACGACGGCCAGGTCCCGATCGCCGACCTGCGACGCCTGCCGGGCAAGTACCGCTACATCGCCTTCGTCCCGCAGTGGGACTTCCTCGACCTCATCACCGGTGAGGCGCGTGCCCACCCCAACTTCCACCTCCTGATGAACGCCAAGGTCGTCGACCTCGTACGGCACGACGGCGCGGTCCGCGGGGTGCGCTACCGCGACGAGCGCGGCGAGGAGCACGAGATACGGGCCGTGCTCACGGTCGCGGCCGACGGCAGGCACTCGGACGTACGGCGGGCGGCCGGCCTGGCGCCGAGACGGTTCGGCGCGCCGATGGACGTCGTCTGGTTCCGCCTGCCGCGCGCGGAGGGCGACCCCGGGCAGCCGTTCCTGCGGGCGTCCGCCGGACGGCTCATGGTGGCCATCAACAGGGAGACGTACTGGCAGCTCGCCTACGTCATCCCGAAGGGCGGCTTCGCCGCGCTGGAGGCGAAGGGCGTCGGCGAGCTGCGCCACGAGGTGGAGCGGCTGCTCCCCTTCCTCGTCGGCAGGACCTCGGAGCTGCGCGGCTTCGACGAGGCCGGCGTGCTCAGCGTGGAGCTGAACCGGCTCACGCGCTGGCACCTGCCCGGGCTGCTGCTGATCGGCGACGCGGCGCACGCGATGTCGCCGGTCTTCGGCGTCGGGATCAACCTCGCGGTGCAGGACGCGGTCGCGGCCGCCAACATCGTCGGGCCGGCCCTGCTGCGCGGCCGGGCCCCCGCCGCGCTGCTGGCCAAAGTGGCGCGTCGCAGGAAGGTGCCCACCATCGTCGTGCAGACCGCGCAGCGGGTGGTGCAGGAACGCCTCATCCGGCCGGCCCTCGCCGGTCCCGTGGCGCGGATCCCCGATCTCACCCGCGTGCCGGTGCTGCGCTCGCTGCTGCCCCGGTTCATCGGGCTCGGCGTGCTGCCCGAGCACGTACGTCTTCCGCCGCGAGAAAAAAGATCTCAGCAAATGGACAGGAAGGGGCCCACACGGGACATGGTGCAATAACCTTGGTTCCCGTGAGCGCATCGAACCTCGACACCGTGAGCGGCCTGGGCACCTGGCGTGAGCTGGACACCTGGCGGGACCTGCCCGCGGCCCAGCAGCCGGACTGGCCGGACCGCGGCGAGCTGGACAAGGTCGTCGCCGAGCTGGCGTCCCTGCCCCCGCTGGTGTTCGCCGGCGAGTGCGACCAGCTCAAGGAGAGCATGGCCGCCGTGGCGCGCGGGGAGGCGTTCGTCCTGCAGGGCGGCGACTGCGCCGAGACCTTCGCGGGCGCGACGGCCGAGAACGTGCGCAACAAGCTCAAGACGCTGCTGCAGATGGCGATCGTGCTGACCTACGCGGGCCGCGTCCCGGTCGTGAAGATCGGCAGGCTCGCCGGGCAGTTCGCCAAGCCGCGGTCCAAGCCCACCGAGAGCCGCGACGGCGTGGAGCTTCCGGCCTACCGGGGCGACATGGTCAACGGCTTCGACTTCACCGCCGAGTCCCGCCGCCCCGACCCGAACCGGCTGCTGCGCGCCTACCACTCGGCGGCGGTCACGCTGAACCTCACGCGGGCCTTCACCAAGGGCGGCTACGCCGACCTGCGCCAGGTGCACGCCTGGAACCAGGACTTCGTCGCGGAGTCCCCGGCGGGGCGGCGCTACGAGCAGCTCGCGCGGGAGATCGACCAGGCGCTCTCGTTCATGCGGGCCTGCGGGGCCGACCCCGAGGAGTTCCACACCGTGGAGTTCTACTCCTCCCACGAGGCCCTGATCCTCGACTACGACCGGGCGCTCACCCGGATCGACTCGCGTACGGGCCTGCCCTACGACGTGTCGGCGCACATGGTGTGGATCGGCGAGCGCACCCGGCAGCTCGACGGGGCGCACGTCGAGTTCTTCAGCCGCATCCGCAACCCGATCGGCGTGAAGCTCGGCCCGACGACCACGCCCGAAGAGGCCATCGCGCTGATCGACAAGCTCAACCCGGACAACGAGCCCGGGCGGCTCACCTTCATCACGCGGATGGGCGCGGACAAGGTCCGCGACGCGCTGCCGACGCTGGTGGAGAAGGTCAACGCCAGCGGCGCCACCGTGGCCTGGGTGTGCGACCCGATGCACGGCAACACCTTCGAGGCGCCGAGCGGCCACAAGACCCGCCGCCTCGACGACGTGCTCGACGAGGTCGCGGGCTTCTTCGAGGTGCACCACGCGCTCGGCACCCACCCCGGCGGAATCCACATCGAGTTCACCGGCGACGACGTGACCGAGTGCGTGGGCGGCGGGCACGCGATCGTGGAGGAGGACCTGGCGCTGCGGTACGAGACCGCCTGCGACCCGCGCCTCAACCGCGGCCAGTCGCTCGACCTCGCCTTCCGCGTCGCGGAGCTGTACCGGTCGAGCTGATCCGCATCGGGTCTGAAACCGGCCGTCCGAAGCCTTCTGAAATCCGCCGGCCTTCTTGAATCCGCCGTCGCCCTCCGATCACTCGGACGGGGTGACGGCGGTTTCCGTTTCCGGGTGCGGCCCGGAACCTCAGCTGTTCTTGGCCTCCGCCTCGATCTGGGCGCGGATGGAGTCCATGTCGAGCGCGCGCAACTGCCGGATCAGGTCCTCGAGCGCCGGCGCGGGAAGGGCGCCCGGCTGCGCGAACACCACGATGCCGTCACGGATCGCCATGATCGTCGGAATCGCGGTGATCTCGAAGCCCTCCGACAGGGCGGGCTGCGCCTCGGTGTCGATCTTGCCGAAGGTGATGTCCTTGTGCTCCTCGGACGCCTTCTCGAAGATCGGCGCGAAGGAGCGGCAGGGGCCGCACCAGGAGGCCCAGAAATCGAGCAGTACGATGCCGTTGTCGGCGATGTCGTTGAAGTTCTTCTCGGTTACCTCGATGGTCGCCACGGGCGACTCCTTTCGCTCGGTCTTCAGCGGGCATAACCAGCCGGACAATCCCAGCATTCCATTCGCGATGAGCCTCGTGTGATTGGGCAGGAGACCTCCTTGACATAAGAAGGAGCACCCGGATGACGACTCATGCCGTACGGCCGACCGACTTGACGGGCCAGAAGGGCACAGGCGCCCGGATCGCCTCGTGGCTGTCGACCACGGACCACAAGGTGATCGGCAACCTCTACCTGGTCACCACGTTCTTCTTCTTCCTGGTCGGCGGCCTGCAGGCGATGGTCATCCGGGCGGAGCTCTTCGAGCCCGGCATGCAGTTCGTCACGTTGCAGCAGTACAACCAGCTGTTCACACTGCACGGCACCATCATGCTGCTGTTCTTCGCGACGCCGTTGTTCGCCGGGTTCGCCAACGCGATCATGCCGCTGCAGATCGGCGCTCCGGACGTGGCGTTCCCGAGACTGAACATGGCGAGCTACTGGCTGTTCCTCTTCGGCGGCCTGATGGTCCTCGGGTCGTACTTCGCGGGCGGGGCGCCGACGTTCGGCTGGACGGCCTACACTCCGCTGGCGCGCGCGGATTTCACCCCGCAGCTCGGCGGGGACCTGTGGGTGATGGGCCTGGCGCTGTCCGGCGTCGGGACGATCCTCGGCTCGGTCAACTTCATCACGACGATCATGTGCATGCGCGCCCCGGGCATGACGATGTTCCGGATGCCGATCTTCACGTGGAACGTGTTCTTCACCTCGATCCTCGTGCTGCTGGCCTTCCCGGTGCTCGCCGCCGCGCTGCTGGCGCTGGAGCTCGACCGGAAGGTCGGCACGCATATCTTCGACCCGCAGACCGGCGGTTCGCTTCTGTGGCAGCACCTGTTCTGGTTCTTCGGCCATCCGGAGGTCTACATCATCGCGCTGCCGTTCTTCGGCATCGTCACCGAGGTGATCCCGGTCTTCAGCCGCAAGCCGCTTTTCGGGTACGTCGGGATGGTCGGCGCGACGATCGCGATCACCGCGCTGTCGGTCACCGTGTGGGCGCACCACATGTTCGCCACCGGGAACGTGCTGCTGCCGTTCTTCTCGCTGATGACGTTCCTGATCGCCGTGCCCACGGGGGTGAAGTTCTTCAACTGGACCGGCACGATGTGGCGGGGCCATCTCACGTTCGAGACGCCGATGCTGTGGGCCGTGGGCTTCCTCGTGACGTTCCTGCTCGGCGGGCTGACCGGGGTGATCCTGGCGTCGCCGCCGCTCGACTTCCACGTGACCGACACCTACTTCGTGGTCGCCCACTTCCACTACGTGGTGTTCGGCACGGTGGTCTTCGCGATGTTCTCCGGCTTCTACTTCTGGTGGCCGAAGCTCACCGGCAGGATGCTGAACGAGCCGCTCGGGAAGATCCACTTCTGGATGCTGTTCATCGGCTTCCACATGACGTTCCTCATCCAGCACTGGCTCGGCGCGCAGGGCATGCCGCGGCGGTACGGCGACTACTCGCCCACCGACGGCTTCACCTGGATGCACCAGGTGTCGAGCGTCGGCGCGTTCCTGCTCGGGCTGTCCACCCTGCCGTTCCTCTACAACGTCTGGTGGTCCGCACGGCACGGGGAGAAGGTGACGGTCGACGACCCGTGGGGGCACTCCAACTCGCTGGAGTGGACGACGTCCTGCCCGCCGCCGCGGCACAACTTCGTGTCGATCCCGCCGATCCGCTCCGAGCGGCCCGCCTTCGACCTGCGCTATCCGCGCCTCGGCGGCGAGCCGGGCGAGCCGCCGGAGACCAAGCGGGACTTCGTCGATCCCAACGCCTGACCGGCGACAGGGGCCCCCGTCGCCGGGGGCCCCTTCGCGTGCGGGTCGTCAGCCCTTGCCGCCGGGCAGGTTCAGCCCGATCAGCAGCGGGTCGTGGTCGGAGGAGCGGAACGCGTCGGGCCGGTAGAGGCTCGGCGGGTTGTACTCCAGGTTGTAGTCGAGGATGCGCGGCTCGTCGGCGTTGACGTGCCAGATGGTCGCCCCGGTCACCCGCTTGGCCAGCTGCTTGCCCGCCATCGCGTGGTCGAGCTCGCCCGACAGCCCGTTGAACAGGTAGCTGTAGCGCTGGGCCGCCGGGACGAACCGCTTGGACAGGCTGGTCAGGCCGCCCTTCTCCAGGGTGTGGATCGGGTCCTCCTCGCCGTACGCGTTGAGGTCGCCGATCACCAGCGGGTTCGGCAGGTCCATCGAGTCGATGAGGCCGAGCACGGCCTTGGCCTGCCGTACGCGCTCGTCGTTGTAGCAGCTCTGCCCGTCGCCCTGGTCGGCGTCGCCGCCGGTGGCCTCCTCGTCGCAGCCCTTCGACTTGAAGTGGTTGACGAGCAGCGTGAACGGCTGCCCGCCGCCTGCCCGGCGGAAGGTCTGGATCAGCGGCGGCCGCCGGAAGACGGGGTCGGTGGACGACCGCGTCTCACCCACGGGGGTCACCTTCGCCGGCTTGTAGATCGCGGCGACGTGGATCAGGTCCGTGCCCGGGTAGGGGTGGGTCAGGGCGGCGTACGTGCCCGCGCCCACCTCGGCGTTCAGGGCGTCGACCAGCGCGTTGACGGCGGTCTGGCCGTTGTTCTCGACCTCCATGAGCCCGACGACGTCGGCGTTGAGGCCCTTGAGCGTGGCGACGATCTTCTTGAGCTGCCGCTGCTGTTCCTCCACCGTGTCGGCGCCGCGCGAGTCGAGCGTCGTGAACCAGTTGAGCGTGTTGAGGCTCGCGACGCGGACGTTCCCGCCGACCGGCGCAGGCGCCGGCAGCCGGGGGTTGGTGCGCAGGAAGGTGATCTGCTCGGTCGGCTCCAGCCGGTAGGCCCCGAAGCCGTAGCTCAGCACGCCGGTGATCCCCACCGCGGTGTCACCGAGGCGGACGACCTGCGGCGTCGTGTGCGGGATGGTGGCCGGGTTCTCGGTGTTCGAGCCGTCGTCGATCAGCAGCGACCTGCGGGCGTCCAGCGCGGGGTTCACACCGCTCCTGTCGGTCCGCTGGAAGAGCCTGCCGCCCGCGGCGACCGTCACCTCGCCGTACCGGCCGAGGTTGTAGTGGTCGGTCACGGTCAGCGGCTCGGGGAAGGTCACGAGCACGTTCTCGTACGGCTCGAAGGTCGCTCCCTCGGCCCGCGGCAGGTCGTAGACCTTCGGCTTGATCGTGCCGGTGCCGCACACGTCCACCGCCGTGACCGGGGACAGCTCGGTGAGCCCGTTGAACTCGGTGACCCGGCCGGTGACGAGCACCCGGTCACCGACCTTGACGTCCTTGAACGACGCCCGGGCGAACGCGAACAGGCCGTCGGAGGTGGCCGGGTCGGCGTCGGGCGTCGGGTCCTGGAAGTAGAAGCCGCTCTGCTGGCCGGTCTGCTGGAAGTCGCCGGTCACGATCCCCTCGACCCGGACCGTCTGCCCTGCGAGCGGGGAGGTGTCGCCGCTGCCCTGGACCTCGGCGATCTGCCGGTTCGCCGGCACGTCGCACGGGGCGACGCTGGGCGTGGGCGACGGCGTCGGCGAGGCGGAGGGCGACACCGACGGCGAGGCGCTCGGCGAGGCGGACGGCGACGGCGAGGCGGCGCCGCAGGGAGCCGGAGGCGTCGCCGTGTTGCGCGGCGCGGGCGTGCCCGCGGCGAAGTCCGCGGCGTTGTCGTCGGTGTCCGCGCATCCGCCGCCGGCCCGCACCGCGGCGGTGGAGTTGCCCAGGCCCGGGGCCGCCGCCGTTCCCTCGAAGTAGTTGGCCGTGCCGTACCCGACGAGGTCGGCGATCTGCGCGGTCTGCTCGGGCGAGCAGGGCGAGGAGCCGCCGTTGCAGGCCAGGCCCGTGGCCGAGCGGACCAGGGCGACCTTGCCGGCCGTGGCGCTCAGGCTGAGGTTGCCGACGGTGTCGGGCGACGGCAGCGCACCGCTCGGCGTCGATCCGGCGGAAAGCTGGACGAGGTGGTACTGACCGGGGGCGAGCGAGCCCGACAGGTCCTGCTTCTGGGAGCCGAACAGGCCGGTCCCGGTGGCACTCGTGTACTGGAGGGACCAGCCGTCCAGCGAGATCGCGGCGGTGCTGCGGTTGAACAGTTCGACGTAGTCGTTGGTGTAGGGGGCGCCGGAGTTGCCGCCGCCTCCGTACACCTGGCTGATCACCACGGCGCCCGGCTCGGCGGAGGCGGGCGCCGGCGACGCGACCGCGACGCCGGCGGCCAGGAGACCGGCGGCCGCGAGCGCGGCGACCGCGCGGGTGCCGCGTCTCACGCCACGTCTGAGGTCGTGGCCACCGGGGTGGTCATCGGGACAGGCCCGGGATAGAGCACGCATGCCCCGGACTTTAGGGGCAGACCACCGCGACACCAGGACCAATAAGTGTCTTTAACACAAACTTGTATGGATTTGCCGATTGCCTGGCGTCGTATCCGTAGGCGTGCTGCCCTTGCGCGTCGCGATTCGGGATGGATCGGTCCCATCCGGATCGGTCCCACCAAGTCAGCGGCGGCTCAGCAGTGGACGACGGCCACCGGACAGGTGACCGCGTCGATCAGCGGCCGGGTGACCGACCCGAGCCTGCCGAGCACGCCCCTGGCGCGGGTCGCGCCGACGACCAGCATGGTCGCGCCGGGAGAGGCGCCGGCCAGCACGTCGAGCACGGGCCCCTCGACGGACTGGAGCAGGGTCTGCACGTCCGGATACCGCGCCCGCCAGGGCTCAACCGCGGATTCCAGTGCCTCGACGGCCTCCCCGCCGGGGACGTCGGACATCACCATGGGCGCCATGCCCGCGCTCCAGGCGGCGGCCGGGTAGCGCCAGGCGTGCACCGCGATCAGCGGCAGCCCGCGCAGGGCGGCCTCCCGGTAGGCGAAGGCGAGGACGTGGTCGTCGCCGCCGCCGACGCCCACGACGACGGGGCCCGGGTGCCTGCGATGCGGCAGCGACCCCGTGCCGCGGACCACGATCACCGGGCAGAGCGCGTGCGTCGCGACGTGCCCTGCCACCGAACCCATCACATGGCGGGCCGCGCCGCTCAGGCCGCGCGATCCCACGACGACGAGGTCGGCCGTCTCCGACAGCGCGACGAGCCGGTCGCGGGCGGGTCCCTCGAACAGGTCCTCCCGCACGCGGACGCCGCTGGTGCACTGCCGGGCGCACTCGGCGCCGTGCCACAGCACATGCTCGGCCGCGTGGTGCAGCGACTTGCGCGCCTCCTCGTCGCCCGGGCCGTACGGCGACTGCCAGGCGTGGCAGACGGTGATGGGCGCGTCCCGGAACTCGGCCTCGTCCATCGCCCAGTCGAGGGCCTGCATGGCGAAGTCGGAGCCGTCGTACCCGACGACGATGCCCGGGTTGGTGACGGGGCCCCCGGCCGGGCTGCTGGGTTCCATGCCCTCATGCTCCAGCCGGGCCGTAGGGCCCCGGCAGGGCGGAAAGTCCCGAGACCGGGAGGACGTCCGGCCCCTGGCGAGGTCAGGAGGTCAGGACCGGCTGCCCGCGAGCATCCCGGGACGACGGTCGTGCTCCATGCCGGGCAGCACGACGACGACCGGGCACCTGGCCCGCAGCAGGCAGGCGGACACGACCGGGTTGAGCACGGGGTACGGCTCGGACTCGGCCTCGTGCGCGCCCAGCACCAGCAGGTCCGCGCCCTCGGTCGCGCGCAGCAGGACCTGGGCAGGCGGCCCCTCGACGACCACGGGCTCGACGTGGCGCTCGCCGAGCTCGGCGACGGCCTGGCCGGCGACGTCGAGAGCGGTCCTGTGCTCGTCCTCGCGTGAGGTGCGGCTCGCGATCGGCGCGTAGTGGGCGTGCAGCCCGCCCGTCCACTCCCAGGCGTACACCGCCTCGACCCGCGCACCGCGCAGCGAACCCTCGGCGGCGGCCCACCGCAGTGCGGCCTGCGACGCCATCGACCCGTTGATGCCCACCACGATCTTCGGCTGGTTCACGTTCCGCCTCGCTCTCCGCGCTCTCAGTCTCGCCGACCAGGGTTAACAGGGTGTTGCCGCGGCGAAACGGTCAGAAGACACCGCCCATGAGCATCCCTGTACCCAGAAAAACCCCCTGTCCCTCCCACCACAAAAGGGACAGGCGATGTCTTGGGGGGTTGGGCCACACCTGAAGACAGGGTATCTGCGAACCGGAGCGGTGCCGCGCCGCCGGTTTGCCGATCCGAAGGCGCCCGCCGACCCTCTCGTTACCCACCCGGCCCCTCGGTCCCAGGTCAGGGATCACCCTGATGCGCCCCGGACGCCCCGGCCGTACGCTTGCGGCAGACCGGGGAGGGACGATGGGGAACGCGGGTCCGATCGACGAGTACGTCGCGTCGATGCGTCATGCGCTGCGGGGCCCGAGCGGCGCCAAGCGCGACCTGCTGACCGAGGCGCGCGACAGCCTGCTCGACGCGGCCGAGGCGTACGAGGGCGAGGGTCTTTCTCGGGCCGAGGCCGAGCGGCTGGCGGTCGCCGACTTCGGGACCGTGCCCGAGGTCGCGCCGGGCTTCCAGGGGGAGCTGACGGTGAGCCAGGGCCGCCGCACGGCCGCGCTGCTGTTCCTCAGCGTGCCGCTCATCGCGTTCATGTGGGCGGTGATCTGGCGGGTCTTCCCCGAGAGCCCGCATGTCGACGAGATCAAACCGGTGTGGTTCGGGCTGCTGGCCAGGACGGTGGACCTGCTCCAGCTCAGCGTGGGCGTGATAGGCGGCGTCGCGCTGCTCGCGTTCGGCCGCGGGGCGCGGCGCATCCGCCGTCCCGTGCGGCTCACCCGGTGGCTGGGGTTGTTCGTCTGGATCCAGACGCCGCTGGTCGGGGCGATGGGCCTGACGCTGGCGGCCGCCGCCCACGGCCCGGAGGGATTCTCCGGCTACCTCCCCGGGCTGGCCGTGTCCCTGGTCAGCTACGCGTTGACGGTGTGGCAGCTGTACAGCGCGGCCCACTGCCTGCGCTGCACCAGGATGGCTTCCGCGCTCACTGCAGCGGGTCTCAGCGCAACGGATCCAGGACGCTCCCTATCGCGGTGGTGAACGACCGCCAGGCCGACCGTTCCCCCGCCAGCGCCTCGCGCCCGGCGTCGGTGAGGCGGTAGGTCCGCCGTTTGCGCCCGCCGTCGGAGGCCCACTCGCCGGCGAGCAGCCCGGCCCGCTCCAGCCTGCGCAGCGCGGGGTAGACCGTGCCCGTCGGCACGTCGAGTGCGCCGCCGCTGCGCTCGCGCAGCGCCTCGATGATCGCGTAGCCGTGCAGCGGCTCGCGCTCCAGCACGGAGAGCAGCAGGGCGTCCATATGGCCCCGGAGCGCATCGGCGTTCACGCCCGCAGCCTATCCCGGTTCTTCACGCGTCCCAGTCTATATGTAGGCTGTCTATATGTAGGCAGTCTACGCATGGAGAAATCAATGGACGTCGTCGGCCTCGCCCGGCTGCAGTTCGCCGTGACCGGAAGCCTCCACTTCCTGTTCGTCGTGCTCACGCTCGGGCTGGCCCCGCTGGTGGCGATCATGCACACCCGGTACGCCATCGGCGGGAACCCCCTGTACGGGCGGATGACCCGTTTCTGGGGGCAGATCTACGTGATCAACTACGCGCTCGGCATCGTCACCGGGCTCGTGATGGAGTTCCAGTTCGGGCTGAGCTGGAGCGGGCTTTCGCACTACGCGGGCGACGTGTTCGGCGCGCCGCTGGCCATGGAGACGCTGCTGGCCTTCTTCCTGGAGTCCACGTTCCTGGGCCTGTGGATCTTCGGCTGGCACCGGCTGCCGCGCGGGCTCCACGTGGCCTGCATCTGGCTGGTGACGCTGACGGCGTACGCCTCCGCGCTGTTCATCATGGTCGCCAACTCCTTCCTGCAGCACCCGGTGGGCTCCGCCGAGGAGGGCGGACGGCTCGTGCTGCGCGACTTCGGCGCGCTGTTCACCAACCCGACCCTCGTCTTCGCGCTCCCCCACGTGCTGAGCGCCGGGCTGTGGGCCGGCGGGTTCGTCGTCATGGGCGCCAGCGCCTACCACCTGTTCCGGCGCACCCCCGAGCGGGAGTTCTTCACCCGCTCCCTGCGCATCGGGGTGCTGACCGCCTTCATCGGGTCGCTGTTCACGGTCGGGTTCGGCTACGCCCAGTTCGGGCCGGTCAGCGATGTCCAGCCGGACAAGTTCCACGGGGCGGTCCCCGGCACCGCGCTCGGACTGATGATCATGATTGGGCAGCTCGTCCAGTTCGCCGTGATGTTCGCGCTGGCGCCGCTGCTCATCCGCGACCTGCTGGCCCGCTGGCGCTGGACGCACCCGCTCCTCATGCTCATGACCCCGCTGCCGTTCGTCGCGGCGATCGCCGGCTGGCTCGTCCGCGAGGTCGGCCGCCAGCCCTGGCTGGTGTACGGCAAGCTCTCCGTGGCCGACGCCCTCACCCCCGGGCTGACCCGGGCGGACATCACCGCCTCCTTCGCGGGTTTCGCGGGCGTGCTCGGGCTGCTCGCCCTCGTCGACTACGTCCTCATCGCCCGTGCCGTACGGCGCGGCCCGGGACAGGTCGCCCTCGGCGCCGCGGACCTTCCGGTCACCGCGGAGCCCGTCCCCGCCCACTCGCTGTAGAGGACGTGCCTCCATGGACATCTTCTGGTTCCTGACGTTCGCCGTCCTGCTGGCCGGCTACTTCGCCCTGGAGGGCTTCGACATCGGGCTCGGCGTCCTGCTGCCCGTGCTGGGCCGCTCCCCCGCCGCCCGGGACCGCCTCGTCGGCGCGATGGCCCCGTTCGTGCTCGCCAACGAGGTGTGGCTGGTCGCGCTCGCCGGTGTGCTGTTCGGCGCGTTCCCCGTGCTGGAGGGCCAGGCGCTGAGCCGCCTGTATCCCCTCGTCGTCGCCCTGCTGCTGGCGTGGATCGTGCGCGACGCGGGGCTGTGGTTCCGCCGCAGGGCCGGCGGCGCCGCCTGGCGGCTGGTGTGGGACGGCGCGCTGTGGGCGGGTTCGGCCGGGCTGGCGCTCGCCTGGGGCGCGATCCTGGTGGCCGTCGCGCGCGGCCTGCCCGCCTCGCCCTTCGACGCGCCGGGCATCGCGGGAGGTGTCGCGCTGCTCGCGCTGCTCGCCTGGCACGGGCGCACCTTCGCGGCGTGGCGTCTGCAGGACGGCCCCCGTGCGAGCGGCCGGGCGTTGCTGCTGTCGGCCTGCGCCGCCGCCGCGCCCGCGGTGCTGGTCATGGCGGCCGCGGCCGCCCACATGCTCGGCAACGCCGCCCCGGATCAGACACTGACTGTGCTCAGTGTCATGGTGGTCCCGGTCGCCCCGATCCTCGTGGGCGCGCAAGTATGGGTGTGGCGCACCTTCTCCAGGGGCGCGCTGCCGACGTTCTTCTGATTGGGGACCGTTGCACAAGGATCTCCTCCGGCTGGCCCGCGCGGAGCGGAGCGTCCGCATCCATCTCGCCTGCTGCCTGGCGGCGGCGGTGGTGGCCGGGTTGCTCGTGCTCGTGCAGGCGGAACTGCTGGCCGGGGTGCTGTCCGGCCGGTTCGCGGTCGCCGCGTTGCTCCCCCTGGCGCTCGTCGTCGCCTGCCGGGGGCTGCTCGGGTGGGCGCAGGGAGTGCTCGCGGGCCGCGCGGCCACCGCGCTGAAGTCGGCCCTGCGGCGGCTGCTCCTCGGCCGGGTGGAGGGTCTCGGGCCGGCGTACCGGTCGGGCGAGCTGGTGACGCTCGCGGGCCGGGGGCTCGACGCGCTCGACCCCTACCTGACCGGTTACCTGCCGGCGGTCGCCGTGGCCGGGGTCGTGCCGCTCGCGGTCGTGGTCCGGCTCTTCGTGGCCGACCTGGCCACCGCCGTGATCGTGGTGCTCACGCTGCCGCTGATCCCGATCTTCGGGGCGCTGGTCGGGTGGACCACCAAGGCCGTGACCGAACGGCAGTGGCGCGCGCTGGCCCGCCTCGGCGGCCACTTCCTCGACGTCGTGCGCGGCCTGCCGACGCTGCGGGCGTTCGGCCGGGCCCGCTACCAGGCGTCGGTGATCCGCGAGGTGGCCGAGGCCCACCGCGCCGCGACGATGCGCACGCTGCGGGTGGCGTTCCTGTCGTCGCTGGTGCTCGAACTCGTCGCGTCGCTGTCGCTGGCGCTGGTGGCGGTGCCCGTGGGGCTGCGGCTGCTGTCGGGCTCGCTCGACCTGCGTACGGCGCTGCTCGTGCTGCTGCTGGCCCCGGAGGCGTACCTGCCGCTGCGCGCGATGGGCACGCGGTTCCACGCCGCCATGGAGGGCGTCGCCGCCGCCGACGAGACGTTCGCGGTCGTCAACCCGCCACAGGAGACCGGGCAGGAGAGGGCGGAGGAGGCAGCGAGCGCGAGGAGCGCGAAGGAGGCAGCGAGCGCGAGGAGCGCGGGGAAGGCAGAGAGCGCGAGGAGCGGGGGGCGTGCCGCGTCGGCCGGCGGGCCGCCGGAGATCCGGCTGGAGGACGTCACCGTGCGCTACCCGGGCCGCGAGGAGACCGCGCTCGACTGCGTCTCGCTGGTCATCGAGCCGGGCGAGCGGGTGGCGATCGTGGGCCCGAGCGGCGCGGGCAAGAGCACGCTGCTGCACCTGCTGCTCGGGTTCGTGACCCCGTCCGCGGGGCGGGTGCTGGCGGACGGGGTCGATCTGGCCGAACTCGACCTCGACGAGTGGCGGCGGCGGCTCGCCTTCGTGCCGCAGCGCCCGCACCTGTTCGCGACGTCGGTGGCCGACAACATCGCGCTCGGCTCGGCGGCCACACCGGAGGAGATCAGGGCCGCCGCCGAGGCGGCGCGGGTGGCGGAGTTCGCCGGCGCCCTGCCGCAGGGGTACGACACCCCGCTCGGCGAGCGCGGCGCGAACCTGTCGGCGGGCCAGCGTCAGCGGGTCGCCCTGGCCAGGGCCTTCTGCCGTCCCGCCGCCCGGGTGCTGCTGCTGGACGAGCCCACGGCGCGGCTCGACGGCAGGAGCGAGGCGGCGATCGTGGCGGCCACGCGCAGGCTGGCGGAGGGGCGCACGGCGATCATCGTCGCGCACCGCCCGGCGATGATCGACCTGGCCGACCGGGTCGTCCGTCTCGACGGCGGCGCCCTCGTCCCCCCGGTTCCGGTGCGGGGCGGGGAGGCCCGATGAGCCGCACGGAGACGACCACGGAGACGACCAGGGAGACGACCAGGGAGACGGCCATGGAGACGACCACGGTGGCCTCACCGCTGTCGGTGGTCACCGGCACCGGCATGGGACGGCGGCTCGTGCTCGCCGCGCTCGCCGGGGCGGCGGCCGACCTCGCGGGGGTCGCGCTCATCGCGTCGGCCGCCTGGCTGATCACGCGGGCCGCCGAGCAGCCGCCTCTGGCGGCGCTGTCGGTCGCGATCGTGGCCGTGCGGGCGTTCGCCACCACCCGCGGCGTGTTCCGGTACGGCGAGCGCCTGGCCGGGCACGACGTCGCGCTGCGCGCCCAGGCGGGCACCCGCGAGCGTCTTTACCGGGCGCTGATCCCGGCCGGGCCGCTGCCGCAGCGCGGGGCCGACCTGCTCAGCCGGATGGTGGACGACACCGACGCCGTGCAGGACCTCCTCGTCCGCTGCCTGCTGCCGGCCGCCGCCGCGCTGATCACCGGCGTCGCCGCCGTCGTCATCGCGGGCTTCCTGCTGCCCGCCGCCGCGTTCGTGCTCGCCGCCGGCCTGCTCGTCGCCGGGGTGCTGCTGCCCGCGGGCACTGCCGCCGCCGCGCGGCGCTGGTCGGCGCGGATCGCCCCGGCCCGCGCCGACCTGGCCGCCCGGGTGGCCGACCTGGTCCACGGCGCGGCCGACCTCGCGGCGTACGGCGCGCGCGACCGGGCGCTGTCGGCGGCGATGGACGCCGACGGGCGGCTGTCCCTGCTGGAGCGGGGGCAGGCCCGGATCAACGCCGCCGCGCTCGGCGTCGGCATGCTGACGCAGGGGCTGACCGTCGTCGCCGTGGTCCTGACGGCCCAGGCCGCCGGTCTCGGCCGGGTCGCGACCGCCGTGGCCGCCCTGACCTCGCTGGTCGCCTTCGAGCCCGTGCTCCCGCTGGCGGCGGCGGGCGAGCGGTTCGCGGGGGTGGTCGCGGCGCTGCGCAGGCTCGGGGAGACCGCCGCCACTCCCCCGGCGGTGCGCGAGCCCGCGGAGCCGGCGTCCGCGCCCGAGCCGCCGCTGGCGGTGGAGGTCGAGGACCTCGTGGTGCGTCACAGCGGGCGCGAGCCCGCGCTGAAGGGCGTGAGCCTGACGCTGACGCCGGGCCGCCGGGTCGCGGTGGTCGGCCCGAGCGGCGCGGGGAAGAGCACCCTGCTGTCGGCGCTGATGCGGACCGTGGAGATCGAGTCCGGCGCGATCCGGCTCAACGGGGTCGACGTGCGGCGCCTGTCCTCCGATGACGTGCGGGCGCTCATCACGGGCCTCACCCAGGACCCGTACGTCTTCCAGGCCACGGTCAGGGACAACCTGCGTCTGGCCGGGCCGGAGGCGTCCGCCGAGGACGTCGAGGCGGCCGTGCGGCGGGCCCGTCTGGACGCGTGGACCGAGCGCACCGGCTGGGACGCGGTGCTCGGCGAGGACGGCCGGACGGTCTCCGGCGGCCAGCTCCAGCGGCTCGCGCTGGCCCGGGCCCTGCTGTACGACCCGCCGGTGCTGCTGCTCGACGAGCCGGCCGAGGCCCTGGACGAGGAGACGGCCGACCTGCTGATGGCCGACCTGCTGGACGCCACCCGGGGCCACACCACGCTGCTGGTCACCCACCGGCTGCGCGGCCTGGAACAGGTCGACGAGATCGTCGTGCTGGAGGGCGGCGGGGTCACCCAGCGCGGCACGCACGCCGACCTTGTCGCCGTGCCCGGCTACTACCGTGACCTGTGGGAGTCGGAGGCCCTCACCCGCCACCACGGCTGAACGCTCTCGCCCCGCCGCCCGTTCGCGTGAACCTTCTGTGAAGAAGGCATTGCGGATCTTGTCAGATGTAAGTAATTTTCAGACAACGCGATGACCTTGCATGGCATTTACCTACACGCGCGACGCCGGCGAAAGGGAGTCTCATGAAGAGAAGGTGGATCGCGGGGGCGATCGGGGTGCTCGCGGTGGCGCTGGCGGCGTGCGCGCCAGGGCAGGGCAATACAGCGCAGGTCGGCGCATCCGACCAGGGCGGCGAAGCACAGGGCGGCAAGGCGGGCGGCGACAAGGTCACGCTGAGTCTGTGGTCGTGGCGGGTGGAGGACGTCAAGGCGTACGAGAAGATCCTCGCCACGTTCGAGAAGTCGCACCCGAAGATCCATGTCGAGTTCAAGCCGTTCCAGGCCACCGAGTACCCCAACATCCTGGCAACCGGCCTGTCCGGCGCCGCCGGGCCCGACGTCGCCCAGCTGAAGTCCTACGGCGGGTTGCAGCCGCTGGTCGAGGCGGGCCAGCTGGTGCCGCTGGACGGCAAGGTCGAGGCGCTGTCCGGCTTCGACGCCAAGCTGCTGGAAGGCGCCAAGGGCCACAAGGACGGCAAGATCTACGGCGTGCCGTTCGCCTACCAGACGCTCCAGGTGCTCTACAACAAGAAGCTGTTCGGCGACAACGGCATCCAGCCCCCGGCCACCTGGGACGACATGATCGCGGCGGCCGGGAAGCTGAAGGAGGCCGGGATCACGCCGTTCGCCGTCGCGGCCGGGCCCGACGCCACCTGGACGCTGCCGATCGTCCACGAGATCTTCGGCAACGCCCGCTACGGCAGCACCAGGTTCCGCGACGCGCTGCTGAGAGGCGAGAAGAAGTTCACCGACCCCGACTTCACAACCTCGATCAAGCTGATCAAGGACCTGGAGCCGTACTTCCCCAAGGACGTGGTGGCCGTCAAGATCCCCGACGTCCAGGCGCTGTTCGCCAGCGGGAAGGCCGCGATGTACCCGACGGGCAGCTTCGACCTGGCGCCCATGCTCGCGGCCAACCCGAGCCTGGATCTCGGCGTCTTCCAGGTGCCGCCGCCGCCCGGCTCCCCGGTGACCACGCCCGTCACGCCGGGCTGGGCCGACGGCTCGTTCGGCGTCAACGCCAAGTCGGCCCACCAGGCCGAGGCGCTCGAACTGGTCAGGTGGATGGCGACGCCGGAGTTCGGGCAGCTCTACGCGGGCGAGCTGAAGCAGCTGTCCGCGGTCCCCGGGGTCACGCCGTCGGACCCGCTGCTGGCCGAGATGGCGAAGAACTACGCCGCCAACGGCGCGCCGTACACGCTGCTCGTCGACTTCCGGTACGGCCAGCCGAACGGTGACGCGGTCTTCCGGGACGAGGTGCAGAAGATGCTGGCGGGCCAGACCGATCCCAAGGCGGTCGCCGAGAGCGTGCAGAAGGGCGTCGGGCAGTGGTTCAAGCCGGGGAACTGAACACGCCCCGACGCTCTCCCGAGCGCCCTCCCGGACGCTTTCCCTGGCGTCGCGCGGCACGCACCGGCGCCGGCCGCCGGTACGTGCCGCGGTGGCGGGTGCTGGCCGTCTTCCTGCTGCCCGCGCTCCTGCTCTACTCGGTCTTCATCGTCTATCCGCTGGTCACCGCGCTCGACTACAGCTTCTTCGAGTGGCGCGGGATCCGGCAGGCGGGGTTCGCCGGGCTCGGCAACTACCGGGACCTGTTCAGCGTCTACCCCTATGACCAGCAGCTGTGGCAGGCGTTCGCGCACAACGCGCTGTTCTTCGCCGGGACGATGCTGATCCAGAACACGGCCGGGCTGCTGTTCGCCCTCCTGCTGTTCCGGTACGGCCGCGGCAAGCGGTTCCTCCAGGCCGCGTTCACCACGCCGTACCTGGTGGACCCGCTGGTCGTCGGCTACCTGTGGAGCCTGCTGCTCAACCCGACGTTCGGCCCGGTCAACGCGCTGCTCGAGGCGGCCGGGCTGGACTCGTGGGCGCTGCCCTGGCTGGGCGACACGCGCACGGCGCTGCCGGTCGTCATCGGAGTCAACGCGTGGCAGTGGGTGGGCTTCCCCATGCTGCTGTTCTCCGCCGCGCTCGCCGGGATCCCGGCCGAATACCACGAGGCGGCCCGGGTCGACGGGGCCTCCGCCTGGCAGGCGTTCCGGCGGGTGACGCTGCCGCTGCTGACCCCGGCGATCGGCGTGGTGAGCGTGCTGACGTTCATCGGCAACTTCAACGCCTTCGGGCTGGTCTACGCGATGGCCGGGTCGACCGGGTCGCCCGCGCACTCGACCGACGTGCTCGGCCTGCTGTTCTACCGGGTCGCGTTCCAGGAGGGCGGAGTGGAGGCGATCGGACGGTCGTCGGCGCTCGCCGTGCTGATGTTCGTGTTCATCTTCGGGGTGTCGCTGCTGGCCACCTCGTACTTCCGGCGCCGCGAAAGGATGCTGGTGTGACGGCCGGGCGCCGCGCTCCGGGGCGGGTCGCCGTCCACCTGCTGCTGTGGGGCTACGCGGTCGTCGCGCTGCTGCCGTTGGTCGTCATGGTGCTCAACTCGCTGCGGCCGACGAGCGAGATCTTGACCGCGCCGCTGGGGCTGCCGGCGTCACCCACGCTGCGCAGTTACGCCTGGGCGTGGACGGAGGCGTCGTTCGGCACGTACTTCCTGAACTCGCTGATCGTCACCTGCGGCGCGGTGCTGCTCGGCACGGCGGTCTCCGCGCTGGCGGCCTATCCGCTGGCCCGCTACGACTTCTTCGGCAGCCGGGTGCTCGGGGCCTATTTCCTGGCCGGGCTGATGCTGCCGATCCGGCTGGGCCTGGTGCCGATCTTCTACCTCATGGACTCCATGGGATTGATCGACTCGCTGCTCGGGCTCACCCTGCTGTACGCCGCGTCCGGGGTGCCGTTCTGCGTCTTCGTGCTGTCGGCGTTCTACCGCTCGCTGCCCGGCGAGCTGGACGAGGCGGCCCGGCTCGACGGGGCCGGCGAGTTCCGGATCTTCGGCCAGATCATGCTGCCGCTGGTGCGGCCCGCGATGGCGTCGGTGACGCTGTTCCAGTTCGTGCCGCTGTGGCATGAGTTCCTCTACCCGCTGGTGCTGCTGCGCTCCGACGAGAAGTTCACGATCCCGCGAGGGTTGTCGCAGTTCTTCGGCGAGTACACGACCGACTGGTCGGCGCTGTTCGCCGGGCTGGTCCTCGCCACGGCGCCGCTCTTCGTGCTGTTCGTCCTGGCGACCAAGCAGATCATCGCCGGGTTGACCGCCGGTATGAGCAAGTAGGGGCAGGGCGGCGTGGGCCCCGGCGGAGACTACTCGAACGGCATCCCGGCCTCGAACGGGATCCTCGTGCGACTGCGCGGCGCCATCCGGTCTCTGCGACCCGCGGAGCAACGGGTCGCGCGCGCGGTGCTGGCCGACCCCCAGGGCGTCGCGGACCGGCCGATCGGCGTGCTCGCCCGCGAGTGCGGCACCTCGGAGGCCACGGTGCTGCGCTTCTGCCGTGCCATCGGGCTGCGCGGCTACCCCGAACTGCGGATCGCGCTCGCCCGCGAGGCGACACTGGAGGCGTCGCGGGCCGGCGGCGCCCGCCCCCTCGACGGCGACATCAGCGCCGGCGATCCGCTGGAGGAGATCGTCGCCAAGATCGGCTACAGCGACTCCCGCGCGGTCGCCGAGACCGCCGAGCACCTCGACGTCGCCGCCTTGGAGCGTGCGGTCACCGCGATCGCCGAGGCCCGCCGCGTGGACCTCTACGGCGCCGGGGCGAGCGGCTTCGTCGCGGCCGACCTGCACCAGAAGCTGCACCGGATCGGCCTGATGGCCTTCGCCTGGCAGGACTTCCACAGCGCGCTCACCTCGGCCGCGCTGCTTCGCGGGGGTGACGTCGCGATCGGCATCTCGCACACCGGCACCACCGTCGACGTCCTGGACGCGCTGCGGCTCGCCGCCGACCGGCAGGCGACCACGATCGCGATCACGAACTTCGACCCCTCGCCGATCACCGAGCTGGCCGACATCGTGCTGAAGACCGCGGCCCGCGAGACCCCGTTCCGCTTCGGCGCGATGGGCAGCAGGATCGCCCAGCTCACCGTCGTCGACTGCCTGTCCGTCGGGGTGGCCGCCCGGCTCACGTACGACGAGACCCTCACCGCCCTGGAGGACACGTTCCGCGCGATCAGCGGCCGCCGGCGCAGGTAGCCGCTCTTCCGGGGAAAAGCGATCGCCGGCGGGCCGTCCCCCCAGAGGCCCGCCGGCGACGTTCGTGGGCCGTCAGCTCGTGGACGACTGCTCCGCGAGCGCGGTGGTGATGGTGGTCTCCTTGCCGTCGCGGGTGAAGGTGACGGTCACCTTGTCGCCGGGGCGGGAGCTGCGGATGGTGCCGACCAGCGCCTCCGCGCTGTCCACCAGCTTGTCGTTGATCTTGGTGATCAGGTCGCCCTCCTTGAGGCCGGCCTTCTCCGCCGGGCTGCCCGCCGTGATCGAGCTGACCACCGCGCCGGACGCGCCGCCGACCGCGTCGGCCACGCTCACGCCGAAGAAGGCGTGGGTCGCCTTGCCCGTCTTGATGAGCTGCTCGGAGACCAGCTTCGCGGTGTTGATGGGGATCGCGAAGCCCACGCCGATGTTGCCGGAGCTGGAGCCCGAGGTGGCGATCGCCGTGTTGACGCCGACGACCTGCCCGGAGGAGTTGACCAGCGCGCCGCCGGAGTTGCCGGGGTTGATCGCGGCGTCGGTCTGGATCATGCCGCCGATCGTGGTGCCCTGGCTCTGCGGCTGCCGCTGCTGTTCCATGCCCCAGGGGAACTGCGGCTGCTGCTGCTCTTCGGGGGCCTCGGTCAGCGTGCGGTCGAGGGCGCTCACGATGCCGGAGGTGACCGATCCCTCCAGGCCGAGCGGGCTGCCGATCGCGAGGACCGCGTCGCCGACCTGGAGCTTGTCGCTGTCGCCGAGGGAGGCGGGGGTCAGGCCCGACACGCCCTGCGCCTGGATGACCGCGAGGTCCGTGGTGGGGTCGGTGCCCTTGACGACGGCGTTGGCGGTCTTGCCGTCGCTGAACTTCACGGTGACCGTGCCGCCGCCACCGCCGCCCATGCTCACCACGTGGTTGTTCGTCAGGATCAGACCGTCGGCCGACAGGATGACACCGGACCCCTCGCCACCGGCCGTGGCGGTCTTCACCTCGATCGACACCACCGACGGCATGATCGCCTTGGCCACCGCGGCGATCGTGGTGCCCGAGGAGTTGGACACCCCCTTGACCACCGGGCTCGCGATCACCGTCTGCCCGCCGTTCACGCTGTTCGCGACGAGGGCCCCGGTGACCCCGCCGCCGAGCGCCACGGCCACGAGGGCGAGACCCGCGCCCGCCTTCTGACGGGCGGTCAGCGTGCCCTTCCGCGCCGGAGGCGGCGGAAACTGCGCCGTGTCATAAGGGCTGCTCCCGTAGGCGCCGTACGACTGGTACGCCCCGGTGTACTGGCCGTGCTGAGGCGGCGTGCTGCCGAACTGGCTCCAGCCGTGACCGGGGAGTATCTGGGTGTTCTCGTCGCCGGGAACGTGCTCAGGTGAGCTCATCGCCATCCCCCTCAATGGATTCGCCGGTGATCCCGGCTCTCCGCCGGTACACGTAATACGATGGCGCATCGGCGATAAGGTCACGCTAAGCGATCAGCGGTGGGGTCCCCCGAGCGCCCTACGCGTACTTTATGTCAGCTCGTCCGAGGCCAGTACTCGTCCCTGAGCAGGCGCTTGTACAGCTTGCCGGTGGGGTGGCGGGGCAGCTCGTCGCGGAAGTCGACCGATTTCGGGCACTTGTAGTGGGCCAGGCGTTCCCGGCAGTAGGCGATCAGCTCGGCCTCCAGCGCGGGACCGGCGCCGGCCGGGTCCGCCGGCTGCACGACGGCCTTGACCTGCTCGCCCATCTCGGGGTCCGGCACCCCGAAGACGGCCACGTCGGCCACCTCGGGATGCATCGCCAGCACGTTCTCGGCCTCCTGCGGGTAGATGTTCACCCCACCCGAGATGATCATGTACGAGCGCCGGTCGGTGAGGTAGAGGAAGCCGTCCTCGTCCAGGTAGCCGACGTCCCCCAGCGTGGTCCAGCCGCGGCCCTTGGGGTCCTGGACCGACGCGGTCTTCTCGGGGTCGCCGTGATACTCGAACTTCGGGCCGTCGGAGAAGTAGACCGTGCCGTGCTCGCCGGGCGGCAGCTCGTCGCCGT
Source organism: Microbispora sp. NPDC046933 (assembly GCF_040644635.1). Taxonomy (NCBI): domain Bacteria; kingdom Bacillati; phylum Actinomycetota; class Actinomycetes; order Streptosporangiales; family Streptosporangiaceae; genus Microbispora; species Microbispora sp. NPDC046933. The sequence continues at coordinate 56,320 of NZ_JBEYWW010000027.1, read as the reverse complement.
TCTCGTCGCAGACGTGGGCGACCCCGAGCAGCGGCCGGCCCACCGTGCCCTTGTGGGCCAGCCAGTCCTCCGGCCCCGCGTACAGGAAGCAGTTGCCCTCCGTGCCCGCGTAGTACTCGTGGACGATCGGCCCCCACCACTCCATCATCCGCTCCTTGACCTCGACGGGGCAGGGCGCGGCGGCGTGGATGGCGCAGCGCAGCGACGACAGGTCGTAGCGCTCGCGCACCTCCTCGGGCAGCTTGAGCATCTTGACGAACATCGTGGGCACCCACTGCGCGTGGGTCACCCGGTGCCGCTCGACGAGCGCCAGCGCCTCCTCGGGGTCGAACCTCTCCATCACCACCACGGTCGCGCCGAGGCGCTGGAAGGACATGCTGTACCGCAGCGGAGCGGCGTGGTAGAGCGGCGCGGGCGACAGGTACACGCCGTCGGCCGAGGGCGCGAACAGGGACCGGATGAGCCGCACCAGGGCCCCGGGGGCCTCCAGCGGCGCCCGGCTGAGCGGCGGTTTGACCCCCTTGGGGCGTCCCGTGGTGCCCGACGAGTAGAGCATGTCGGCGCCCTGGCACTCGTCGTCGACCGGCGTCGCCGGCTGCCCCGCCACGGCCTCCTCGTACGACGTGAAGCCCGGGGCGACGCCGTCGACCATGAGCCGCAGCTCGACGCCGGGCGTGGCCTCGGTGACGGCGCTCGCGACGGCCGCGAGCTTCGCCGAGGAGATGAAGACCCGCGCCCCGCAGTTGTCCACGATGTACGACAGCTCGTCGGCCTGGAGCCGGGAGCTGATCGCGGTGTAGTACAGGCCCGAGCGGTGCGCGGCCCACGCGATCACGAGGAAGAGCGGATGGTTCTCCAGCATGAAGGCGATGTGGTCGCCCGGCCGCAGGCCCGCGGCCCGCAGCAGATGGGCCAGGCGGTTGGACTCCTCGTCGAGCTCCCGAAAGGTGATCACGCGACCGGAGCCCGCCATGATCACCGCCGGTTTGTCCGGCGTCACCGTCGCGATCGCCCCAGGGTGCATAACCGAACGTTACTCGGTTCGCATTCGGGGCGGTAGGCGCGAATTCCCGATGGGTCCGCTCAGCTCTCCAGCGTCCGGTAGGGGTCGCGTAGCGGCCTGGCCCGCTCGGCGAACGCGGCCTTGATCTCCGTCATCTTCGGCCCCGGCGCGTAGAAGCGGCCCTTCGTCTCCCCGTACGGCTGGAGCCACCCGGTGGCCGCCAGCTCGCGCAGGTCGCGGGCGGCCTGGCCCTGGCTCAGCCCCTCGTCGGCCTGGTACATGCCCCGCCGCAGCCGACGGGAGACGAACACCTGGTAGAGCGCGGAGACCGTGCGCGGGTGCAGGCCCTGCGCCCCGGTCCGCTCCTCCAGCAGCATCCACACCTCGCCCGCCTCCGCGAGCCGGCGTCCCACCCGCTGCGCCTGCATGTGGTGGCAGCGCAGGACGAACCGCACCCACGAGAGGGTGTCCCCGTGCGGGCTCCACCGGCCGTTCTGTACCGTCCGGAGCGCTTGGTAGTACTCGAGAGTGGTTTCGCCTGTACCCAGCCACTCCTCGATCGAGGAGAACTCCGGGGTGGTGATCTGGTCGCGGCCGAGCACGAGCGTCTGCAGCGCCCGCGACATCCGCCCGTTGCCGTCCCGCCATGGATGGATCGCCACCAGATTGAAGTGCGCCATGGCGGCGCGCACGTAGCTGGGCGCGTCGAGGTCGCCCCCGTTGAGCCACTCGACGAGTTCCGCCAGCAGGCCGGGGACCTGCTCGTGGTCCGGGCCCTCGTAGACCACCTCGCCGGTCGCGGAGTTCCTGATGTAGATCCCGCCGGGTCGCACCGTGCCCGGCGTCTTGTCCACGTGGTGGCCGATCATCATGAAGTTGAGCGCGTGCAGCAGGCCCACGTCGTATCGGAAGGCCGATGCCCGCGACAGGGCGCCGATGTAGGTGAGCGCCTGCCGGTAGCCGGCGATCTCCCGGGCCACGGCCGCCGACGTCTCCAGGGGGTCCTCCCCCGACATGATCGACTCGATGTCCTCGACGCTGGCGTGGTAGCCCTCGATGTTGTTGGACCCCTGGATCGCCCGCGCCTGCAACTGCCGCCGCAGCAGGCCGTCCCAGCGGTGGGCCTCGGCCAGGCGGTATTTCAGGTCGCGCCGCATCTCCTCGATCTCGGCGAGCACCTTCTCGTCCGCGGCCTCCAGTGCCGGTGTGCCGTACAACATGGGGCCATGACAGCATGGACGAATCATCCGGTCAAGCGACTGGATGATTCGTCCATGAATGTACGCGTCAGGAGGCGGGGATGACCGAGCCCTTGAACGTGTCCTCGATGTACTTCTTCACCTCGGGGCCGGTCAGCAGCCCGACCAGCGTCTTCACGCGCGGGTCGCTCTCGTGCCCCTGCGCCACCACCAGGCCGTTGGCGTACGGGTTGCCCTCGGCCTTCTCCAGCACCAGCGCGTCGGAGGACGGGTTGAGGTTCGCCTCCAGCGCGTAGTTGCCGTTGATCACGGCGGCGTCCACGTCGTCGAGCGAGCGCGGGAGCTGGGCGGCCTCCAGCGGGCGGAAGGTCAGGTTCTTCGGGTTGCCGGTCACGTCGCGCTCCGTCGCGGCGGTGCCCACGCCGTCCTTGAGCGTGACCACGCCGTTGTCGGCGAGCAGCTTCAGCGCCCGGCCGAGGTTGGTGGCGTCGTTGGGCACGGCGACCGTGCCGCCCTGCGGCAGCGAGGCGAGGTCCTTGACCTTCTTGGAGTACAGGCCGAGCGGCTCCAGGTGCACCGGGGCGACGAAGCTCAGCTTCGTACCCTTCGAGGCGTTGAAGTCGTCCAGGTACGGCTTGTGCTGGAAGTAGTTGGCGTCGAGCTGGCCGTCCTGGAGCTGCAGGTTGGGCTGCACGTAGTCACTGAACTCGACGATCTCCAGCTTCAGGCCCTTCGCGGCGGCCAGGTTGTCGGCCACGTACTTCAGGATCTGCGCGTGCGGCACCGGGCTCACGCCGACCTTGAGCGGGGCGTCCGCCGCCGCCGTGCCGGAGGCGGTCGCCGTGTCCGAAGACGAGGACCCGCAGGCGGACAACACGAGCGCGACCACGGCGGCGATGACGAGGCCGAGCGTTCTACGCATGGGACAGAACTCCTTAGATGGGTTAACGGTGGGAAAGACGGCGGGCGACGGCGTCGCCCAGGGTCTGTGCGAGCTGCACCACGACGACCAGGACGACCACGGTGACGACCATGAGCGTGGTCTCGAACCGCTGGTATCCGTAGCGGACGGCGAGGTCGCCGAGACCGCCGCCGCCGATCACCCCGGCCATGGCCGAGTAGGAGATGAGCGTGACCACGGTGACGGTCAGCCCGGCGACCAGGCCGGGCAGCGCCTCGGGGAGCAGGACGCGGGCCACGATCGTCACCCGGCCCGCCCCCATCGCCTCGGCCGCCTGCACGACGTCGCGGCCCACCTCGCGCAGCGCCGTCTCGACCAGCCGGGCGAAGAACGGCACCGCGCCGATCGTCAGCGGGACCACCGCGGCGGCGGTCCCGATCGTGGTGCCGGTGAGCACGCGGGTCACCGGGATGACCGCGATCATGAGGACGATGAAGGGCAGCGACCGCCCGATGTTGACGACCAGGCCGAGCACGCGCCGCACGGCGGGCGCCGGGAACAGCCCGCCCCGGTCCGTCCCGGCGAGGCAGACGCCGAGCGGCAGCCCGAACAGCACGGTGAACAGCGTGGACCAGCCCACCATCACGGCGGTCTGCCCGGTGGCCTCCCACAGCAGGGGGCTCATCTCCGACCAGGTCATGCGTCCTCCTCCACCAGCAGGCCGCGCTCGCGCAGCTCGGCGAGGGCGGCCGCCGTACCGGCTCCGGTGATCCGCAGCCGCAGCCGGCCCGCCGCGACCCCGGCGACCTGTTCGACCGCGCCCGCGGCGACGGCGACGTCCACGTCGTGCGTACGCGCGAGACGCGACAGCAGGGTCTGGTCCGCGGCCAGGGCGACCGTCACGGTGCCGGGCTCGGCGGGCGGCAGCGGGAACAGCTCGGCCGCGAGGCGCGACCCGGGGGTGGCGAGCAGCTCGGGGATGGGGCCCGCCTCGGCGATCCGCCCGTCGCTCATGATCGCCGCCGAGTCGCAGACGGCCTTGATGACGTCCATCTCGTGGGTGATGAGCAGGATGGTCAGCCCCAGCTCCCGGTTGAGCCGCCGGAGCAGGGCCAGGATCGACTGGGTCGTGGCGGGGTCGAGCGCGGAGGTCGCCTCGTCCGACAGCAGCACCGACGGCTCCGCGGCGAGCGCCCGCGCGATGCCGACCCGCTGCTTCTGGCCGCCGGACAACTGCGCGGGGTAGGCCCCGGCGCGGTCGGCCAGGCCCACGAGGTCGAGCATCTCCGCGACGCGCCGGGCCCGGGCGGCCCGGCCGACGCCCATGACCTCCAGCGGGAAGGCCACGTTGCCCGCCACCGTGCGCGACGACAGCAGCGCGAAGTGCTGGTGGATCATGCCGATGCGCTGGCGGGCGCGGCGCAGGTCGGCCGCGCCGAGGGTGGTCAGCTCGCGCCCGTCGACGGTCACCACGCCCTCGTCGGGACGTTCGAGCAGGTTGACGCAGCGCAGCAGGGTGCTCTTGCCGGCGCCGCTGCGCCCGAGCACGCCGAAGACCTCGCCCTTACCCACGTGGAGGTCGACGCCGTCGAGCGCGACGACGTCGCCGTAGGCCTTACGCAGGCCGGTAACCGTGATCACTTGCTGTCCCCGAAGAAGTTGGCGGCCGATTCCTCATGCGTGTGCGGCTAGCGCGTGCCGGGTGGGAAGGGCAGATGTGTGATCCGGCGCAGGATCAGATCGGGCAGCGGGGAGAGCGTCATCGGGGAGTGCCTTCGTGAGGAGGGGGCGGACAGACGATGTTCAGACCGCGGGACACCCTCGCTCGGGCGGGTTCACCAGGTTCGATACGCTCACGACCGGCTCAAACAGGAGCGAGCTACTCCTTATTCCATACCGGGAATGTGTCCTTTGTCACATGGAAAGGCCTGTGTCACAGGGAAAGGCCCGCGCCTCCGGAGCGGAGACGCGGGCCGTGTGGAGTGGGTCAGGCGGCTGCCTGCTGAGCGACCGTCGCCGGGGTGAGGGCCAGGTCGAGGACCTCACGCACGTCGCTCACCGCGTGGACGGTGAGGTCGGCCAGCACCTCGGCCGGGACGTCGTCCAGGTCGGGCTCGTTGCGCGCCGGGATGAGCACGGTGGTGATCCCGGCCCGGTGGGCGGCCAGCAGCTTCTGCTTGACCCCGCCGATCGGCAGCACGCGCCCGGTGAGGGACACCTCGCCGGTCATCGCCACATCCGCGCGGACCGGCCGGCCCGACAGCAGCGAGGCCAGGGCGGTGGTCATCGTGACACCGGCCGACGGGCCGTCCTTCGGCACCGCGCCCGCGGGCACGTGGATGTGCACCGACCTGTCCTTGAGCGACCCGACCGGCAGCTCCAGCTCGGCGCCCCGCGACCGCAGGAAGGACAGCGCGATCTGCGCCGACTCCTTCATCACGTCGCCGAGCTGGCCGGTCAGGGTCACCCCGGTCGCCCCGGTCTCCGGGTCGGCCAGCGACGCCTCGACGTAGAGGACGTCGCCGCCCGCGCCGGTCACCGCGAGGCCGGTCGCCACACCCGGCACCGCCGTACGCTGCCGGGCCTCCGGCAGGGACGACTCGGGCACGTGGCGCGGCCGGCCCAGGTAGGAGACCAGGTCGTCGGCGGTGACCGTCACCGGGAGCCCGGCGTCGCCGAGGGCCACGTTCGCCGTCACCTTGCGCAGGATCCGGGCGATCGAGCGTTCGAGGGAGCGGACGCCGGCCTCGCGGGTGTACTCGCCCGCCAGGCGGCGCAGCGCCGCCTCCTCCACCGTCACGTCGGCGGCGGTGAGGCCGGCCTTCTCCAGGTTGCGCGGGAGCAGGTGGTCGCGGGCGATGGCGACCTTCTCGTCCTCGGTGTAACCGTCGAGCGTGACGATCTCCATGCGGTCGAGCAGCGGCCCGGGCACCTGCTCCAGCACGTTGGCCGTGGCGAGGAACAGCACATCGCTCAGGTCGAGCTCGACCTCCAGGTAGTGGTCGCGGAACGTGTGGTTCTGCGCCGGGTCGAGCACTTCGAGCAGCGCCGCCGTCGGGTCGCCCCGGTAGTCGGCGCCGACCTTGTCGATCTCGTCGAGCAGCACGACCGGGTTCATCGAGCCCGCCTCGCGGATCGCCCGGACGATGCGGCCGGGCAGCGCCCCCACGTACGTGCGCCGGTGACCGCGGATCTCCGCCTCGTCGCGGACGCCGCCGAGGGCGACGCGGACGAACTTTCGGCCCATGGCGCGGGCGACCGACTCGCCGAGCGAGGTCTTGCCGACTCCGGGAGGGCCGGCCAGCGCGAGGACGGCGCCGCTGCGGCGGCCGCCGACCACGCCGAGGCCCTGGTCGGCCCTGCGCTTGCGCACCGCGAGGTATTCCACGATGCGGTCCTTCACGTCGTCCAGGCCGGTGTGGTCGGCGTCGAGCACCGCGCGGGCTCCCGCGATGTCGTACTCGTCGGTCGTGTGGACGTTCCACGGCATGTCGAGCACCGTGTCGAGCCAGGTGCGGATCCAGCCGCTCTCGGGCGACTGGTCGGAGGACCGCTCCAGCTTGCCGACCTCCTTGAGCGCGGCCTCCCTGACCTTCTCCGGCAGGTCGGCGGCCTCGATGCGGGCACGGTAGTCCTCCTCCTCGTCGGAGGGGTCGCCGTTGAGCTCGGCGAGCTCCTTGCGCACGGCCGCGAGCTGCTGGCGGAGCAGGAACTCGCGCTGCTGCTTCTCCATGCCCTCCTGGACGTCCTTGCGGATGGTCTCCGCGACGTCCAGCTCGGCCAGGTGGTCGCGGGCCCAGCCGACCAGCTTGTCCAGCCGCTCGGCCGGGTCGGGGGTCTCCAGCAGCAGCAGCTTCTGCGGCGTCTGCAGCCAGGGGGCGTATCCCGCGCTGTCGGCGAGGACGGCGGGGTCGGTGATCTGGTTGACCGCGTCGACCACCTGCCACGCGCCCCGCTTCTGCAGGATCGTGGTGGTGAGGGCCTTGTACTCCTTGGCGAGCTCCTCGGCCCTCGGCCCGGCCGCGACCGGCTCCAGCACGGTCGCCTCGACCCACAACGCCGCGCCGGGGCCGGTGGTGCCGGTGCCGACGCGCATGCGGTCGACGCCGCGCACCACGGCCGCGGGCTCCCCGCCCGGCAGCCGGCCGACCTGTTCCACGACGGCGCTCACCCCCACCGGGCCGTAGCGGCCGTCTATGCGGGGCACCAGCAGGACCGTGCTCTCGCCACTGGCGCGGGCCGCGTCGATGGCGGCGCGGACCTCGGAGTCCGACAGATCGAGGGGCACGACCATGCCGGGCAGGACGACCTCGTCGTCGAGCGGGAGGACGGGAAGGATCTGGGACATCAGCACTCCACTGGGTTGAGTTATGTCGACTCAACTAACAGGAGTCCGATCCTGTTCCCTGTTCTGCGTCAGTTCGCTGTGAGCGATCGTAATGATGTAATCCGCCTTGCCGTGAAGGCGCGATCACTCCCCCGGGTAACGCATGATGGCGTCCATGACATCCGGAAATATCCGGCTTCGCTCGGCACCAGGCCGGTGGGTGCTGCTCACCACGGTCCTCGGGTCGGGCATGGCCACGCTCGACGGCACCGTGGTCAACGTGGCCCTCCCCGCCCTCGGGCGCGACCTGCACGCCGGGATGTCCGGCCTCCAGTGGACCGTGAACGCGTACACGCTCACCATGGCCGCGCTGATCCTGCTGGGCGGGTCGCTGGGCGACCGGCTCGGCAGGCGGAAGGTCTTCGTCGCCGGGGTGGCCTGGTTCGCCCTGGCCTCCGCCCTCTGCGGAATCGCGCCGAACACGCCCGTGCTCGTGCTCGCCCGTGCGCTCCAGGGCGTCGGCGGGGCCCTGCTGATCCCCGGGTCCCTGGCGATCATCCAGGCGAGCTACGTGCGGGAGGACCGGCCCCGCGCCGTCGGCGCCTGGTCGGGGCTGGGCGGCGTGGCCGCCGCCCTCGGGCCGCTGCTCGGCGGATGGCTCGTGGAGGCCGCCGGCTGGCGGTGGGTGTTCCTGCTCAACCTGCCGCTCGCGGCCGTCGTGGTCGGCGTCGCCGCCCGGCACGTGCCCGAGACCCGGGACGCCGGACCGCACGGCCGCTTCGACGTGCTCGGGACCGTCCTCGCCGCCCCCGCCCTGGCCGGGCTGACGTACGGACTGATCCTCGCGGGCGACGGGCTGGTGCCGCTGGCCGCCGGGCTCGTCCTGGCCGCCTGCTTCGTGGTGGTGGAGATCCGGCGCTCCCCCCGGTCCCTCGTCCCCGTGGGAGTGTTCGCCTCGCGGGAGTTCACCGCGGTCAACGTCGTCACGCTGGTCATGTACGCGGCGATGGGGCTGGTGTTCTTCCTGCTGGTCGTCCAGCTCCAGGTGTCGGCCGGGTTCTCACCCGTCGCCGCCGGGTCGGCGATGCTCCCGGTCACGATCCTCATGCTGCTGCTGTCGCCCCGGGCCGGCGAACTGGCGAGGCGGGTGGGCCCACGCCTCCCCATGACGGGAGGCATCCTCCTGTGCGCGGCCGGGCTGCTGCTGATGAGCCGCATCGCCCCGGGGTCGTCCTATCTCGCCGGCGTGCTGCCCGCGGCGGTCGTGTTCGGGCTCGGCCTGTCCGCCGCCGTCGCCCCGCTCACCGCGACCGTGCTCGCCACGGCGGAGGAGCGGTACGCGGGTGTCGCCAGCGGGGTCAACAACGCCCTGGCCAGGACGGGCGGCCTCCTGGCCGTCGCCGCCGTCCCGCCGCTGGTGGGGCTGACGGGGGACGCCTACGACTCCCCGGCCGCGTTCACCCGGGGGTTCCACACCTCAATGCTGGTCGGCGCGGCCATGATGGCCGTCGCGGCGGTCGTCACATTCCTCACGATCAGGACGAACGTCCTCGTGGCCGCGCCCGAACCGCCCGCTCCCGGCTGCCCGGTCGACGCCCCACCCCTCGACCCCCGCCCTCCGGCGAGTTGAGGCGCCCGGCGCGGGAGGCGCACGCGGAACCGGATCCCCTGCCCGATCGTCACTACCCATGCACCATCACGCTTATCGAAGGACCCTCCATGCGCAGCGCGCTCTTCGGGAACCTGAACGGCCAGCAGGTCCCCGGCAACTTCGTCCTGCAGAACTCCAAGATGCTCCGCGTCCACCTACCGAGCGAGGTGATCGCCAGGCAGGGCTCGATGGTCGCCTTCCAAGGCCAGATGGACTTCGACTACGAAGGCTCCGGCGGAGTCGGCAGACTGCTCAAGAAGATGGTGACCGGCGAGGGCGCGCCGCTGATGCGCGTCAGAGGGCAGGGCCTGCTGTTCCTGGCCGACGACGCCCACGACATCCACCTGTTCTACCTGGAGAACGAGGCCCTCACCGTCAACGGCCGCAACCTGCTGGCCTTCGATCCCCAGCTCACCTGGGACATCCAGCGTGTGCAGGGGGCGGGGATCGCCGCGGGCGGCCTGTTCAACATGACGATCAAGGGCACCGGCTGGGTGGCGGTGACCGCGCACGGCACGCCGGTGCTCCTCGACACCTCCCAGATGCCGACGTTCGCCGACGGCCAGTCCGCGGTCTGCTGGAGCGCCCACCTGCAGGTGGGCGTCAACCGGACGATGAAGGCCGGCGCGCTGATCGGCCGTGGCAGCGGCGAGGCCCTGCAGCTCGCCTTCCGGGGTCAGGGGTTCGTCCTCGTCCAGGCGAGCGAGGGCCCGCCGGTGGTGCAGGCCCAGTAGACGCGGGGCCGCGGCGCCCGGCGAGATCCTCGTGCGCCCGCTGAACGGCTCAGACCAGCAGCGTCTTGAGGTCCTCGCGCAGGGCGGCGGCGTCGCGGAAGTGGACGGCGGCGAGCCCCGCCCGCTCGGCCGCCGCGACGTTCTCCAGCCGGTCGTCCACGAAGACGAGGTCGCCGGGCGCCACCCCCAGCCAGGCCACGGTCTCGTGGAAGATCTCCGGCTCGGGCTTCACCAGGCCCATCCGGCCGCTGTAGAACCGCGGGCCGATCGGCCGCATGAACGGCAGCACGTCGATGCCCTCGGCGACGCAGACCGGCATGTTGGACAGCAGCGCCATCGGCACCCCGACGCCGGCCAGCTCGTCGATGATCGCCACGGTCTCCTCGTTGGGCCGCGACCAGCTCGCCACGTCGAGGGCGACGACCGCGTCCAGGTCGGCTCCGCCCATCGGCCTGCCGTACACGTGGGACCAGTACGCGGCAGGGTCGAGCGAGCCCCGGTCGAAGTCGAGCCGCACCTCCCAGTAGCGGTCCTCGAATCCCGGATCACCTCCCGCCATGCGCGCGACGTCCTCGGGGGCCTGGGGAAGCGACACGACGTTGCCGTAGTCGAAAAGCACAGTCTTCATGGTCGTACGATCATAACCCGCGTTCGGAACTCAGGTCACGTAGGGCTTGAGGTACTCGTTGGCGCTCCCGCAGCGCAGGTAGTTGCGCACGGTGTGGAAGTCGAGCCAGTCGATGTCGCAGGAGACGTCCCGCTCGACGCCGTCGAAACATGACGCGAGCACGGCCGGGATCGCGGCGATGTCGTCCTTGTCGGCGATGTTGACCCAGCGGCGCACGCCCGGCGGGCGCGCCCCGCGACCCCGGACCGGGATGGGCGCGAGCCGCTCGAATACGACGTCGTGCATGCCGAGCGGGCTGCCCAGCGTCACGAGCAGTTCGACCGAGAGATCGGGATGCGCCCACAGCGCCTCGTACGCCACGACGCTGCCGAGGGAGTGGGCGACGACCACCCGGGGGCGACGCCTGCGGACGACGTCGGCCACCGCGTCGCGGGCCCGCGCGCGCCGGTCGCCGCCGCCGAGGTAGGCGGCCACCTCCGGGCAGAAGTCCTGGGCGAACCGCACCGCCTGCGGGCCCATCCTCGTCAGCAGCCACTCGGCCAGCCGGTGCGCGAGACCGGTGAGCGACTCCCCCGCCGCGTCGCGGAACGGACCGCCGAGCTGGGCCGCCCAGTCGGCGAGGACCAGCTTGGCCGGCGCCTCCATCTGCCGTGGCGGCTTCGGCGGCCCGCCGTGCAGGTGGTGGGCGTAGTAGGCGATCTCGGCGAAGTACTCCCCCGCGCCGTCCGCCCGGCCGGTGAGGCCCTGGTGGAGGTAGGCGTTCCACTTGGCCCGCATGGCCGCGGCCGCGCCGCCCGCCGACCCGCCGGCCTCCTCGTAATAGTGGTACTTGCCGATGCCGTGGACGCCCACGATCGAGGTCATGCTCCCGCCCATCCTGTCCGCTCCGGATTCCGGGGGTCACTGTGCACGACGCGATGGACCGCGACAACCGCAAGCCGCGTTTACGGTGATAAATGGAGAGCGGCGGTGATATTCACCGGGCTAGGTTTGGTCGTCCCCACGACTTCGAGGAAAGGTGCGTCATGTCAGGCCCGTTGCACGTGCGCGGCTCGGTCGTCGTGCCCGAGGCGGAGCTCGCCTGGCGCTTCTCCCGCTCGTCCGGCCCGGGCGGCCAGGGCGTTAACACCACCGACAGCCGGGTCGAGCTGAGCTTCGACCTCGCGCGTACGACCGCCCTCGGCCCGGCGCTCAGGGCCCGCGCGCTCGAGCGGCTCGCCGCCCGCCTGGTCGACGGCGTGATCACGGTGGCGGCCTCGGAGCACCGCTCGCAACTGCGCAACCGGGAGGCGGCGCGGGACCGGCTCGCCGCCCTCCTCCGCGAGGCGATCGCGCCGCCGCCCAAGCGGCGCCGTCCCACCAAGCCGTCCAAGGGCGCGGTCGAGCGCCGCCTGACGGCCAAGAAACACCGCTCCGACCTCAAGCGCCTGCGCCGTACGGAGGACTGAGCCGCGACACGCCACGGGGTAGCGTGGCGGCCCCCTTCGTGGTCACACCCGGACCGTGCCTGCCCTGCGCCGCCCTAGATCCGCCGGTCTTCCATCTCCCAGATGTGGTCGGCGACGTGCCAGATGATGCGGCGTGCGGCGTACCGGACGGGCCAGCCCTCGCCGCCGGGAGGAAAGGCGTCCGAGGGCCGCGCGAGCACCCGCGCGATGTCCTCGCGCATGGCGGTCAGGCCGGCCTCGTCCGTGAAGGGCTTGTGCCGCACGCCGATCTTCCGGGCGTACGCGCGCTCGGCCTCCACGACGTGGGCGACCATCTTGTCCCTGTCCCTGCCGCCGCCCCTGGGGCCCTTGCGCAGCTCCTCGGGGGACGCCTCGGCCACCTCGGCGAACACCGCCCAGGCCGCGCGGGCGAGGGCGGCCGCACGCGCGGCCTCCGGCGCGTCCACCGGCTCCCGGTCGAGGTCCGGGATGGCGGAGATCGCGCCGAAGTCCGTCGTGCGGTCGCCCTTGACCCGCTCGACGACCGTCGGGTCCCCCGGCGCGAACTCCAGTCCGGCCCGCTCGGCGATCACCCGGTAGCGCGGCGTGTAGTCCACCAGAGTGTCGAGCGCGGCCTCCTCGGTCCTGCCGATGCGGCACCAGCCCGGCCAGTCGATCGAGCAGGCGAAGACCTTCTTGGGGCCGATTTCCAGATAGACGCGGTGGTTCATGCCGGCCAGCATGGCAGCCATAGGCGACAGGGTCCGTCAGGTTCAGACCAGGTCGATGAGGTCGGCCACGGAGTTGACCACCTGCGTGGGCCGGAACGGATACCGGTCGATCTGGTCCTTCTGCGTGACACCGGTGAGCACCAGGATCGTGTGCAGCCCGGCCTCGATGCCGCAGACGACGTCGGTGTCCATGCGGTCGCCGATCATCGCGGTGGTCTCGCTGTGCGCGTCGATCCGGTTGAGCGCGCTGCGCATCATCATCGGGTTCGGCTTGCCGACGAAGTACGGCTCCACCCCGGTCGCCTTGGTGATCATGGCGGCCACCGCGCCGCAGGCCGGCAGCGAGCCCTCGGTCGACGGGCCGATGGGGTCGGGGTTGGTCGCGATGAAGCGGGCGCCGTTGTCGATCAGCCGGATCGCCCGCGTTATCGAGGTGAAGCTGTAGGTGCGGGTCTCGCCCAGCACGACGTAGTCGGGGTCGAGGTCGGTCAGCACGTAGCCGACCTCGTGCAGGGCCGTCGTCAGCCCCGCCTCGCCGATGACGTACGCCGAGCCCTCGGGCCGCTGGTCGGCGAGGAACTTGGCGGTGGCCAGCGCGGAGGTCCAGATCGCCTCGGGCGGCACCTCCAGCCCGGCCGCGCGCAACCGTACGGACAGGTCGCGGGGGGTGTAGATCGAGTTGTTCGTCAGGACGAGGAACCGCTTCCCCGACTCCTTCAGCCGCCTGATGAACTCGTCGGCACCCGGCACCGGCTGCCCCTCGTGGACCAGCACCCCGTCCATGTCGGACAGCCACGACTCGATGGGCTTTCGCTCGCTCATGTGTCCAAGCATGGCAGGTCGCGGGGCGACGGAGCACATCCCTCACCGCGTCAGGAAATATCCTGATGAGCCCTCAGGTTGGGCGAAACATGAGTGAGGAGAACATCCGCGGCGTGCCGCGTGGGACGGCCGAGGTGCCGCTGTCGATCCTGGAGCTGGCGACCGTCGGCGAGGGCTCGACGCCCACCGAGGCGCTGCGCGACGCCACCGAACTGGCCCGGCGGGCCGAAGAGTGGGGCTACCACCGCATCTGGGTCGCCGAGCACCACGGAATGCCCGGAGTGGCCAGCTCCTCTCCGGCCGTGCTCATCGCGCACCTCGCGGCGGCGACCCGGTCGATCCGGATCGGCTCCGGCGGCGTGATGTTGCCCAACCACGCCCCGCTGGTGATCGCCGAGCAGTTCGGCACGCTGCACGCGCTGCACCCCGGCCGCATCGACCTCGGCCTCGGCCGCGCCCCCGGCACCGACATGGCCACGGCGAACGCCCTGCGCCGCTCGGCCGAGGTGGACCCGGACGACTTCCCCCAGCAGGTGGCCGAGCTGACCGGCTTCCTCGACGCCTCCTTCCCGCCAGGCCACCCGTACGAGAAGATCCGGGCCGTGCCGGGCGGCGCCGACTCGGCGGCCGCGGGCCGGCCGCCGATCTGGCTGCTCGGCTCCAGCGGGTTCAGCGCCAGGCTGGCCGGGCTGCTCGGGCTGCCGTTCGCCTTCGCCCACCACTTCAGCGCCGCCAACACCGAGCCCGCGCTCGACCTCTACCGCTCCTCGTTCCGGCCCTCGGAGGTGCTCGACCGGCCGTACGCGCTGATCGGGGTGGCGGCCGTCGCGGCCGACACCGACGAGGAGGCGCTGCGCCAGGCCATGCCGGGCGCGCTGTCGTGGCTGCGCCTGCGGCACGGACGGCCCGGCCGTACGCCCACCGTGGAGGAGGCGGAGGCGTACCCGTACACCCCGACGGAGCGGGAGTTCGTCCGCGAGCGGCTGTCGACCGTGGTGCACGGCGACCCGCAGACGGTGCGCGCCGGTCTGGAGGAGCTGCGCAAGCGCACCGGGGCCGACGAGTTGATGATCACCACGCAGGTCCACGGCGGCGCGGCACGCCTGCGCTCCTACGAGCTGATCGCCAAGGCGTACGGGATGGTCTAAGGGCACGACCTAGCCGCGCAGGAAGGCGACGACGGCGAGCACGCGGCGATGCGCGTCCTCGTCGGGGGGCAGGTCGAGCTTGGTGAGGATGTTCCCGATGTGCTTGCCGACGACGGCCTCCGACACCACCAGCGCGCGGGCGATCGCGGCGTTCGACCTGCCCTCGGCCATCAGGGCGAGGACCTCCCTCTCCCGCGCGGTGAGCCGCCGCAGCGGGTCGCGGCGGCGGCGCAGGAGCTGACGCACGACCTCCGGGTCCACGAGCGTCCCCCCGCCGGCGACGGTGGTCAGGGCGTCCACGAACTCCTCGACCTCCCCGATCCGGTCCTTGAGGAGGTAGCCCACGCCGGTGCCGTCCCCGGAGTCGAGGAGTTCGGCCGCGTAGGTCTGCTCGACGTACTGGCTCAGCACCAGGACGGCGAGCCCGGGATGCGCGGCGCGCAACGCCACGGCGGCCCGCAGTCCCTCGTCGGAGAAGCCGGGCGGCATCCGCACGTCGGTGACGACGACGTCGGGGGCGTGCTCCTCCACCGCTTTCACGAGCGCCTCTGCGTCGCCGGCGGTGGCGGCCACCCGGTGGCCGAACCGGGTCAGCAGCGTGGCCAGCCCCTCGCGGAGCAGCACGCCGTCCTCGGCGATGACGACGGTCAGGGAAGGGCCGGCAGGCATTCGATCTCCGCGCGTAGCAGGGTGGGGCCGCCCGGCGGGCTCGCCAGCATCAGCCTGCCCTCGACCACCGAGACGCGGTCGGCGAGCCCGGCGAGCCCGGTGCCGGCGGTGACGTCCGCGCCGCCCACGCCGTCGTCCCGGATCTCGACGGTGAGCTGCCGGCCGTCGAGGCGGCCCCGCACCCAGGCCCGCTCGGCTCCGCTGTGCTTGGCCACGTTGGCCAGGCCCTCGCTGACGACGAAGTAGGCCACCGACTCCACCGGCCCGGGCAGCCGGGGGACGTCCACGTCGACCTCGACCGGGACGGGCGACCGGTCGGCCAGCTCCGCGACCGCGGCGGGCAGCCCGCGGTCGACGAGGATTCGAGGATGGATGCCGCGGATCAGGTCGCGGATCTCCGCGAGCGCGAGCTTCGCCTCCTCGTGCGCCCTTGCCACGAGCTGGGCCGCCTCCTCCCCCGGGGAGACCTTGGCCAGGCCGAGCGTCATGGTCAGCGCGACCAGCCGCTGCTGCGCGCCGTCGTGCAGATCGCGCTCGATGCGCCGCCGCTCGGCCTCGAACGCCTCGACCAGGCGGCTGCGGGAGCGAGTCAGCTCGGCGAGCCGCTCGCCGGACTCGGCTTTCGTGAGGAGCAGCCGGGCCAGCAGGGCGTGCGCGGTCGCGAGGGCGGTGATCGGGTAGGCCGCCAGCACGAGCACCGCGATCCCCAGCAGCGCGGCGGCGAACGCCTCGGCGAGCGAGTCGAGCGGCCAGAACTTGAGCAGCACGATCGACCCCGCCTCCGCGACACTGATCGGAGCGCAGATCATCACGAGCGGCACGAGCAGGCCGTACGTCACGGCGATCAGCTCGATCGGGCCGAGCACGACGGCCAGCAGGCCCGTGTAGGCGAGGGCCCGCCACGTCGCCTGCTCCCGCAGGCGCGTCCCGAGCCATCCGCGCGGGCCTGGGCGCGCGGGGCGGTGCGGGCTCGGCGCGGGCTCGGCGTCCATGATCCGCAGCCTCCGGCGTTCGAGCGCGCCCAGTGGCACGGCGGCGACGACCGGGACCGCCAGCAGCGGCACGCCCACCAGGAAGACGGTGAGCAGCGCCCCGGCGGTCAGCGAGACGACCAGCGATGCCAGCACGACCACGCCGACGACCGCGCCTGTCACCAGGTAGGCGAGGGCGCGCAAGGGCAGCGAGGTCGCCAGCAGGTCCTTCCTGGCGACGGCCTGCCACGAGCCGTTGGGGCGCACCCGACCCACCCTAGAGGCCGTCCGGACCGGCTCGAAGACGGCCAGGCCCACCTGTGGAGGTAGGGCTGGGCATACCTCCACGGGTGGGCCGGGGCGGCTGGCGGGCGCGGGTCCGCCGCCGATCTGATGGGCGGCATGAACGAGACAGTCCAGCAGGTCTCCGATCTGAGGGCGTTCGCGGGCGTGGCGCTGCGCCGGCAGGGCGTCGTGGGAGCCGTGGCCCCGAGCTCGCGCTCGCTCGCGCGGGCCCTCACCACCGTCGTCCCGACGACCGGCCCCGCCGTGGTCGTGGAGCTCGGCCCGGGCACCGGCGCGATCAGCGAGGCCATCCGGGAACGGCTCGCCCCCGGCTCCCGCCAGGTCGCCGTCGAGATCGACCCGGGGATGGTGGCGCACCTGCGGCGCGCCCGGCCCTGGCTGGACGTGATCCAGGGCGACGCGGCCCGCCTCGGCACGCTGCTGGACGAAAGGGGAGTCTCCCGGGTCGACGCCGTGGTCAGCACGCTGCCGTGGACGCTCTTCCCGGAGGACGTGCAGGAGTCGATCCTCGGGGAGGTCGGGCGGGTGCTGCGTCCGACGGGAGCGTTCACGACGGTGACCTACCTGCCCGCGGTGCCGCTGGCCCGGGCGCGGCGCTTCCGGCGGCGCCTGCGCGCCGCCTTCGACGAGGTGCTCACGACCGGGCCGGTCTGGCGCAACGTGCCGCCCGGCCTGGCGTACGTGTGCCGCAGGCCGGTGGGCCGTGGCTGAGCTGCTCGGCTGCCTCCCCGTGGCCGTGGCGGCCGCCGTCGCCGGCCGGCAGCTGTCGTACGCGCAGGGGCGCAGGCGCGAGGGCGTGTCCCGGGCGCACGCGGGTGACGCCGGAGGCTCACCGGGGGGCGAGGGCCTCCAGAGCCTCCTCCGCACGGCGCATGGAGTCGCGGGGGTCGGCCTCGGGGTCACCGATCTCGGGGTCGAAGTTGAGGTCGTGGAACACCTCGGTCACGCCCTTGGCCGCGAGTTCCCCGACATCCCGCCTGATCTTGTCGTACGACCCGGTCAGCGGGCCCTCGTCCGCCGCGCGGACCCGGGTGACGCCGCGGACGACGAACCGCAGCGCGTCCGGGTCGCGGCCCGCCCGCCGGGCCGCCTCCTTCACGACGGCGATCTGCCGGTCGATCGTGTCCAGGTCGGCGCGGCTGGAGCTGATCCAGCCGTCGGCGATCCGCCCGGCCCGCTCCAGCGCCACCCGCGCGGTGCCGCCCAGCATGACGGGCGGCGGCGTGGCCGGTTTGGGGTCCTGGTGCGAGCGCGGCACCTCGTAGAACTCGCCCTTGTGCTCG
Organism: Microbispora sp. NPDC046933; assembly: GCF_040644635.1. Classification (NCBI taxonomy): domain Bacteria; kingdom Bacillati; phylum Actinomycetota; class Actinomycetes; order Streptosporangiales; family Streptosporangiaceae; genus Microbispora; species Microbispora sp. NPDC046933. The sequence continues at coordinate 38,520 of NZ_JBEYWW010000027.1, read as the reverse complement.
ACGACGTCCTCGGTCCACAGCCGCCGCAGCAGGCCGACGTACTCCTCGCCGCGCCTGCCGCGCCGCTCCATCGGCACGCCGGAGGCGGCGAACTCCTCGGGCAGCCAGCCGAGTCCCAGGCCCACGTCGAGCCTGCCGCCGGACACCTCCTGCAGGGTGGCGAGCTGCTTGGCCATCAGGACCGGGGAGACGAAGGGCAGGTTGAGCACGGCCACCCCGAGCCGTACCCGTTCGGTGACGCCGGCCAGGTACGCGAGCGCGACCACGGGGTCGTGCACGCTGCGGTAGACCGGCCCCATCGGGTTGCCGACCGGGTAGAGCAGGCGCTGGAACGTCCACACCCCGTGGTAGCCGAGCTCGTCCGCGCGGCGCGCGATCCGCCTCATGTTCTCCGGCGTCGCCCACGAGCCCGACACCGGCACCGAAAACCCAATCCTCATAACGGCACCCTAGGGTGTCCCCGTGATCGAGGAACTGGCGCGGCTGGCACGCCGCGACGGGCCGGTGACGGTGCTCAAGCAGGGCCGGGTGCTCGTGGTCAGGGCCGGGGACGTCGTCGTCAAGGCCCATCCCCCGGACACCGACGAACGCGCCCTGCGTGCCCGCCTCGACGCCGCGGGGAACCTGCCCGGCGTCATGCTGGCCCCTCTCGGCCTCGAGCGGCTGGACGGCAGGCTCGTCACGATCTGGCCCGCCGGCGACGCCCTCACCATGGCCGACGTGGACGCGGGGACGACCCCCTGGGAGGAGGGCGGCCGGCTGCTCGCCCTGCTGCACGCCCGGCCGGCGACCACCGGTCTGCCGCCCGCCGGAGGACCGGCGCGGCTGCCGAGGGCCATGGCCGACCTGGCGGCGGCCGGCGTCCCGGACCCCGTCGCCGCGCCCATCCGGGCCGCGTACGCGACGCTGCCGCCGGTCCGGGAGGGCGGCGCGCTGACACACGGCGACTGGCACCTCGGCCAGATCGTCCGGCACGACGGCGCGTGGCTGCTGATCGACCCCGACGACCTGGGCGCGGGCGACCCCGCGTGGGACCTGGCCCGCCCCGCCGCGTGGTACGCCGCCGGCCTGCTCGGCCCCCGGGACTGGGAACGGTTCCTCACCGCCTACCTCGCGGCGGGCGGGACCGCCGTCTCCGCGGACGACCCGTGGCGGGAACTCGACGCGCCGGCCCGGGCGTTGACCGTCCAACTGGCCGCGACGGCGGTGGCCACGGCGGCGCGGGCGGGGGAACCGCCCGACGACGCCGCCGAGGCGCTGGTGTCCGCCTGTGGGAGGATCGTCGCGGCCACGGAGGCCGCGACCTGATCGAGGGAGAGTTCGTCACATGGAGTGCCCCAAGTGCCGTGGCCGGATGCGGACGTTCGACCGCAACGGGGTCCACATCGAGCAGTGCGACAACTGCCGCGGGATCTTCCTGGACTACGGCGAGCTGGAGACGCTGACCCGGATGGAGGCCCAGTGGGCCCAGCAGCAGTACGCTCCCCCGCCGCCGGCGCACGGAGGCCCCGCCTGGGGCGGCCACCACGGCGGCCACTACGGCCACCGGCGCAACAGCTGGGTCGGCATGCTGTTCTCCAGCTGAGCCCCTCGCTCTCCAGCCGAGCCTCTCGTAGAGGCGTGACGGAGGCCGCGGCCCGATCGGGCCGCGGCCTCCCGCGTGTTCAGCGGCCGGTCTCCAGGCCCTCCGGGCCGACGCCGAGCCACCGGGTGATCCCGATCGACTCCAGGAACGGCAGGTCGTGGGAGACCACCACGAGCGCCCCCCGGTAGGCCGACAGCGCCTGCGCGAGCTGGCGCACGCTGGCCAGGTCGAGGTTGTTGGTCGGCTCGTCCAGCAGCAGGAGCCGCGGCGCGGGCTCGGCCAGCAGCAGCGAGGCCAGCACCGCGCGGAACCGCTCGCCGCCCGACAGCGTGCCCGCCGGCCGTTCGGCCCGTGCTCCCCGGAACAGGAACCGGGCGAGCCCGGCCCTGACGGCGTTGACCGACGCCGCGGGCGCGACCGCCCGCACGTTGTCGACCAGGCTGAGCGCGTCGTCGAGCACGTCGAGCCGCTGCGGCAGGTACCGCATCGGCACGCCTCGCCGGACCGAGCCCTCGACCGGCGGGATCTCGCCGAGGATCGTGCGCAGCAGGGTCGTCTTGCCCGAGCCGTTCGGCCCCAGCAGGGCGACCCGCTCCGGGCCGCGGACGACCAGGTCGCCGATCGGCCCGGCGGCCGTGCGCAGGCCGTCCAGTTCGAGCACCGTGCGCCCGGCCGGCACCTCGGTGGCGGGCAGCTCCACCCGGATCTCGGCGTCGTCGCGCACCGCGTCCTCCGCCTCGGCCAGCCGCTCGCGGGCGGCCGCCACCTTCTCCTCGTGCATGAGCCGGTGCTTGCCCGCCGCGACCTGGGCCTGGCGCTTGCGCTCCTGCATGATGATCTTCGGCTCGCGCTTCTGCTCGTACATCTTGTTGCCGTAGCGCACCCGCCGGGCCAGCTTGGTGTGCGCCTCGGCCAGCTCGCGCCGCTGGCGGCGCAGGTCGCCCTCGGCCGCGCGGACCATCCGCTCGGCGGCCTCCCGCTCGACCGCGAGCACCTCCTCGTACTCGCTGAGCGTGCCGCCGAACGTACGGCGGGCGGGCAGGTCGGCGATCTGGTCCACCAGGTCGAGCAGCGTTCGGTCGTGGCTGACGACGACCAACGTCCTCGTCCAGGACGAGACGGCGTCGTACAGGCGCCGCCGCGCGTCGAGGTCGAGGTTGTTGGTCGGCTCGTCGAGCAGCAGCACGTCGGGCTCGGCGAGGAACCGCGCGGCGAGCCCGACCATGACGGTCTCGCCGCCCGAGAGCGTCTCCACCGTCCGGTCGAGGTGCACCCCCGCGAGGCCGAGGCGGTCGAGCTCGGCGCGGGCGCGCTCCTCGACGTCCCAGACCACCGCGTCGTAGTTCGCCTCGCTGAGGTCGCCCCGCTCGATCGCGTGCAGCGCCTCCCGCGCGGGAGTGATCCCCAGCAGGTCGGACACCGTACGGCTCGCGCCGAGCGGGAGGTTCTGCGGCAGGTAGCCCAGCCGCCCGGTGACCGACACCGAGCCGCTCGTCGGGGTCAGCTCTCCGGCGATCAGACTGAGCAGGGTCGACTTGCCGCTGCCGTTGACGCCGATGAGCCCGGTCCGGCCCGCGCCGAACGCGAAGCCGAGCTCCTCGAAGACAGGCGTCCCGTCGGGCCAGGAAAACGACAGATCCGTACAGACAATGGAATAAGACATGAGGCGGCTCCGGGTATCCCAGGGGCGAGATGGCGAACAAACGCGTGGGACACCGCGGGCACGGGCCGCGAGGCGAGGGTCTGCCTGAGGTCGCTGCGCCGGACCACCGATGGCGGCCGTGGGCGCGGTGTCGGGACCTCAGAGCTCCAAGTGACCCTCCAGGGTGCGGCGGCAGGACGTCCGTCACGATAACGGGGAGCGGAGATGGGACGCCACCGAATTAATCCACCGCCCGACGGGGCGTCGCCTCACCCGCCCCTGAAGGTGACAAAAGTCCTACCCCGCTCCATGAGTTCGGGACCTTGTCGGTAAGGTGAACCTGCCCTAACTTAGGTAAGGCTTACCGAGCGTCCGGAGGACGATGTGTTCGCGAGTTACCTCATCGGCCTTCGCGAGGGCCTTGAGGCCAGTCTTGTGGTCTCCATCCTCGTGGCCTTCCTGGTCAAGAGCGACCGCCGCGAACGGCTGCCCATGGTCTGGGCGGGCGTCGGCGTGGCCGTCCTCCTCTCCGTGTCGTTCGGCGCGCTGCTGACCTTCACCGCGGCCCACCTCGGCACCCAGCAGCAGGAGATGTTCGACGCCGTGACGTCGCTGGCGGCGACCGTCTTCGTCACCTTCATGATCTTCTGGATGCGTACGGCGGCCCGCAAGATGTCGGGCGAGTTGCGCGAGAAGATGGGCGCGGCCCTGGAACTCGGGGCCACCGCCGTGGTCGTGGTGGCGTTCCTGTCGGTCGCCCGCGAGGGACTGGAGACCGCCCTGCTGTGGTTCGCCGCCGTCCAGGGCGCGACCAGCAGCGCGAGCCCGCTGATCGGCATCACGCTCGGGCTGCTCACCTCGGTCGCGCTGGGCTGGGGGCTGTACCGCAGCGCCCTGCGGATCAACCTCACGAAATTCTTCACCTGGACGGGACTGCTGCTGGTCCTGGTCGCCGCCGGGATCTTCAAGTACGGCGTGCACGACCTGCAGGAGTCGGGGCTGGTGCCCGGCCTGAACACCTACGCCTTCGACATCAGCGGCGTGCTCGACCCCAGCGCCTGGTACTCGACGCTGCTGAGCGGGATGTTCAACATCACCCCGCAGCCCAGCGTGCTGGAGGCCGTCGCCTGGGTCGTCTACCTGGTTCCCGTCCTCATCCTGTTCCTGCGGCCCGCGGCCAAGACGCCGGCGAGCCCCGCTTCCACGTCTCCCCAGCCCGCTTCCTGACCGGAGTCCACCGAAATGCGCACCCCCATCGTCCTCGCCGCCGCGGCGCTGGCCCTCGCCGGCCTCACCGCCTGCTCGTCCTCGGGGTCGGGCTCCGGCACCACGACCGGGGCGACCGCCGCCGGCGACGGGAAGATCACCGTGGCCGCCACCGACACCGAGTGCAAGGTGGCGAAGTCCGAGCTGGCCGCCGGCACCTCGACCTTCGCCATCACCAACAACGGCACGAAGGTCACCGAGTTCTACGTGTACGCGGCGGGCGACCGGGTCATGGGCGAGGTCGAGAACATCGTGCCCGGCCTGACCCGCGAGGTCGTGGTGGAACTTCCCGCGGGCGTGTACGAGACCGCCTGCAAGCCCGGGATGACCGGCAAGGGCATCCGCGGCCCCCTCAAGGTCAGCGGCGAGCACAAGCCGCTGACCGGCGACGCCAAGCTCGCCGAGGCCGTGGCCAGCTACAAGCGCTACATCAAGAGCCAGTCCGACACGCTGCTCGCCAAGACCAAGGAGTTCACCGAGGCGGTCAAGGCCGGCGACGTGGCCAAGGCCAAGGAGCTCTACCCGGTCGCCCGCACCTACTGGGAGCGGATCGAGCCGGTCGCCGAGGTCTTCGGCGACCTCGACCCGGCCATCGACGCGCGGGAGAACGACGTGGCCGACGGCGAGGAGTGGACGGGCTTCCACCGCATCGAGAAGGACCTGTGGGTCAAGAAGGACGTCGGCGGCGACGGCCCGATCGCCGACAAGCTGATGACCGACGTGAACACGATCGTGACGAAGTCCGCAACGGTCGACCTTTCCCCCGTGCAGCTCGCCAACGGCGCCAAGGGGCTGCTCGACGAGGTCGCCACCGGCAAGATCACCGGTGAGGAGGACCGCTACTCCCACACCGACCTGTGGGACTTCGACGCCAACCTGCAGGGCTCCAAGGCCGCCGTCCAGGCGCTGCGCCCGGTGCTCGAGGAGCGCGACGCCGAGCTGGTGAAGACGCTCGACGCGAAGTTCGCCGACGCCGAGAACGCGCTCGCCGCGCACCGCAGCGGCGACGGCTGGAAGCTGCACACCGACCTGTCCAAGGACGACCTCAAGGCGCTGTCCGACGCGATCAACGCCCTGGCCGAGCCGATCAGCAAGGTGGCCTCGGTGGTGGCCCGGTGACCCGGAAAAGCACAGTGAGCGGCACGGGGATCAGCCGCAGGCGGCTGTTCGGCCTCGGCGCGGCCGGCGTCGCCGCCGTCGGGGCCGGGGCCGTCGTCACCAGGTCGTTCACGGAGGAGCCGGTCGCGCACGCGGCCTCCACCTCCGACCCCGTGCCCTTCTACGGCCCGCACCAGGCGGGTGTCACCACTCCCGCCCAGGACCGGCTGCACTTCGTGGCCTTCGACGTCATCACGAAGAAGAAGGCCGAGCTGGTGGAGCTGCTCCAGGAGTGGACGGCCGCCGCGGCCCGGATGACCCAGGGCAAGGACGCCGGCACGTTCGGCGCCGTCGGCGGCGCGCCGGAGGCGCCGCCGGACGACACCGGCGAGGCGCTCGGCCTGCCCGCCTCCGGACTGACGCTGACCGTCGGCTTCGGCCCGTCGCTGTTCGACGAGCGGTTCGGCCTCGCCGACCGCAGGCCGCCCGCGCTGGCCGACCTGCCCGCCTTCCCCGGTGAGGACCTGCTGCCGGCGATCTCCGGCGGGGACATCTGCGTGCAGGCGTGCGCGCACGACCCGCAGGTGGCGGTGCACGCCATCCGCAACCTCGCCAGGATCGGCTTCGGCAAGGTCTCCGTCCGCTACTCGCAGCTCGGGTTCGGGCGCACCTCGTCCACCTCGCGGGCGCAGGCGACGCCGCGCAACCTCATGGGCTTCAAGGACGGCACCAACAACCTCAAGCTCGAGGACACCGCCATGCTGCGCGACCACCTGTGGGCCGCGCCCGGCGACGGCCCGGCCTGGATGGACGGCGGCACCTACCTGGTCACCCGCAAGATCCGGATGCACATCGAGACCTGGGACCGCGCCCCGCTGGCCGAGCAGGAGGCCATCTTCGGCCGCGACAAGGGCGAGGGGGCGCCGCTCACCGGGCACGGGGAGTTCGACACGCCGGACTTCGCCAAGAAGGGCCAGGACGGCACGCCGGTGATCGCCGGCAACGCGCACGTACGGCTCGCGCACCCCGACGCCCACGGCGGCGCGCGGCTGCTGCGGCGCGGTTACAACTACGTGGACGGCTCCGACGGCCTCGGGCGGCTCGACGCCGGCCTGTTCTTCATGGCCTACCAGCGTGACCCTCGCAAGCAGTTCGTCCCCATCCAGCGGATGCTGTCCCAGAAGGACGCGCTGAACGAGTACATCAAGCATGTCTCCAGCGGCCTGTTCGCCTGCCCGCCCGGGGTGGCCGACGGCGGCGACTACTGGGGACGCACGCTGTTCGCCTGACCCCTCCGCCGTCTCCCCGACAACCGGGACGTGTATAGTCCCGGTTATGCGGATGGGCGAGGGCGTCGAGTGGGGGCTCCACTGCTGCGTGACGCTGGGCTGGCTCGACGACCAGGCCCCCGTGTCGATCCGCCGCCTCGCCGCCTGGTTCGACCTGCCCCAGGAGTACCTGAAGAAGCGGCTGCAGCCGCTCGCCCGCGCCGGGATCCTCACCTCCACCCCCGGCGTCCGGGGCGGCTGGTCGCTCGCCCGCCCACCGGAGCGGATCACGGTGATGGACGTCGTCACCGCCGTGGAGGGGCCGCTCGAACCATTCCGCTGCACGGAGATCCGCAAGCGCGGAGTGAGCGGGCGGGACGCCGGTCCCGAGTTCGACCGGCCCTGCGGCATCTCCGGCCTCATGCGCCGGGCCGAGCTGGCGTGGCGGCGCGAACTGGCCGGCCGCACGATCGCCGACCTGATGGAGCAGGCCCCCGCGGGCGCGGCGCGCACCCGCCGCAACTACGGCCGCATGACCGACTGATCCCCCACTTTGGCACGGAGCGTTCTCATGGACGAAACAGGGACGTTGAATATCCCGGTTAGGCAGCGCGAGGCCGCGCCGCGAGGGCTCGGCTCGACCCTCGTTCTGGCCCTCGGGACGTTCGCCGTCGGGACCGACGCGTACGTGGTCGCCGGTTTCCTGCCCGCGATGGCGCACTCGCTGCGGGTGACGGAGAGCACCGCCGGGCAGTCGGCGACGGCGTTCGCCATCGCCTACGCCGTGCTGTCGCCCGTCCTGGCCACCGCGCTGGCCCGGATGCCGCGCAGGGCCCTGCTGGTCGGCGCCCTGGCCGTGCTCGCCCTGGCCAACCTCGCCTCGGCGCTGGCGCCGAACTTCGGCGCGCTGATGGTCACGCGGGTGCTGGCCGCGTCCGGCGCCGCGGCGTTCACCCCGAACGCGGGCGCGGTCGCCGCGTCGCTGGTGGCGCCCGCGCAGCGCGCCCGGGCGCTGGCCGTGGTGGTCGGCGGCCTGACCGTCGCCACCGCCCTCGGCGTGCCCCTGGGCAACCTGGCCGGGAAGATCCTCGACTGGCGCGCGGCGCTCGGCCTGGTCGCGGCGCTGTGCGCGATCTGCGCGCTCGGCGTGTTCGCCGCGATGCCCGCCTTGCCCGGCAACCCCCGTATCCCGCTGCGGGAACGACTGGCGGCGCTGCGGCGGCCGGGGGTGGTCGCCGTGCTGCCGCTGACCGTGCTCGGCCTGGCCGCCAGTTACGGGCTCTACGCCTTCGCCGTTCCCGTGATGCGCGCACTCGGGGCCGGAGCGCGGACGGAGACCTGGCTGCTGTTCCTGTACGGCGTCGGCGCGGTCGCGGGCAACCTGGTGGCGGGCGCCATGGTGGACCGGCACGGGCCCATCCCCGTGCAGACCGCCGGGTTCTCCCTGCTCACCGCGACCCTGGCCGTCTTCGCCTGGGCGGCCTGGGCGGGCACGCACTGGCTGCCGCTGACCGCCGTGCTGATGGCGGCCTGGGGCGCGGCGACCTGGTTCCAGACCCCGGCCCAGCAGGTGCGGCTGATCAACGCGGCGCCCCAGGAGACCGCCGTGGTCGTCGGCCTGAACTCCTCCGCCCTGTACGCCGGGATCGGCCTCGGCACGGCGCTGGCCGGCGCCCTGCTTCCGGTCGGCCCGTCCCTGGCGCTCGCCGTCTGCGCGGGACTGGCCCTGCTGTGCCTGCCCTACCTGGGCGCCACCCGCGGGTACCGCTGATGCCACCCGATCGACAAAAGGTGATATAGCGGTATTTCTGCATCAAATCGCCGCTAACCCAATTCATTACTCCACGATGAACATTTTCTGAATTCTCACTCGTATCCCTCTCCTCACGCTCGCCCCTTTCCTCTATCTCCCATAATCCGGAATACGGGGATCAGGGCCACGGGGCGAAGGAAAGCATGAATGAAGCGTTGGATCGGGATCGGGCTGGCGCTGGCGCTGGGCGCCGCCGTCGTCCTCGCCCTCGTGCTGGGCAACGGCGGGGGCGGCAGCGGCGGTGAGCGGCGGCCACTCACCACGGTCCGCGGTGTGATCGGCTCGGAGAAGAAACCCTTTTTCGACGATCCCGCTGTGAGGGCGGCGTTCGCCAGGCACGGACTGCGGGTCGAGGTCGACACCGCGGGATCCCGTGAGATCGCGACCACGGTGGACCTGCGCCCGTACGACTTCGCCTTCCCCTCCAGCGTCCCGGCGGCCGAGAAGATCAGGCAGGCGCACAAGATCGCGCGGACGTACTCGCCGTTCTACTCGCCGATGGCGGTCGCGACGTTCCAGCCGATCGTGGACGTGCTCGCGAAGGCGGGCGTGGTCCGCGACTCGGGCGCGGGCTACCAGGTCCTCGACCTGCGCAGGTTCCTCGACCTCGTCGCGAAGGGCACCCGCTGGGACGCGCTGCCGGGCAACACCTCCTACCGCGCCCGCAAGCGGGTCCTGCTCACCACCACGGATGTCCGTACGTCGAACTCGGCCGCCATGTACCTCGCGGCGACCAGCTACGTGGCCAACGGCGACGACGTCGTGACCTCGCGGGCGCAGGTCGCCGAGGTGGCGCGGACGGTCGCCCCGCTGTTCCTCGACCAGGGCTACTCGGAGTCCTCCACCGAGGCGCCCTTCGAGGACTACCTCGCGCTGGGGATCGGCAAGACGCCGATGGTGGTGATCTACGAGGCGCAGTACGCCGCGCGGCTGTTCGCGGGCGGCGGGGCGATCCGGCCCGACATGCGGCTGATCTACCCCTCGCCGACCGTGCTCAGCAAGCACACGCTCGTCCCGCTCACGGACCGGGCCGCGGAGGTCGGGCGGCTGCTGCAGGAGGATCCCGAGTTCGCCCGTCTCGCCGCGAGGTACGGCTTCCGCACCGCCGACCCCAAGGTCTTCGCGGACCTGGTGGCCACGACCAGGGCGCCGGTGCCCGCGAGCCTGGTCGACGTCGTCGAACCGCCCGCCTACGACCGGCTGGAAGAGCTCGTCTCGACCATCGAGCAGCGCTACCTGGCCGGCGCGAAGCCGTCGTCCTGACCCCCCTTCGTCCAGGAAGACAGGGTCCAGGAAAACAGGGTCCAGGAAAACAGGGTCCAGGAAGAGTCCCAGGAAGAGAGGACGCCCGTGTCCGAAGATCTGGTGCTGACTCCGCCCGCCCCGGTGGCGGCGGTGCCGGTCGAGAAGGCGGCCGGGATGCTGCCGCTCCCCGGCGAGCGCGGCGCCGAACTCACCCGCAAGGCGTCCGGCTTCGCCGAGGAGCTCACCACGCTCGATCACCGGTCGCCGGAGTTCACCAGGAAGGTGCACGACATCACCTCGATGGGCGACTCGGAGATCCGCGCCTCCTCCCAGGTGGCCAACCGGATGCTCAAGCGCCCGGTCGCGGCGCTGGCCTCGGCCAAGGGCGAGGGCGCCGACGGCCAGGCGCGGGTCGCCGGTCAGCTCGTCGCGTTGCGCCGCACGATCGTCGACCTCGACCCCAAGCAGGCGAACGCCGGCACCCGGCGGCTGCTCGGGATCATCCCGTTCGGCGACCGGCTGCGCGACTACTTCGCCAAGTACCGCAGCGCGCAAAAGCACATCGACGACATCATCCGGGCGCTCAAGTCCGGGCAGGACGAGCTGCGCAAGGACAACGCCGCCATCGAGGGCGAGAAGGCGAACCTCTGGGAGTCGATGACGAAGCTCCAGGAGTACGCCGTGCTGGCGGCGGCGCTCGACGCGGAGCTGCAGGGACGGATCGACCAGATCGAGCTCACCGACCCCGAGAAGGCGAACGCCCTGCGGTCGGACGCGCTGTTCGGCGTGCGCCAGAAGCACCAGGACCTGCTGACCCAGCTCGCCGTGTCGGCCCAGGGCTACCTCGCGCTGGATCTGGTGCGCAAGAACAACCTGGAGCTGATCAAGGGGGTGGAGCGGGCGACCACCACGACGATCGCGGCGCTGCGCACGGCCGTCACGGTGGCCCAGGCCCTCGCCAACCAGAAGCTGGTGCTCGACCAGATCACGGCGCTGAACACCACCACCTCCGACCTGATCCTCGCGACCAGCGAGATGCTGCGCACCCAGGCGGGAGACATCCAGACCCAGGCCGCCGCCACGACGGTGAGCATGGAGGCGCTGAGCAAGGCGTTCGACAACATCTACTCGACGATGGACATGATCGACGGCTTCAAGGCCAAGGCCGTGGAGAGCATGGCCGTCACCGTCGACAACCTCACCGCGGAGCTCGACCACGCCCGCGCCTATCTGGAGCGGTCCCGCCGCGGCGACGAGGCCGGGTCGTGAGGAGAGCGATCACGGCCGCCGTCCCGGCCCTGCTGCTGACCGTGCTGCTGACCGTCACCGCCGCCTGCTCGGGCGCGGACGGGGATGCCCCTGCGGAAGACGGCCCGGACGTGCTGCGCGTCCTCGCGGGCAGCGAGATCAAGGACCTGGAGCCGCTGCTCGCCAAGGCGGCCGGCGCGGCGGGTGTGAAGGTGTCGCTCTCCTACACCGGCACGCTGGACGGCGCCGAGCAGGTGGCGAACGGCGGCGCGGACGGCCGCTACGACGCGGTCTGGTTCTCCTCCAACCGTTACCTGTCCCTGATCGACGGGGCGAGCGCGCGCCTGTCCACCCAGACCAAGATCATGCTCTCGCCCGTGGTGCTCGGCCTCAGCCGCGCCAAGGCCCGCGAGCTCGGCTGGGACACCGGCCAGGCGACCTGGACGGACATCACCGAGGCCGCCAGGAAACACCGCTTCACCTTCGGCATGACGAACCCCGCGTCGTCGAACTCGGGCTTTTCCGCCCTGGTCGGTGTGGCGGCGGCACTGTCGGACGCGGGCGAGGCGCTCGACCAGGCCCAGATCACGGCCGTCACCCCACGGCTCACCGGGTTCTTCTCCGCGCAGACGCTCACCGCGGGCTCCTCCGGCTGGCTCGCCGACGCCTTCCGGCGGCGCACCGACGTGGACGGGCTGATCAACTACGAGTCAGTGCTGCTCGGCCTGCGCACCGCCTCCGGGGAGCCGCTCACGCTGGTCTACCCCAGCGACGGCGTCGTCACCGCCGACTACCCCCTCACGCTGCTCGCCTCCTCTTCGAAGAAGGAGCTGTACGGCAAGCTGGCGGCCTGGCTGCGTACGCCCGGGGTGCAGCGCGAGATCATGACGACCACGGCGCGGCGGCCCATCGTGCCCGAGGTGCGGCCGGACGCCAGGTTCGGCACGGCCCCGCTGCTGGAGCTGCCCTTCCCCAACCGGCGCAGCGCCGCCGACGCGCTGATCAACGCGTACCTCAACCAGGTGCGGCGCCCGTCGCGCACGGTGTTCGTGCTGGACACCTCCGGCTCGATGCAGGGCGACCGCATCGACGCGCTCAAGCAGGCGCTCGCCGCGCTGACCGGCGCCGACGCCTCTGCCTCCGGCCAGTTCTCCCGGTTCCGCAACAGGGAGACGGTCACGCTGCTGCCGTTCAGCACCGTGGCAGGCCCGGCGCGCACGTTCACGGTGCCGGAACGCGATCCCGCCGAGGTCCTGCGGCAGATCCGCGCGTACGGCGACGGCCTGACGGCGAGAGGCGGCACCGCGATCTACGACGGCCTGCGCGACGCGTACGAGACGGTCCGGGGCGGCCAGGGTGCGGGACAGGGTGGTGGACAGGGCGGCGAGGACTTCACCTCGGTCGTGCTCATGACGGACGGCGAGAACACCGACGGCTCCTCCTACGAGGACTTCGCCGGCTTCTACCGAACCCTGGGCACCCGGATCCCCACGTTCGTGGTGCTGTTCGGCGACAGCGACGTGGCCGAGATGCGCCAGGTCGCCTCGCTCACCGGCGGCGCGGTGTTCGACGCCCGGCAGGCGTCGCTCGCCTCGGCGTTCAAGGAGATCCGTGGCTACCAGTGACCGGATCCTGGCCTACCTCGGCTCGACGCGGAACATCGTCGGCTCCGCCCTCGCACTCGGCGGCCTCGGGCTGCACTTCCTCGGCGTCGCCGGGTCGCTGTGGCCGGTGGTCGTCGCCGGGCTGTACGGCGTGGGCGCTCTGCTCACCCCGCCCGACCGGGTGCGGCTGACGATCTCTCACGCCGAGGTCGAGACGCGGGCGCTGCGGGACGACCTCGACGTCCTCGTGGCCAAGGTGTCGCCGCCCCGCTTCCCCGATGACGTCGTGGCCAAGGTCGGCGACCTCGCCGCGATCCTGCGCGACGTGCTGGCCAGGGCGGAGGCGCTCACCTCCGCCCCCGACCATCTGCACGTCGTCTCCCAGGCCATCCGCGACTACCTGCCCACCAGCCTGGAGGCGTACGCCAACCTGCCGAGGTCGTACGCGCTGACCCGCCGGGGGTCGCGCGAGCGCAGCGCGCACGAGGAGCTGATGGCCCAGCTCGGCCTGCTGGAGTCGGGGTTGTCGGCGATCGCGGAGGCCGTCTATCAGGGGGACGAGCAGGCGCTCAGGGACCAGGGCCGGTTCCTGCGGGACCGCTTCGGCGGATCGTCGCTCGACCTGTAGTTATAGATCTTGGTCACAGATCTCCGCTCACAGGCGCGACTCGTACACCGCGCGGGCCTTCTCAATCAGGTCGAGGTGGTCGCGCAGCTGGGCCCGGGTCCGCAGGCGGGCCCTGGCCCTGACCAGCTCGTCGAGCAGGTCCAGCCACCGCAGGCACCAGCGGACGTCCTCATCCCTGGCCACGTGCCGTCCCCGCACGTCCAGGTAGACCGGGCTGGTGTGGGCGTACGCCCGCCCGCGCGGGGAACGCGGATGCGGGCCGCCGCGGACCACGGCGACCACGTAGGTGGCGTCCGCCACCGACAGGGACGCGTCGATCTCGTGGCCCGGCCCTCCGGCGAGCACGCCGGCCGCGGTCCTGATCTCGATGTGCTCCACCTCCGGCCCGACGGCCCGTGCCCGGATCGCGACCGTCTCACCATCCTCCAGGTCGAGCGTCTCGCCCGGCCCCAGGCCGTTCACCGTGAGCTCCAGCCAGGGGCCGGTGGTGGCGAACGTGCGGCCCCGCCGTACGGCCTCCGCGAACGACTCGGCGCTGAGCGGCCCGTCCACGCGGGCGTAGACGCGCTCCCAGCCCGGCGGGCTGGAGACCGTGTCCTGGCGGGTGAACGACAGCATGGTGTCGGTCCCCGCGAGCGCGGCGAGCCGGTTGCCCGCGCCGACCAGCCTCCGGTAGACCTCGGCGGTCCCCGGCGCGGACGACAGGTCGCTGAAGTGCAGCACCTCGACTCCGTCGACCAGGCCGAGCGCGGCGTCCACCACCAGGGCGCGGCCGGTGCAGTTCCTGGTCCCGTTCGCGGCCACGTCCTCCGGGGAGGAGACCGGGCCGTGGAAGGGGTGGGCGTACCCCAGCACCGCGCGCGGCTCCCGCAGGTCGCCGCAGACCGTGGCGTTGGGCGGCCAGTCGGCGTCGGCGCCGAAGCCGGTGTGGTAGACGGCGGGCGGCGCGGCCACCCCGAAGACATGGACGTGCCCGAACAGGTCGTTGCGATACTCCACGCCCATCCGGGCCACGTGCCCGGCGTCCGACCACGGCAGGTCGCGCCCGGCCCAGTGCTGGAGCGCCTCCCGGTCGTAGACCCGGTCCCCCGCGACGTTCCCCGCGACGAGGTTGAGCACGTGCAGGTCCTCGCCGAGCTGCGCGGCGGCCGCCTCCGCCGGTGCGGCGACCAGGTCGCCCGCCCAGTTCATGTGGACGTGCAGGTCGGCGCCGTACCAGCCCCGGGCGGCGGCGTCGTACAGCCGCTGCGGCGCGAGCCCGACCAGCGTCTCCTCCCCCGTCCTGGGGACGACCGTCGTCTCGGCGATGCCGTACTCCATGCCGCGCGTGACCCGGATCGTGACCGGCTCGCAGGGCACGGCGAGCACGATGTCGTCGCCGTGGAAGAACGGCCTGTCGTCGTTGTCGCGCCGCTCCGGCACGCCCTCCGGATACCAGCCCTGGCCGTCCGCCGACGTGACGCTCCACCGGCAGGGGAAGCCCGCGCGCAACCGCAGCCGCGCGGCCGGCGCGGGCCGGGCCAGCCCGGACAGGTCCACCGCCTCGCCGTCCACCGTGAGCACGGTCGCGGTCGTCACGTCGAGAAGCTTGGCCCCACCCGCCACGATCCCGTACGGCACGCCGTCGGCCGTCACCTCCACCGGGTGCGGCAGCGCGGAGTCGACCAGCAGGACGACGGGCACCGGCCCCGGCGACAGCAGCGGCCTGGCCGGCCCGTGCTCCAGGCGGTGCTTCAGGCGGTGGCCGTCCGTGGTCAGCCGCAACGCCACCAGGCCCCGGGGCACCTCGCCGTCCAGCGTGTCACGGAACTCCGCGTCGAGGTCGGGCCGGATGCTCATCCGGTCGGCCTCCTCCGGGAACCGGAGGAACGGCATCATCCGGACGTATCCCAGCGGCGGCTCCCCCCAGGTCATCCCGTGTGCGGACAGTAACGCGCGGTACTCCCGCAGAGCGCGCTCCACCTGCGGCGGCATCATCGGATCGTGGTTCATCGCACCTCCCCGTAATCGAAAGCGGCCACATGGTGGCACGGTTTCGGCCCGGGAAAACGTGCAACAGTGCATTCCCGGTCACAGGGGTAGCGATCTTTCTCACCCGGGTGGAAAGGTGATCCCCCGGGTGTCATGAAGGAAGGCCGCCAGGATCCGGTCGGCGGCCAGCGCCGGGGTGAGGGTGCCGTCGAGGACCTGCCGCTCGATCTCCGGCGCCATCTCCGCGGTGGCGTCGCGGAGCATGGCCAGCAGCCGCTCCCTGACCAGCGCCCACGTCCACTCGACCTGCTGGCGGCTGCGCCTGGCGGCGAGGTCGGCGCCCTCCTGGTGGCGCACGACGTGCGCCCACAGCTCCTCAAGCCCGGCGCCGGTGAGGCCGCTGCAGGTCAGCACGGGCGTGGCCGAGCGCAGCAGCCGCAGCGCCCCGGACAGCTCCCGCGCCGCCTTGCGCGCGGCCGTCTCGTGCTCGCCGTCGGCCTTGTTGACCGCGATGACGTCGGCCAGCTCCAGCACGCCCTTCTTGATGCCCTGGAGCTGGTCCCCGGTGCGGGCGAGGGTGAGCAGGAGGAAGGTGTCGACCATGTCGGCGACCGCGGTCTCCGACTGGCCGACCCCGACCGTCTCGACGAGCACGATGTCGTAGCCCGCCGCCTCCACCACGACGATGGCCTCGCGGGTGGCCTTCGCCACGCCGCCGAGCGTCCCGGCCGTGGGGGACGGCCGGATGAAGGCGTTCGGGTCGGCCGACAGCCTGGCCATCCGGGTCTTGTCCCCCAGGATGCTGCCGCCGGAGCGTCGCGACGAGGGGTCCACGGCCAGCACGGCCACCCGGTGCCCCTGCCCGGTGAGATGAGTGCCGAGCGCCTCGATGAAGGTCGACTTGCCGACCCCAGGCACTCCGGACACGCCCACTCTGCGGGCCTTGCCGGCGTGCGGGGTGAGCTCGACCAGCAGCCGCTGCGCCATCTCCCTGTGGTCGGCCCTGGTCGACTCCACCAGCGTGATCGCCCGGGCGGTCCACCGCCGGTCGCCCGACAGCACGCCCTTCACGTAGTCCTCGATCACCGATGCGATCACCGATGCCCCAGCCGGGCGGACAGCTCGCGCAGCAGCTCCAGGGCGGCGTCGGCGATCACCGTGCCGGGCAGGAAGATCGCCGAGGCGCCCGCGGCCCGCAGCTCCGCGACGTCGCCCGGCGGGATCACGCCGCCGACCACGATCATGACGTCCTCCGCGCCCAGGTCGGCGAGCGCCTGCCGCAGCGCGGGCACCAGCGTCAGGTGCCCGGCCGCCAGCGAGGAGACCCCGACCACGTGGACGTCGGCCTCGACGGCCTGCCGGGCGACCTCCTCAGGCGTCTGGAACAGCGGGCCGACGTCGACGTCGAAGCCGAGGTCGGCGAAGCCGCTCGCGATCACCTTCTGGCCCCGGTCGTGGCCGTCCTGGCCCATCTTCGCGACGAGGATCCGGGGCCGGCGGCCCTCCGCCTTCTCGAACTGCGCGCACGCCTCCCGGACCCGGTCCGCGGCGCCGCCCACCTCCGCGCGGTACACGCCCGATATCGTACGGATCTGCGCGGCGTGCCGTCCGAAGACCTTCTCCAGCGCGTCGGAGATCTCCCCGACCGTCGCCTTCGCCCTGGCGGCGTTCACCGCGAGCTCCAGCAGGTTCTCCCCGCCGGCCGCGCCCTTCGTCAGCGCCTCCAGCGCCTCGGTGACGGCGCCGGCCGAGCGCTCCTCGCGCAGCCTGCGGAGCTTGTCGATCTGCTGGTTGCGCACGGCCGTGTTGTCGACCTTGAGCACCTCGATCGGCTCGTCGGCCTCGGGGCGGTACTTGTTGACGCCGATCACCGGCTGCCTGCCGGAGTCGATGCGGGCCTGGGTGCGGGCCGCCGCCTCCTCGATGCGCATCTTGGGCAGCCCCTGGTCGATGGCCCGCGCCATGCCGCCGGCCCGCTCGACCTCCTGGATGTGGCCCCAGGCCGCCCGCGCCAGCTCCCGGGTCAGCCGCTCGACGTAGTAGGAGCCGCCCCACGGGTCGATCACCCGGCAGGTGCCCGACTCCTGCTGGAGCAGAAGCTGGGTGTTGCGGGCGATCCGCGCCGAGAAGTCGGTCGGCAGCGCGAGCGCCTCGTCCAGGGCGTTGGTGTGCAGCGACTGGGTGTGCCCCTGGGTGGCCGCCATCGCCTCGACGCAGGTCCGTACGACGTTGTTGAACACGTCCTGCGCGGTCAGCGACCATCCGGAGGTCTGGCTGTGCGTGCGCAGCGACAGCGACTTGGGGTTGCGCGGGCCGAAGCCCTTGACCAGACGGGCCCACAGCAGCCGGGCGGCGCGCAGCTTGGCGACCTCCATGAAGAAGTTCATGCCGATGCACCAGAAGAACGACAGGCGCGGCGCGAACGCGTCGATGCCCAGCCCCGCCTGGACCCCGGCGCGCAGATACTCCAGCCCGTCGGCCAGCGTGTAGGCGAGCTCCAGGTCGCAGGTCGCCCCGGCCTCCTGGATGTGGTAGCCGGAGATCGAGATGGAGTTGAACTTCGGCATCTTCTTGGAGGTGTACTCGAAGATGTCCGAAATGATCCGCATCGACGGGCCCGGCGGGTAGATGTAGGTATTGCGGACCATGAACTCCTTGAGGATGTCGTTCTGGATGGTTCCCGCCAGCTTGTCCGGCGCGACGCCCTGCTCCTCCGCCGCGACGATGTAGAGCGCCAGGATCGGCAGCACCGCGCCGTTCATCGTCATCGACACGCTCATCCGGTCGAGCGGGATCCCGTCGAACAGCTGCCGCATGTCGTAGATCGAGTCGATCGCCACGCCCGCCATGCCGACGTCGCCGGCGACGCGGGGGTGGTCGGAGTCGTAGCCCCGGTGGGTCGCGAGGTCGAAGGCGACCGACAGGCCCTTCTGCCCGGCCGCCAGGTTGCGCCGGTAGAACGCGTTGGACTCCTCGGCCGTGGAGAACCCGGCGTACTGCCGGATGGTCCACGGCTGGGTGACGTACATCGTCGGGTACGGGCCCCGCAGGAAGGGCGCGACGCCCGGGTAGGTCTCGAGGGACGGACCGTCCTCCAGGTCGGCCGCCGTGTAGAACGGCTTGACCGCGATGCCCTCGGGGGTCTCCCAGGCAGAGGTCTCCCAGGCCGGCCCGCCGTCGGGGATGTCCGCCGCCGCGGCGCCCGACCCCAGGTCAATCTCCGAGAAATCCGGAATCATCGGCTCACTCCCAGATCGTCGAACGTCGCGCGGAGCACCCCGAGCGCGTCGCATCCGGCGTACAGGGTGACGTCCACCCCCTCATACTCTCCCTTCCCGGCCAGCCAGACCTTGTGCGCCCCGGCCTCCCGCAGCGCCGCGGCGACCGCCGTCGCGTGCTCGCCGTACAGCCGGTCGCTGGAGCACAGGCAGGCCACAGGCGTGCCGCAGTCGAGGAAGGCCGCGGCGATCGCGGCCGGGTCGGTGCCCGGACCGCTGGTGACGGTCGCGACGCCGCCCGCCGCGAACAGGTTGGCGGCGAACGTCGCCCTCGCGGTGTGCGCGGCGACCGGGCCGATCGTGGCGAGGAACACCGTGGGCCGGCTCGGCTGCGCGTCGGCGAGGTCGCGCAGCGCCTCGAACTCCTCGGCGTA
Organism: Microbispora sp. NPDC046933; assembly: GCF_040644635.1. Taxonomy (NCBI): domain Bacteria; kingdom Bacillati; phylum Actinomycetota; class Actinomycetes; order Streptosporangiales; family Streptosporangiaceae; genus Microbispora; species Microbispora sp. NPDC046933. The sequence goes on along the minus strand of NZ_JBEYWW010000027.1, from coordinate 19,500 downwards.
ACGCATCACCGGCAGGCCCCCACCAGACACGCTCGTCACGGCGAGCCCTGGGCCGGGCCGCCGGGACACCGGCCTCTCCTTCAGGTCGGGGAACTCGCTGACCCCGGTGATCGGGTCGCGCCGGTGGGCGAGGTTGTCCGCGCGCCTGGCCCTGGTCGCCGCCAGCCGCTCGGGAACCAGCCGCTCCAGCGCGGCGGCCATGCCCCCGGCCCGCTCGATCTCCCGGAACCACTCCCAGGCCCGGGCGGCGAGGTCGTCGGTGAGCCGTTCCACATACCACGAGCCGCCCGCCGGGTCGGCCACCCGGGCGACGTTGGCCTCCTCCACCAGAAGCGACTGGGTGTTGCGGGCGATGCGCCGGGCGAACGCGTCGGGCAGCCCGGCGCAGGCGTCGAACGGCTGGACGGTCACCGCGTCCGCCCCGCCCACCCCCGCCGCGAAGCAGGCCACGGTCGTGCGCAGCATGTTCACCCAGGGGTCCCGGACCGTCATCATCGCCGAGGAGGTGACCGCGTGCTGGAGCTGCCGGGCGGGTGCCCCCGCGACCCCGGTGACCTCGGCGACCCGCGCCCACAGCCGCCGGGCTGCCCGGAGCTTGGCGATGGTGAGGAACTGGTCGGCGGTCGCGGCGTAGCGGAACTCGAGCTGCCCGAACGCCTGCTCGGCCGTGAGGCCCGCGCCGGTGAGCGTCCGCAGGTAGGCGACGCCGGTCGCGACCGAGCAGCCGAGCTCCTCCGCGTCGGCGCCGCCCGCGTCGTGGTAGGGCAGGGCGTCGACGGTGATCGCCCGCAGCCCGGGGTGGTCGGCGGCGCAGCGGCGGGCGAGCGCCACGGCGGTGCCGGTGTCCACGGTCACGCCGGTGCGGGCGGCCAGCCCGATCGGGTCGGCGCCGAGGTTGCCGCCGGGCAGCGCCACCCCGCCGGCCAGGCGTAGGAAATGCTCCGCCGCCTCGGCCGTACGCGGGCCGGCGTCGAGGACGACCGGGGCGAGGTCGAGCAGGACGCCGTCGAGCACGGCCGGCAGCGCGGCCGGGTCGATCGCGTTCAGGTCGAGCCACAGGGACGTGACGCCGTTCTCCAGGTCGGCGTGGATCGCCTCCCGGGTCGCGGCCGGATCGGGGTCGGCGTGCCGCTGGCGCACGTCCCACGGGCCCGGCCCGCGCCCCTCACGTGCCGCGCCCGGCGCGGCCGGCAGGTCAGCGGCGTCGTACAGCGGGGCGACCGCCACCCCGTCGTAAGTCGTGCTGGTCAAGGCGGCCTCGGCCTCGTCCGGCGAACCATCCCAGCCGGACTTGCGCAGCACCTCGGCCGCGAGTGTCCTCCACTGCTCCCGCGTGGCTTGCGGGAACCCCGCTGCGGGATCGGCGAGATCGTCGAGTTCAACAGGCGGCACCGTCATGAACCGGATGCTAAGGGCACCGGTTCGCGTCCGGGGCCCCGGGGTCCCGGTCTGTGGACAACGCTGCCCGGGGTGAATTGCGATCTTCCTCAGTATTGTGATCCCGGTCATCGATGGGGAGGTGGACGGTGGGCGCGGACGGGGCCGGGATGTCGCTGGGCAGCGGCTACGTGCTGCTGGAGGAGATAGGCGCCGGCGCGATGGGGAGCGTGTGGCGGGCGCGGCACCGGGACACCGGGGAGACGGTGGCGGTGAAGCTGCTGCACGAGGGCCTCGGCGACGACCAGGACCTCGTTCTGCGGTTCGTGCAGGAACGCAACGTGATGCGGAGGCTGCGTCACCCCAACATCGTCACCGTGCGCGACTTCGTCGTCGAGGGCCGGCGTCTCGCCCTGGTGATGGACCTCATCGAGGGGCGCAACCTCCGCACCCTTCTCCAGCCGCGCGGCACGCTGCCCCCGGCCGAGGTGGCCATGCTGCTGGGCCAGGTGGCCGACGCCGTGGGGGCCGCGCACGCCGAGGGCGTCGTGCACCGGGACATCAAGCCGGGGAACATCCTCGTCGAGGACAACACCGGACGGGTGCGGCTCACCGACTTCGGTGTGGCCCGCATCCTGCACGGGCCGGGCCTCACCCAGACGACCTCGATCATCGGCACGCCCACCTACCTGGCTCCCGAGGTGGCCGAAGGAGGCACCCCCACGACCGCGGTGGACGTGTACGCGATCGGGTTGATCCTGTACGAACTGCTCGCCGGGCGTCCCCCGTTCGTCGGCGACCACCCGATGCTGGTTCTGCGGCGGCACGCGACCGCCGTGCCCCGGCGGCTGCCCGGGATGCCGGACGCCCTGTGGCCGGTCATCTCGGCCTGCGTCGCGAAGGATCCCGCCGCGCGCCCGGGCGCTGCCGAGGTGGCGGCCGCGCTGCGCGCCGCGGCGCCGTCGCTGACCGGGCTGCCCGCCCTTCCGCCCGTCGCGTGGTCGGACCCGCCGTCCGCCACCTCGGAACCCTTCCCCGCGGCCGGAGAGCCGGCCGCGGGACCCCCGGATCCCGCGATCCCGCAGGAGACGACACCTCCGGCGCCGGCCTCCCGGCGACGCCCGATCGTCGTCGCCACGACCGCCACAGCGGTGGCGCTCGGCGCGGCGGTCCTGGTCGTCGTGTCCCCGTGGGGGCCGGGTGGCGGGACCGGAGAGGGAGGCGGCGCCGCGGCACTGGAGGCGACGGCACCGGCCCAGGTTTCCCCCGGACCGGACCCCGCGTCCACGCCGTCCACGCCGTCCACGCCGTCCGCGCGGAAGGAGGCGTCGCCCACGCCGTCATCGGCCGCAGAGCCGGGGCACCGGCCCACGGGCGAAGCGGCGCGGCACACCCCGAGAGCGGCGGTCTCCACGGCGCCGGCCCGCCCGCGCCCGGCGAAGTCGGCGACCCAGCAGGCCGCGACACTCCGGCCGACACCCCGGCCGACACCCCGGCCCCGGCGGTCGGAGGCCGAGGCGTCGGGCGAGGGCAGCGCGCAGGAGACCACGCGATCCCAGCGGAGTCCCGAGTGGCGATGCCGGGCCTGGATCTCGGTGGGCGCCGGCACGGGCACGGAGATGTCGCCCTGCTTCGCGATGGTGGACGACGTCTTCTACCTGATGGGGCGGATCAGGGGGGACGGCTCCGTCCGGTCCGACATCCACATCCAGTTGTACGACAGCACGGCGAACGTGAACGTCTCGCAGCCCTTCATCTGCTCGGGCGTCTCCCCCTCGCGTGACGGCGCGATCGTCACCTGCGGTCCGTTCACCGCCACCGCCCCGCGCACCGGGGGCGAGCACAACGTCCGGCAGCGATGGAGGAGGACGGGAACGACGGCCTTCGGCGGCGGCGCGGAGAGCCCCGGCGTCACCTGGTGACCCCAGGGCTCACCAGGCGGTGCGCCTAAGCCTGGGCGGTGAAGGCGGCGTTCCAGGTCTCGGGGCCGACGACGCCGTCCACGTCGAGGTGCCGGTCCTTCTGGAACCTGCGGCACACGTCCTGCGAGTGCGGCCCGTACGCGCCGTCGACCACGATGTCGTAGCCGAGCTCCTTCACCCGGGCCTGCCAGGTGCGCACGTCGTCGCCGCGCATGACGGGCGGATACCTGAGCAGGCGGCCGGGCCACTTCTGGGTGGGCTCCGGTTCGGGGTCCGGCTGCGGCTGGGTGCTGCCGGGACGCGGCGCACCCCTCCTGATCCAGGCGTACAGCGGGTCGCCGGGGCAGTCGGTGGAGTAGCCGTCGCGGTGGCCCTTGATCTCCTTGCCCGCGCCGCCCTTGGCACGCAGATACTCCACCGCGTCCAGGATCGCATGCAGGATGCCGTCGGTCGGCTGGACCAGGCCGGCGTTGCCGACGAGACCGAGCACGGCGTAGTGGCCGGAGTTGAGGCCGGGGCCGTTGGCGGCCGGCAGGTGTCCCGGCCCCCGCCCGACGAAGACCTTCCGATGCGGACAAGCCACCATCGAATAGCCGATGTCGATCCAGCCGTTGCCGTCGATGTGGAAGTTCTGGATCGACTTCACCATGTCCACGCACTTGGCGTGGTCGCCGACGATGCCCGGGTCCACCCGGCCGCCGGTGTAGTGGACCTTCACGCCACGGGTCGAGGCCAGCGACGAGTACGAGCCCCTGGGAGGACGCGCGCCCCATTCAGCGCGGGACACGAGATCGATGGCCACAGTGCTCTCCGTTGAAAACCGTACGACTGTATACGAAGCGTAGCGGTAACGCCCCACCAGGTACTGCCTTTTGCCCTCATAAACTTGTTTAAACGGCAAGCAAAGTGAATGAGCCAATAAATCCGTTCGACAGCGCCTGCCGGGCGTCGAGATCATGGCTGTATGTCCGTTGTCAAGGAGGTCGACTTCTCTCCTCACTCCGCGCCCGCGTCCCCTCGCCCGCCGGTGCCGATGCGCATCTGGCTCGACGACGCCGACAGCCCGGCGGACGTGATCGACGCCCTGGCGCTGTCTCCGTTCGCGACCGGGGAGCAGCCCTGGTCCCGCACCACCAGCCTCGCCCGGGTGCGCGCCGACGCCCCGCTGACCGCGGAGGGCGGCCGGCTGCTGCGCGTCGCGCAGCACACCGACGGGTACGAAACCCGGCTCATCGCGGGTGAGGGGTGGACGCTGCGGGTGGTCCGCAACCACAACCGGTCGGCCACTCTCACCGCCACCGCCGTGAGCGAGGAGCTGGCCGGCTCGGTCCTGGAGCAGGCGACCAGGAACGCCGAGGAGGCGGCCCCCGACGCCGACCACGTGCGGATGGGCTTCTGGTGGCGGTCGAGCCACGGTCCGCACCGCTCCGCCAAGCCCATCACGACCTCGCCCTGGCAGGAGATCAGGCGGAACTACCCCACGGCCGCCGCCGGTCGCCTGGACGCCCTCATGGCGACCACCGCGGCCGGCGTGACAGGCCGGCTGGTGCTGCTGCACGGCCCGCCCGGCACCGGCAAGACGACGCTGCTGCGCACGCTCGCGCGGGAGTGGGCGCCCTGGTGCCAGGTCGACTGCGTGCTCGACCCCGAACTGCTGTTCAACGACCCCGGCTACCTGATGGACGTCGCGGTCGGCTGGGACGGCCCGGGCGAGGACGAGGAGCCGCGCTGGCGGCTGCTGGTCCTGGAGGACTGCGACGAGCTGATCCGCGCCGAGGCCAAGCAGTCGACGGGCCAGGGCCTGTCGCGCCTGCTCAACCTGACCGACGGGCTGCTCGGCCAGGGCAGGGACGTGCTCGTGGCCATCACGACCAACGAGGACCTCAGCAGGCTCCACCCCGCGGTCGTACGGCCCGGGCGGTGCCTGGCGCAGATCGAGGTGGGCCGGTTCGAGGCCGGGCAGGCGGCCGAATGGCTGGGCCGCGCCGAGGGCGCCGGCCCTGGCGCCGTGACGCTGGCCGAGCTGTTCGCCCTGCGGGACGGCCGCCAGGCCACCGCCGCCGAACCCGCCCCCGCCACCGGCCTCTATCTCTGACCGGCTGTCCCCGACCGGCCGCACGGAGCATCGCCGCCGATGGCGTAGCGTCCATGTGTCGGATACGTAAACCATCCGATGTGCCAGGTCGGGGCGGTAACAACAATCGGCGAGGTGGTCACCCTGCTGTCGGCCGGACCGAGCCCCCAGGTGAGCCCCGTCGTCCTCCACCGGTGGTCCGTCGAGGCCCGGGAGACGGGGACGGCGAAGTATCTGGATCCGTTCGCACCCGGCGGCGAGCGGGAGTGGCCCTACGTCCGCTGGACGTCCCCCGAGCGGGAGATCGGCTTCGCGGCCACCGAACTGGTGCCGTCGTGGACGGCCGCCGCGCCGCCCGGCGCCTGGCTGGAGATCGAGATCCAAGGGCGGACCGTCACCGGTGCCCTGACCAAGTGGTACGTCATGGGCCGGTGGGCCGAGACCGACGCCGACATCCACCGCACGTCGCTGCCCGGTCAGGGCGACGCCGACGGAGACGTCGCCGTGGACACCTTCGTCGCCGCCCGCCCCGTCACGGCGTACCGCGTGCGCGCCACCCTGTACGGCAGCGGCGGCGGCGTGCGCTCGCTCACCGTGATGGCCTCGGCGGTGGGGCAGGCGGGCAGGGGCGGCCCGCCGGGGCTGCGGGCGGTCGAGCTCGACGTGCCGCGCCGTTCGCAGAAGGTCCACACGGGGCACTATCCGCAGTGGGACGGCGGCGGGGAGTCCTGGTGCAGCCCCGCGTCGTTCACGATGGTGCTCGGCTACTGGGGGCTGGGGCCCGCCCCGGCCGACCTCGCCTGGGTCTCCCCCGGCGACCCGTGCCCGGCCGTGGACCACGCCGCACGCGACATGTACGACCACAGCTACCAGGGCACCGGCAACTGGCCCTTCGGCGTCGCCTACGCCGGGCGGTACGGGCTGGACGGCTTCGTCACGCGGCTGCGCTCGCTGGCCGAGCTGGAGCGGTTCATCGCCGCCGGGGTCCCGGTGATCACCTCACAGGCGTTCCGCGATCACGAGCTGCCCGGCGCCGGATACTCCACCGGCGGCCACCTCATGGTCGTCACCGGGTTCACCGCGGAGGGCGACGTGATCGCGAACGACCCGGCCGCGCCGGACGACGAGGGCGTGCGGCGGGTGTACCAGCGCGACGCGTTCGAGAGCGTCTGGCTGCGCGCCACGAGCAGCGGGGGGATCGCGCACATCGTGCATCCCCCCGGCACTCCGCTTCCAGACTCCGGGGGGAACTGGTGACCATTCGGGCCGTCGACGTCGCGCGGGTGGACGACCGCCCGCTGTGGGTGGAGATCTCGGGAGACGAGGTCTGGTGGGACGAGCCGCGCCCGCGGGAGGGCGGCCGGCGCTGCGTGGTGCGGCGCAGGGCCGACGGGGTGATCGAGGACGTGCTCCCGCAGGGCTGGAACGCCAGGAACCGGGTCATGGAGTACGGCGGGCGGTCCTGGCGGGCGCACGAGGGCCGGCTGGTGTTCACCAACTGGGCGGACGGCCGGATCTACCTGTGCTCCCCCGGCGGGGAGCCGGTGCCGCTCACCCCCGAGGAGCCCGCCCGCTACGCCGACCTCGTCGTCCACGGCGGCGAGGTGTGGTGCGTGCGCGAGCGGGGCGACGCCCGCAGCGGCGAGCGTGACATCGTCGTGGTGCCGCTCGACGGCTCCCCCCTGCGCAGCGTGGTGAAGACCCATCATTTCCTGATGAACCCGCGCGTCTCGCCGGACGGGCGGTCGCTCGCCTGGATCGGCTGGAACCATCCGGACATGCCGTGGGACGCCACCGAGCTCTGCGTCGGCTCCGTGGACGGCGGCCCCCACCGCGTCCTGCTGTCCGGCGCGTCCACCTGCCAGGCCGAGTGGCGCGACGACCAGAGCCTGTACGCCGTCACCGATCCCACCGGCTGGTGGAACATCCACCTCGTCGGCCTGGACGGCACGGCCCGCGATCTGACCCCGGTGCCGCTGGAGTTCGGCGACGCCACCTGGAAGATCGGCGGCACGTTCTTCGCCGTCGCGGACGGGCGGATCGCCGCCGTGTACGGCACCGCCGACGAGCGGCGGCTCGGGGTCCTCGACGACCCCGCGACGGCAGGCTCCGTCCGCGACGTCGGCGGCGGCTACACCTACTGGGCGTCCGCCCTGTCGGCCCGGGGCTCCCATGTGGTGGGCGTCGCGGCCTCACCCCACCGGCCGTACGAGGTGGTGCGGGTCGACCTGGACACGGGGGTGCACGAGGTGCTGTCCCCGGGCAAGCCGGTGCCCGAGGACGCCGAGCTGCCCACACCCGAGGCCGTCACCGTCGGGGGGACCGCCGAAGGGGTCCACGCGCACCTGTACGCCCCTCCGGGCGGCGGGCCCGCGCCGTACGTGGTGTTCGTGCACGGCGGGCCGACCGGCTCGGCCGCGCCGGTGCTCGACCTGGAGATCGCCTACTTCACCAGCAGGGGGATCGGCGTCGCCGAGGTCAACTACGGCGGTTCCACCGGCTACGGCCGGGCCTACCGCGAACGGCTGCGGCACAACTGGGGCGTGGTCGACGTGCGCGACTGCGAGACGGTGGCGCGGTGGCTGCTGGACACCGGGCGGGCGGAGAAGGTGGCGATCAGAGGCGGCAGCGCGGGCGGCTGGACGTCGATGGCCGCGCTCGTCCACAGCGACGTCTTCTGCGGCGCGGTGTCCCACTACGGCATCTCCGACCCAGAGCACTGGGCGGCGGAGACGCACGACTTCGAGTCGCGCTACCTCGACGGACTGATCGGCCCACTGCCCGAGACCCGGCAGCGCTACCTCGACAGGTCGCCCGAACTCCACGCGGAACGGGCGTCCGGCCCGGCCCTGCTCCTGCACGGCCTGGAGGACAAGGTGGTCGATCCGGCGCAGTCGGAGCGTTTCGCCGCCGCGCTGGCCCGTCACGGGCACCGGTGGGCGTACCTCACGTTCGAGGGGGAACAGCACGGGTGGCGGCGTGAGGAGACCATCGTCCGGGCCCTGGAGGCCGAGCTGGCGTTCTACGGGATCGTCTTCGGCTTTCCGACGCCGGAGGTGCCACCGCTGACGCTCCACGAGGGGGAGACACAGTGAGTGAGGTCGCGGCGATCTGCTCGGAACTGCTGCGGATCGACACCACCAACGACGGGTCCGGCGACGGGCCGGGCGAGCGGCGGGCCGCCGAGTACGTGGCGTCGCTGCTCGCCGAGGTCGGCATCGAGCCGGTGGTGTTCGAGTCGGCACCGCGCCGCACCAGCGTGGTGGCCCGCATCCCCGGCGACAGCCCCGACGCGCTGCTCCTGCACGGGCACCTCGACGTCGTGCCCGCCGACCCCGCCGAATGGCGTACGCACCCGTTCTCCGGGGAGATCGAGGACGGCTGCGTGCACGGCCGGGGCGCGGTCGACATGAAGGGCACGCTCGCCATGACCCTCGCCTGGGCCCGCGAGAACGCGCGGAGGGGCGTGCGCCCCAGGCGCGACCTGGTGCTGGCGTTCCTGGCCGACGAGGAGTCCACCGGCGAGTACGGCGCGGGCCACGCGATCGAGCGGCACCGCGACCTGTTCGAGGGCTGCACGGAGGCGATCAGCGAGTCCGGCGGCTTCTCCTGGTATGAGGGGGACGTCCGGATCTACCCGGTGGCCGTCGGGGAGCGCGGCACCGCCTGGATGCGCCTGACCGCCCGCGGCGTGCCCGGCCACGGGTCCAAGCCCGCCGTGGACAACCCCGTGGCCGAGCTCGCCCGGGCCCTCGCCCGCCTCGCCGACCACACCTGGCCGGTACGGCTGACGCCCGAGGTGGCCCGGCTGATCGACGAGCTGTCGCGGGCGCTCGGCCGGCCGATCGACGCCGACCGGCTGGAGGAGGAGATCGAGCGGATCCCGCGTGCGGCCGCCCTGTTCAAGGGCGTGCTGCGCAACTCGGCCAACCCGACGATGCTCGACGCGGGATACAAGGTCAACGTCATTCCCGGCACGGCCGAGGCGCACGTGGACGGCCGGTTCCTGCCGGGGCAGCGCGACGAGTTCCTGGAGACCGTCGACCGGCTGCTCGGCCCGAAGGTCACCCGCGAGTTCGTCAGCTTCGAGGAGGCCGTCTCCACCCCCGCCGAGGGGCTGTTCGACGAGCTCACCGCCGCCCTGCTCGCCGAGGACCCCGCCGGCAGGCCGGTGCCGTACGTCATGACCGGCGGCACCGACGCCAAGTGGTTCGCCAGGATCGGCATCAGGGGGTACGGCTTCGCGCCGCTGCTCCTGCGGCCTGATCTCGACTACTTCGGCATGTTCCACGGTCTCGACGAGCGGGTGCCGGTCGAGGGCCTGGAGTTCGGCGTCCGTGTCCTCGACCGGCTGCTCGTCGCGCCGTAGAAGTCGCGCGACAGAAACGGTCAGCCCTGGTAGAAGGCGAGGTCCACACCGGAGACGGTGTGCCGGACGAGCGTGAACCCGTCCAGGCCGGCATGCGCGGCCACCGCCTCGCTCAGGCAGACCAGGCCGGGAGCGGCGAGGTCCTGGGCCATCTTGGAGGCCTGGTTCACGGGCGCGCCGGCCACGTCGCGGCCGCCGTCGGGCGTCCGCCCGGACAGCACCGGACCGCTGTCCACCCCGACGCGGCAGGTCATCCCGGCCTCGGCCAGGGCGGCGCGCAACTCCAGGGCGAAGGGCACGGCGGGGCCGGGGTCGTCGAACAGGTAGATGGCCAGCGGACCGGCGACCTTGATCTCGACGGCGCCCTCCGCGGGCAGGAGGCGCAGGCCGATCTCCCGCATGCGGGCCGACAGGTCGAGACTCCGCAGCAGCTCGACCTCCGAAACGTCGTTCCCCGTCCCGGCCTCGCCGCGCTCGATGAGGACCACCGTCCGCTCCCGCAGGTGCTTTTCCGCGAGCGTCGCGGCGAGCCCGGCGTCGTGCGGGTCGAGGCGTAGCAGATCCTCGTAGAAGGCGGCGGAGTAGGGGATGGGGTACCACCCGCCGGGGAGCTCCGCGTCGCCGGCCCGCGGGCCGTCCAGGACCCGGTAGACCGCCCCCAGGGTGCCCGCGGACCTGCGGCGCAGGACGAAGCCGTGGTCCGCGGGCAGCCGCTCGGCCACCGCCTCCGTGACCGCGATCTCGCCGCCCTCGGTGTGGTTCTCCGCGAGGTGCTCGATCGCGTCGGCCTCGGCGCCGTACAGGCCGCCGTCCAGGTCGTAGTAGTCGCCGTGGTGGACGCCGACGCCGATGCGGATCCGGCAGGTGCGCCCGATCTCGTCCTGCGCCCGCAGCAGCGCCGACAGCAGCGTTCCCGCGTCGGTCGAGGCGGGATGGAACATCTGCGCGTTGTCGGCCGCCCAGACGCCCACGGCCCGGCCGCCCGCGCCGGTCCCGTACGCGTGCAGGAGGCGTTTCGGGCCGTCGATGAGCGCCAGCACCTCCAGCAGGCCGAGGCTGCGGCTCAATCTGGTCAGCCCGGCCGAGTCGGAGACCACGCTGTATCCGGTCGTGACGTGCGCGCCGAGCAGGCGCCGGGCGTCGGCGGCGGTACGGCCGCTCGCCCGCCACTGCTCCACGAGCGTCAGCGGCAGGCCGGGGGCCGCGTCCCTGGCGAGGTCGAAGTCGCCCGGGTCGTGCCGGGCGGGGAGATCGGTGGACACGGGCGCACGCTAACTCACGCACCGTGTTCGTTCCGGAACTTCGGGTGACGAAGCTGGAGCCTCAGCGCAGGCGGGGGTCGAGGGCGTCGCGGACGACGTCGCCGAGCATGAGGAAGCTCAGCACGGTCGCGGTGAGGAACAGCGCGGGGAAGACCAGCAGGTGCGGGTGCTCGGCGAAGAACGTCTGCGCGATGTTCAGCTGCAGGCCCCACGACACGTCGGGGTACTGCAGGCCGACGCCGAGGTAGTCGAGTGTCGCCTCTCCCGCGATGACGTTCCCGACGTTCAGCATGGCCACGACGATGACCGGCGCGATGGAGTTGGGCAGGATGTGCCGGAACATGAGCCTGCGGTCGCTCGCGCCCAGCATGCGGGCGGCGGCGACGAAGTCCATGTCCTTGACGGCGATGACCTGGCCGCGCATCAGCCGGGTCATGGTCGTCCAGCCGAGCAGCACGAGGACCAGCGTCATCGCCCATATCCCGTGGTCGGGGAAGGCGACCAGCACGACGGTCGCGCCCAGCACGAACGGGATGCCGAAGAACACGTCGGTGACCCGGGAGATGAGCGCGTCGGCGATGCCCCCGTAGTAGCCGCCCACCAGCCCCAGCACGATGGAGATCAGCAGGGCGAACACGGTGACGGCGACGCCGACCACGATGGACGCCCGGGTGCCGTGCACGACCTGCGACCAGTAGTCGCAGCCCTGCAGGTCATATCCGAACAGCGCGCCGCCCGCCGGGCCGCGCTTGGACATGCGCAGGTCGCAGGCCTCGTTGGGGCCGAGGCGGGCGAATAGCCCGGGGAAGGCCGCCATCGCCACGGCCACCAGCAGGACGGCCGTGGAGAACCAGAAGACCACCCGGCCGCGCAGTTCCAGCCAGGCGTCACGCGCGAGCACGGCGGATCCTCGGGTCGAGCACGCCGTACAGCAGGTCGACGGCCAGGTTGGCGAGAATGAAGATCATGACGAGCAGGGTGACGACGCCGACGACGACGGGACCCTCCTGGAGCTGGATGGACTGGAACACCTGCTGGCCGATGCCGGGCAGGTTGAAGATGCCCTCGGTGACGACCGCCCCGGCCATGAGGTTGCCGAAGTCGACGCCAAGGTAGGTCACGACCGGGATGAGCGAGTTGCGCAGCGCGTGCAGCCCCACCACCCGCCGCCGGGACAGGCCCTTCGCGGTCGCCGTACGTACGTAGTCGGCGCGCAGGTTCTCCACGAGGGAGGTGCGGGTGAGCCTGGCCACGTACGCCAGGCCGAAGGAGCCGAGGACCATGCCGGGCAGCAGGTAACTGCCCGGCCAGCCCTCCTCGGTCCCGGCGGTCGGGAACAGCCCCAGATTGAGGCCCAGCACGATCTGGGCCGTGTACCCGACCACGAACACCGGGACCGCGATGACGAACGTGGTGCCGGCGAGGACCGCCGTGTCGGCGGCCCCGCCGCGGCGCAGCCCGGCCAGGACGCCCAGGCCGACGCCGACGACGAGCTCGAAGACCCAGGCGGTCAGCGCGAGCTGCGCGGTGACCGCCCAGCGGTCCTGGAGGAGCTCGCTCACCGGCTGGCCGGTGAAGGTCTCCCCCAGGTCGCCCTGGAACACCCCGAGCATGTAGTGGCCGTACTGCACGAGCAGCGGGTCGTTCAGGTGGTAGTGCTCCCGCATCACGTCGAGCACCTGCTCGGGCACCGGCTTGTCGCCCGCGAGCGCCAGGATCGGGTCGCCCGGCAGCGCGAACACCATCGTGTAGATCAGGAAGGTGGTCGCGAAGAACACCGGGATCGCCTGGGCCAGGCGCTGCGCGGCGTACCTCACCCCCGTGTCACCCCTGCTTCACGCTGATCGTGTACAGGTTCTTGCTGTACGGCGTCACGTCCACGCCGCTCAGCCGTTTGGTGAAGCCGATCTGGTTCTGCCAGTTCCACAGCGGGATCATCGGCATCTCGGCCAGCGCGACGTCCTCGGCCTTCTGGTAGAGCGGCAGGCTCGCGTCCAGGCTGGGCGCCGAGTTCGCCTGCTTGATCAGGTCGTCGAACTCCTTGTTCTCCCAGCCCATCCGGTTGCCCGCGCCCCACATGTACTCCAGGTAGTCCTGGGGGCTCGGGTAGTCCATGACCCAGTTGTTGCGGTACGGACCGTCCTCCTTGCGCTGGCGCAGGGTCGACAGGTAGTCGGCGGCCGGGATCTTGCGGAACTTGATGTCCGAGATGCCGAGGTTCTGCTTCAGCTGGTTGGCGACCGCCGTCATCCACTGCTCGTAGCTCGGGTCGGCGTTGGAGAACCACAGGTTCAGCGTGCCGCTGAAGCCGCCGGCCTTGTCGAACAGCGCCTTGGCCTTGGCCGGGTCGTACGTGCACGCCTCGCCGCAGGCGTTCTCCCGGTAGCCGGGCACCAGCGGCGCCAGCAGCGACGCCATCGGCTTGAACGCGCCGTCGTAGACCGCGTCCACGATCGCCTGCCTGTCGATGGCCATGGAGAACGCCTTGCGCAGGTCCGCGTTGGCGAACCGCTTGTCGAAGGTCGGGAAGCCCAGGTAGTCCATCGTGCCGTCGGGGGTCCGCACGAAGCGGTCGCCGAGCAGCTTCTTCGCCTCGCCGGTGCTGGCCGGCGGGACAGTCGTCATCAGATCCACCCGGCCGGCCCGCAGGTCGGTCCACGCCGTGTCGCGGCTGGCGTAGATCTTGAAGGTGACGCCGTCGGCCTTGGCCTTGCGCTCGCCCGCGTACGACGGCGACCGCTTGATCTTGATCTGCTTGTCGTGCTCCCAGGCGCCGTCGAGCACGAACGGCCCGTTGCCGACCGGGGCCTGGTCGAACGCCTTGAGGTCGCCGAACGCCGCCTTCGGCATCGGCGCGAACGCGATGTAGGCGAGCGTGATCGGAAACTGGCTGAACGGCGCGGTGAGCGTCACCTCGAGCGTGGTGTCGTCCACCACCTTGAGGCCGCTCATCTTGTCCGTGGACGGATCGCCCTTCTCGGGGTTGAGCGTGTCGTAGCCCTCGATGTTGGCGAAGTAGTAGTTGTTGGTCCACCCGTTGGGGCCGTAGGCCGTGGCGTTCCAGGAGTCGGCGAAGCTCTGTGCCGTCACCGGCTCGCCGTTGCTGAACTTCTGCCCCGGCTTGAACTTGATCGTCCAGACCTTCTGGTCGGTGCTGCTCACCGACTCGGCCGCCCGCATCACGGGCTTGCCGGTGGCGGCGTCGATGGAGACCGGAGTCTCGAAGAGCGTGTCCAGCACCGTGATCGAGTAGTCGCTGGAGGTGTTGCCCGGGGTGAGATGGTCGGGTTCCGTCAGCGCGACGGAGAACGCGTTCGCCTCCTTGCCGCCGCCCTGGGACGACGATCCTCCCCCGCACCCGCCGCTCAGCATGATGGCCGCCACAGCGAGGGCGGCCGCCCGGCTTCTCGTGACCCTCACTGGTCCTCCGCCTCTCCGTCGTGTTGCGGGTGAGGGTAGGAAACGGGGCCGCCGACTGCATCGGAGACTTTACGTATTCCTTGCGCAACCTTTACCGGGCAGGCTGAGCATGGAGGATCCATGGATGCAATCAGCCTCAGCGCGCGGAGCCTGCACGCCGTCGCCGAACTGGGCTTCCAGGTGGCCCGGCAGGGGGCGCACGGGGCGATGACCGCGCTGGGCGAGGTCATCCCCGTGGAGGCCTACGAGTTCGTCGCGTTCGACCCGGCGACCGGCCGGCACCGTTCGCTGGTGTCGTCGGGGTACACGCGGGTGGACGACGACGCCGCGGAGGAGTACGCCCGGCTCGACACCTACCGCCGGGCCATGTCGCTGCGCACGCCCGTCGTCATGGGCTCCCCCGGCACCGAGCGTTACTTCCGCCGCCACCTGGAGCCGTACGGCTGGCGCGCCGGGATCACCACGCCGCTGTTCCTGTCCGGCGGACGCTACACCGGGCTGCTGCACGTCAGCTCACGCGCGGACCTGCCGCCCGAGGCGCCCGCGGTGATCAGCGCCGTCTCCCCCGCCCTGGCCCACCTCACCGACGTGACCCGCTGCGTCATCGACCCGCTCGGCCTGCCGCCCGGATTCCACGCCGTGGCGTACGAACGGGGCGGGCGGCGCAGGGACGTGGCCGGGTGGCCCCCGTCGGATGCGCTCGCGGCCGAGCCGGCGATGGCGGAGCTGGCCAGGGCGTTCATCGACTCCCGCGAGCTGTCGCGCCGGGGGCTGTGGCTCGACGGCACCGGCCAGTGGCGCGAGCTGCGCCTCCACCGGGCCGGCGTGGGCTTCCACGGCTCCATCCAGGGCGCGGTCATCGCCGAGCGCCCGTGCGCCCTGCCGTACGATCTGACCTCGCGGGAGATCGAGGTGCTGACGCGGGTCGCACAGGGCGACTCCAACCCGCAGATCGCCGCCGCGCTCGTCCTGAGCGTGCGCACCGTGACCACCCACCTGGAGCACATCTTCGCCAAGCTGGGCTGCGACAGCCGTACGCGCCTGACCACGAAGGTTCTCGCCGAGGGGCTGTGCCGGCTCGACATCCCGTAATGATCGCCCTCGCGGGACGCGCCGAGGCCGGGTCCGACATTATTGGCGCATGTCGGTTCACGAGCGTCGGCGGCTCCCCACGGGCCTGGAGCTGCTGTTCGGCGACGGCGGCGACGGGCGGGTGCTGTCCGTCGAGCTGCCGTCCGGGTCCCTCGTGTGGCCGGACCCCGACTACGACAAGCTGCGCACCCACCACCGTCCCTCGTTCTGGCTGAGCGACGAGCCGGTGCCGGCCGGGCTGTGGGCCCGGCTACGCGCCGAGCACCCCCGGTCGGGCCTGTGGCCGGTGCTGCTGGAGGACGGCGTGCAGCCCTGGTCGGCCGGGCAGATCGCGCCGGACTCGCCCGCCCAGATCGACTACTACAGCGCGGCCGGGTTCATGGCCGAGGCGTGGCAGGACCTGCTGCTGGGCCACGAGGCGTACCTGGCGCCGTTCGGGGCCGAGTGCCCGGGGATCGCACCGCCCGCCGCGCTCGTCGCCGACCCCGACGTGGTCGCCGACTGGTACGCCGACGTGGTCGCCGAGCGGATGACGCCGCTGGGGCTCGCCGCGGTGACCCGCGGCGCCGACGCGATGGTCGCCATGGGCTGGCAGGGGGCGCTGCACCACAACGAGTGGACCGTGCCGCTGGCGGCCGTCGTGCGCAGCTGGGAGGAGCGGTTCGGGGCGCGCGTGGTCGGCATGGGGTTCAACACGCTGGAGCTCAGCGTCGCCGCGCCGCCCGCCACCCCCGCGCACGCGCTGCACGTGGCGGCCGAGCACTGGACGTTCTGCCCCGACAGCGTTCTGCAGGGCCCGGGCACGCTGGCCGACTACGCCGAGCAGATCGTTGGCCAGAACGCCTGGTCGTTCTGGTGGGATTAAGACGATAATTACCAGTGTGACTGAGGGAGGCGGTTTGGGCGGCACGGGGCTGGCCGGGGAGCCGGGCGGGGGCGAGCGGCCCGCCAAGGTGGCGGGCCTCAACACCGGCACCGCGAACATCGCCCGGATGAGCGACTACCTGCTCGGAGGCAAGGACAACTTCGCCGCCGACCGGAGGTTCGCCGAGCGGCTGATGTCCATCGCGCCCGAGGTCAGGACGATGGCCGTGGACACCCGCGAGTTCCTGGAACGGGTGGTGCGCTTCCTCGTCGAGCAGGGCGTGCGGCAGTTCCTCAACGTGGCGTCCGGGCTGCCGACCCGGCGCAACACCCACGAGGTCGCCCAGGAGCTCGCCCCCGATGCCCGTGTGGTGTACGTCGACGACGACCCGGTGGTGCTCAACCACGCGCGGGCCATGCTCGCCCGCAACCCGGGCACCGGGGTGGTCGACGGCTCCATCCTGCGCCCGGCGGAGATGCTGGCCGACCCCGAGATGCTCCGGCTCATCGACTTCGGGCAGCCGGTCGGGGTGCTGATCCCGGCCCGGCTGCAGTATCTCCCCGACGCCGCCGAGCCGTACAAGTGCGTGGCCCGCGTGCGCGACCACCTCGCCCCGGGCAGCTACCTGGCCATCGGTCACGCCGTCTTCGACAGCCGGCCCGAGCTGGCCGCGCCGATCGTCGAGCTGTTCCGGCAGATCGTGCCGCAGGCCGACGACGCGCCGCGGGACCGGGAGAAGGTGCTGCGCTTCTTCGACGGCACCGAACTCGTCGATCCCGGCCTCGTCTACATCCGCCAGTGGCGGCCGGCGGTCCCGCGGAGCACCGGGCAGGCCCAGCGGGTGTGGATCGTCGGCGGCGTCGGCCGCGTGCTCTGACGACTTAGCGGATGAGTACGCACGAAGGGGTGCCCACCGCCAGCGCCTGACCGGTCGGCTCGGGCAGCCCGTCCTTGAGCGCCAGCACGGCGACCGAATCGGACCGCTGGTTGGCGACGTAGAGGCGGTCGCCGTCGATCGCGAAGTGGCGCGGCCAGCTTCCGCCCGACGGCACTTCGGTCACCATCGTGAGGCGGGGCCCGTCCACCTCGAAGACGGCCAGGGTGTCCGGCCCCCGGTTGGCGACGTACAGGTGGCGGCCGTCGGCCGACAGCGCGATGTGGGAGGGCAGGTTGTCCACCACGGCGCCGCTCGCCCGCACCACGGCCGCCTCCCGCCACTCGGCGTCGTAGACGCGGACGGTGCCGTCGAGCTCGCCGGTCACGTACCAGTGCCCCTCGTGGTGCAGGAAGTGCCGGGGGCCGCTGCCGGAGGCCAGCCGTACGGGGCCGTCGGGGTGCGGGCGCATGTCAGGCAGGAAGCGGCGCACCTCGTCGGTGCCGAGGTCGGTCACGTACAGCACGCCGCCGGGCCCGAAGACCGCCTGGTGCGCGTGCGGGCCCTCCTGCCGGTCGGGGTGGGGGCCTCGGCCCTCGTGCGGGAAGGTCAGCGGGCCCGGCTCGGGCATCCCGTCCTCGCCCAGCCGGTAGGCCGTGACGGTCCCGTCGCCGTAGTTGGCGATCGCCAGCCACCGGGCCTCCGGGTCGAGCGCCAGGTGGCACGGCAGCGAGCCGCCGCTGGGGTGCTCGGCCAGCAGCCGAGGCGCGGAGTCGTCGGCGAAGACCGCGAGCCCGCCGTCCCCGGCGCGTTCGAGCACGGCGTACAGCAGCGGCAGCCGCGGGTGGGCCACGACGAACGACGGCCCGGACGCGGCCGTCTCGGCCACCGCCTCCAGCCGCCCGTCCGCGTGCGCCCGGGCCACCGTCAGGCCGGGGCCCGACCCCTCCGTGTCGGGGGTGTATCCGCCGATCACCAGACCGGGTCGGGGCATTGTCACTCCAAAGATCAGATTGTCGGGATATCGCATGGTATCGGCCAGACGGGCGCCGGGTGGACGACCGCGACCGGACAGGGGGCGCGCCGCAGCAGGCCCTGCCCCACCGAACCGAGCAGCCGGGCCCCCGTTCCGTGCGCACCCACGACCAGCAGCCACGCATCCCGGGCGCAGGCCACCAGGGCGGGCAGCGGCGGCGCCTCGACGACCCTGGTCCCGATCGCGGGCCGGGCCCGGCAGCGCCGCCGCCACGGCTCGACGATCCGCGCCAGTGCCCGCTCGCCCTCCGGCTCACGCCCTCTCGTGGCATACACCGCGGTCAGCGGCAGCGACCTGCCGCGCGCGATCTCCACGGCGAAGCGCAGGGCGGAGTCCGCCTCGGGACCGGCCGGCCGCGCCGCGTCGATCCCCACCATCACACCGCCGGCGGGCGGCCGGTTGCCCCCTGACGCCTGCGCGCCGACCACGACGACCGGGCAGGCGGCGTGCGCCGCCGCGTACGCGCTGACCGACCCGCGCAGCAGCCCGGCCAGCCCGCCCAACCCCCGGTGTCCCACGACCAGCATCGCCGCGTTCCTGCTGAGGCCGACCAGGATCTCCTTGGGGTCTCCCCGCACGAGCACGGGACGGACCTCGCGGCCCGGCAGCAGGCGCTCGGCCAGCCGCACCCCCTCGAACAGCCGCAGCCCCGCCAGGCGGCGCTCCTCGGCGGCGACGGCCTCGGCGCGCTCCGGGTAGGGGCCGTCCCACACCTGGCACACCGTGACGCCCGCACGGTGGCGGACGCGGCACTCCGCCGCGGCCCACTCGATCGCGGCCCGGCTCTGCCGCGTGCCGTCGTAGGCGACCACGATCTCCTGCTTCATCCGCCCCCCAAGGCACCAGCAGAACACGCGGGCGCCGCCGCCGGCGCCGGGCGAAAGCCACCGGCCCGCGGGACCTTCGGCCCGCCCGCGGCTTAACGTGGAGACATGATTCGGGTGTTCCTGGTGGACGACCACGAGGTCGTACGGCGTGGGGTGGCGGCGTTGCTGGACGCCGAGGACGACATCGAGGTCGTCGGCGAGGCCGGGACGGCCGACTCTGCCGTGGCCCGCATCCCCGCACTGCGGCCCGATGTCGCGGTGCTGGACGTGCGCCTGCCCGACGGCGACGGGGTGGACGTCTGCCGCGAGGTCCGCTCGAAGGTGCCCGGCCTGGCCTGCCTGATGCTGACCTCCTACGCCGACGACGAGGCGCTGTTCAACG